>JAKQJG010000055.1 GCA_029561305.1 Bacteroidota bacterium | reverse complement strand
TGCCCAGTCATTCTTATATTCTTCGGGGCTTACCAGGCTGTTTTTGGCGGATGAGATCCGGTTGTAAACCGTATTGGGTTTATAAATTTTATCATCCAGTTCCATTTCATTGATCACCGTCTTCAGTACACTCTTGGCATCGTCGGTATCATAAATGGTAAAACTGGTAGGATAACCGATCTTATTGGCCTCACCTCTTAGTATCCTTGCAAACACACTGTGAAAGGTACCGATGTATAAATTTCTTGCTTCGCTGTTGCCCAGGGTTTTCTCCACCCTTTCCTTCATTTCCTTGGCGGCTTTGTTGGTAAAGGTCAATGCCAGGATATTAAACGCATCCACACCGCTTGCCATTAGGTGGGCAATCCTGGTGGTGAGCACTTTTGTTTTGCCGCTGCCTGCACCAGCGATGATCATTAATGGACCGTTGATATGGGTTACTGCTTCACGCTGGGGTTCGTTCAGTTCATCTAAATAATTGCGCATGGGGCGAAGGTACGAAAGGGGAGGTGGAGGTTTGGGGGTGGGGGGAAAAATTTAAAGCAAAAAATCGTTTCATTGTTTAGGGCAATTTGTAATCTGGATTAGCAGTGAAAAATGGAATAAGCTGTTTTGAGCCATCCCAATAAAGAAAATCCTTTATTATTGAAAGTTCCGCAAAAGCAGCTTTATGGCATTTCCGAAATTTTGTTTTTGAACAAAACGGGCAAAATGCAGTTCTTTCAGGGTTATAGTCATTTACTATTAAGTAAAACATTCTAAGAAGTTCATTCGGATTTTTAGCTCTTAGTTTACTTTGATAAAATTGAATTCTTCCAAAAATCCCATGGGCATATTCGCCATATAAATAATAGCCCTCTCGAATTCTAAAAGATTGATTGGCAAAGTATGGAATAACGAAGCGTTCTATATAATCAATTATATTCAAGCCGCTTTTACAAATAATTAATTCGTTAGGAGTTACATCAACACAACAAGATTTATCATTAAACTCATAAACATGCCAATCAAGAATTTTTGGAAAAGCATTTGCAGTTTCAAAAAGTTTTGGGAAAGAATAAGGATAGCCATCGCTGCCTTTAATTTCTATTTGATAAGTATCCCAAGGTTTGCCAGTAGTATCAATAATATCCAATTCGCCTTTAAGGATTTTTTCTCCATCCAGTTCCACAATGCTTAGCTTATTGAATATTTCTGGAATGGATATAATATCTTCCTCAAATTTTTCATTCTTCATTATTGGGCGTATGGCTTTGTAGTTGGTGGTATCATTGCAGCCAAACCAGCAGAAGAATTTGAAGCTTCATTTTTGTCCTCACCTAAAGGAAATCTATTGCTTAAATGTTTACGCCACAATTCAGTTGCCTTACGAATATTTATTTCCTCCAGTGCTTTTTTGGCATCTTCAATAAAATCAAAAAGACATTTCATAAAATAATCTTTATGAGCATAATCCTTTAAGAGGTTTTCGCCTTTTGGAGTTGTAGGTCGATAGCAAGCAAAATTATTTTTTAGGACTGATTCAATATTAACAAGCGTTTCTTTTAGGGCAATATCATCCCTGTCTTTTCTGTAAACAGCATTTTCAGCTATCAGAATGGTAATGATTAAACCGGTAGGCATTGGCTTGCTTTCATTTTCAAAATCTCTTTTATCGCACCACCCTTTTCCAAATCTCGTCAAGTCCCTAAGCTGTGGCTCCGTTTCTGCTTTATCATTGAACCATTCTGTAAATGCTTTTGGGTCGCTATCAATGTAGCCATTCTTTTTATGAGCCAGTTCAGGAATGTTTCCTTTCTTGTAATAAATCGGCTGGTCAATATTATGACCATCTGCAAACAGCGTTCTTACGCAAGTGTTTTTATCAATCGGGTCCGTATTAGTATGACCCTTCACCGCTTCATAAACCCAGTTGTGATATGTTGTAGGTGTTGGTCTGTCAGCAACACTTTTATCTCCTTCAAAATAAATTCCGTCATCAACATCATAATAAAGTTTACTTACTTCCGCCTTTTCTTCCATCACCTTTCGTGGGATAGGATTTATGATTGTGTCCATTGACATTGAACCCTGACCACTAAACTTTGGTTGAGTTTCATTGGGCTTATTTTCTTTAAACCACTTTCTAACTTTGTTGCGGAGTTCTTTTCTTGAACCCTTCAACTTTTTTCTACGGGCATCAGTCAATCTGATTTCACCGTTATACTTTTCAAAATGTTCGTTGCAATTTGCCATAATTACTAAATTAAAATTTGCCTTGAAGGTGATTTGAAATAAGAGTGCCTTCAATTTCACCCCTTGTTTGCATTTGGCGATTCGTAAAGTAATGCCCCATTAAACTGTTACTGCTCCCATCTTTACCTGGGTGAAAGCGAAGTTTATTTGCCCCTTCGTGGCAATCCAAACCGCCGTTTTGCTTTGTGCCGCCGTTCAGGTAGAATAGATAAATATCAAAGAACCCATCTTCATCTTGCTTAATATCCTCTATTAAACTTTTTGAAGATGTTTTCTCATTTGCTCCATCACTGAAATAAGTATGCACCTTTATTTTGGAAGCAGTTTGCACAACCTCAATGAAGCAGGGCTTTTCACCGTCCACACCGTTCCATTTGAACTTTACGTTTCCCTCATATCTACCAGCCATATTGGGAACAGCCATCAATAGATTGAAAACAGGCAATTTCCAAAGCACCTGATTGTAGAGAAGAAAAAACATTCCAAGAATGCTCACAGTAGTCGGCACTCTGAAATGACTTCCTTTAGACAGATATTGAACCAGTAAAGGGTTTATCCATTCGCCAACACAGTAATCAATCAAGCCCGAGAGGACAATGATTGAAATAATAAGCGGTGTGATTTTGTAATATTTGAAACTCATTCAGATTTAATTTTTAAACAACCTCAATCCTACCAAAAATGTTACCAACAGATTTGTGCGGTCAATGTGGCAGAAAGTAGGCTTCAATATGTTATGCTAAGAATCTAATTATATTTGCCATTGAGTGGCAAATATTTTTCAGACCTTAGCATACTATTATAGAAAAACAAATGAATCTTGCCGAAACAATACGGTCCGAGGATATGGATGAGGTCATAGACAGAATGAATGCCTATGCCATATCCCGTTTAAAGTCTGTTGGAGAAAAAACCTTCAACGGCAAATCCCCTGTTGACTTTGTAGGGGACATCATTTTAAAGGTAATGGAAGGAACCAGAAATTGGGATAGTTCAGCATGTTCATTTCGGTTGTTTCTTTTCGGATGTCTAAAAAGCGATATCTCCAATTTTTTCACAACGATGAAAAATAATCATTCAAACGATTTTCCCGAGCTTATAGTAAACGAAACCTTAATCAACATAGAGGAAAAAAGAAAAGAAGCTTCTGAACTATTTAAAAAAGCAGGCTCAGACGATGATGAGCTTACGGTTTTTGAATATTGGATGGATGGAATTTTCAAGCCAGCAGATATTGCAAAAGATTTAGGAATTGATGTAAAAGAGGTTTATGTAATCATAAAGCGGCTTGAACGCAAAAGAGAAAAGATTAAAACTCAAGCAATCACTATCATATGAACAAAGAAATCAAAGACAAAATCGACGAAGCTTTGTTCAACTTCTATTTGGAAGCCGACAAAGACACAATAAAGGATTCACTGAAAAGTGATATTCAAGATATGGCTGAATATGAAAAGAAGAAAAAGCAAATCATCTTTTTAGCGAAGGCAACAGCAAAGAAAAAACACAACGAATATTTACTTGCACTTGCAGAAAAATTTGAGCAAGCACTTCAATTAAGTATTGAAAAGCCAATTGCGATTCTCAAACAACTCATTCAAGGAAACACTTCACTTGCTTTGCATCGCAATCTTGACAAACTTTCTAAAGAGGAAATTATTGAAATCATTAAGGACAAAAATCTTGTTCAACTTTTAGAGCAATTAGACGAAAATGAAAAGAAGCACTAATGCTCATATACAAGCACAAAAACTGTTGGCAGATTGTGGTTTAGACGAAATCACAGATTTCCCGATGGATTTATTTGTTGCCGGACTTGATGCTATGCTTATTGAAGAAGAACTAAAACATTGCGATGGTAAAATAATTTTTGGTGAGACCAAAGCGGTTATTAAAGTAAACTCACAAATTCAATTTCTAGAAAGAAAACGATTTGTTGCAGCACATGAAATCGGGCATTTGATAATGCACAAAGGAATGAAACTACCGGACGATATTTTTTCAAACTTTAATATCATTTCAGGGATGGAAAAGATACTGAAGAATGGAACACAGGAATTAGAAGCGAACGAATTTGCAAGCGAACTTTTGATGCCTGAAAAATTGTTTATGAAGGAGGCAAAGGGAAAAAAGTTTTCTCCTCTTCTTATAAAGCAGCTTGCAGAAAGATTCAAGGCAAGTTTAACAGCAACAGTTTTAAAGTATTTACAATCAGACCTTCACCCGATTTGTATTGTGTTTGTTGAGAATGGCAGAGTTAAGTATTGGAAAAAATCAGACAGATTAAATGTTTGGCTTGGCGACTATGCCCGACTTGCACCGCCAACAGATTCAGTTGCCATGGAGTATATTCAAAAAGATTATGCTTTTGTTTATACAATGGAAGAAAAAGCACAGGGAATAAATAAATCTACTTGGTTCAATCTGAACGAAAATGATACAGAGGATACAGACTTTTATGAGTATTGTATTCCCACAAAGAGATACAAAACTATTTTGAGTATTATTTGGGAAGATTAAACATCACAAGGAGAAGATAGATTCAAATTTTCCTGTCGGCGCAGTCATTGAGAAAATAGAAAATAATAGTGCCAGAGAACAATAAAATACTACTCTTCCGCATGACGCACCTGCAAAATATCCCACATATTTTGCAACATGGCATTACTCATATTAGTTCTCCCAACCGAAACCCAGCTTATGTTTCCATTGGAGATAGCAGTTTAATTAGCGTAAGAGATACATTCTTATTGCCCAATGACAGAATGCTCGGCAGTTATATTCCCTTTTATTTTGATGCAAGGATGCCAATGCTCTATGTAATACAAAAGGGCTTTAATGGAGTACTGGCAACATCTGCAAAAGATATTGTTTATTGTGTCTCTTCAGTAGAAGCAATTGAACAACAAGGGCTGGATTATGTATTTAGCGATGGACATGCAATAGACGTTTTTACAAATTTCTATACTCCTGCTGATAGATTGAATATTGAAAATTTAATAGACAGGAAAGCTATACAGCGAAAATACTGGAATGACGAAAACGACCTTGATTTAAAGCGAAGAAAGGAGGCTGAATTTCTTGTGTCTGGAGATATACCAACAGATGCTGTCTTAGGATTTGTTGTTTATAATGCTGTAGCAGAGCAGGAAATACAACAGATGCAGGGATTTCAAAATAAAAAACTGATTATAAAACCTGAATATTATTTTTGACCCATGATTCATTACATCAAAGGGAATTTACTTGACAGCAAGGCTATGGCTTTGGTGAATACCGTAAACACTATTGGTGTAATGGGTAAGGGTGTTGCTCTACAGTTTAAACAACAGTTTCCTGAAAATACTAGGCAGTATATAAAAGCCTGCAAGGAAGGAACAATCGGCATTGGAAAACTCCTTGTTACAAAAGATTCCTCTTTACACACAGGTGAAAAAATAATAATCAATTTTCCAACTAAAACGGATTGGCGTAAACCATCTGAGTATAGTTACATAGAAGAGGGATTAAAGAATCTTATGGAAATTATTAAAGAAAAAAATATTACATCCATAGCACTTCCACCCCTTGGCGCTGGTAACGGCGGGCTTAACTGGATTCAGGTAAAACAAATACTTGAAAAACACCTTTCTAAAGTTAACAGCGAAATCTACATTTACGAGCCAACTCCCGAGATTCAGGAAGTCTTAAAAAAAGAAAGGGCAAAACTTACACCAGCCAGGGCAATGCTGTTGGATACCCTTTATGACCTTGTAAAAAACGGTGAGTTTGTTTCCGAATTTGCAGCAGAAAAAATCGCTTATTTTCTTCAGCGTTTTGGCGCAAAAGAGATTTTTAATCTAGAGTATAAGCCAAACTTTTACGGACCTTACTCCGGCAAAGTGAAGCATGTGCTTTACTATTTGAATGGCAGTTATATTTCCGGATACAGTTCAAAAGATAAAAAGCCTTTTGAAGAATTGGGAATTATACCTGACGGAGAAACTGATGTTAAAGAATATCTTCAACAACCTGAAAATAAAATTTATCAGAGCATTGCAAATAATACAAAATCTTTTCTCTCTGGGTTCTACTCTTCTTTCGGTTTAGAATTACTATCTACCATTGATTTTATTATAACTGAAAACAAAGCGCAGTCAACCGAAGAAATTACAGCCTATTTGGAAAATTGGAGTGACAGAAAAAAGACACTATTCAACAATCCCAAATTTATTGATGTTGCGGTCGCAAGAATTAAAAATTACCTTAACTCATAAGGTACTTTATTTGTCCATAGTATTTATTAAATGCTCTTACATTGTCCCACCCAACTCTTCAATCAACTGCCTGACTTTTTCTCTCATTTCAAAATACGTTTTACTAGCATTTTCTTTTCCTTTCACCTTCTCCCTTTTCAATTTTTCCGTTGTTTGCGTTATACAAAAAACTTTTATTGCAATCTCTGTTCTGGGAGATACAATGTAAAGTTGTTTCGCTTCCATAAAAACTAGCTAATTTTATTAGACTCAAATTTACTAAATATTTTGACATTCAATAAAAACTCTTTATTTTGCTGTAACAACAAACCACCATGAGCAACATAAAACTTTTTGAACATAAACAAATCCGCAGTCATTGGGATGCAGAAAAAGAGCAATGGTATTTTTCAGTAATTGATGTGATAGAGATTTTGACTGGAAGCAGCATACCCAAACGCTACTGGACAGATTTAAAAAAGAAACTGATAAAAGAGGGAAGCCAGTTGTACGAAAAAATCGTACAACTGAAATTCACGGCATCAGATGGTAAAATGTATGCCACCGATTGTTTACAAACAGAAGATTTGCTCCGCCTCATCCAATCCATCCCTTCGCCCAAAGCAGAGCCCTTTAAGCAATGGCTGGCTAAAACCGGCTACGAAAGAATAGAAGAATCGCAAAACCCAGAGCTGAGCATTGACAGGGCAATGGAAAATTACCTGAAACTCGGCTATAGCAAAAACTGGATAAATCAAAGGCTAAAGAGTATTGAAGTAAGAAAGGAACTGACCGATGAGTGGGAAGAACGTGGCGTAAAGAAAGGCCAGGAGTTTGCAACGTTAACTGATATCATTACAAAAGGATGGAGCGGCAAAACAGTAAAAGAATACAAGCAGCATAAAAACCTGAAGAAAGAAAACCTCCGGGACAATATGACCAACCTGGAACTGGTGCTGAATATGCTGGCTGAAGCATCCACCAAAGAAATAAGCAAAGAGAAAAAACCAAAAAACTTTGACGAAAACAAAGTAATTGCAAAGCAGGGCGGTGATATTGCTGGCAACACCAGAAAAGCTATCGAGGCCAAAACCGGCAAACAAATCCTAAGCCAACAAAATGCACAAGCGTTAAAAACAGTAAATAAAAAATCGCTCAACCCTCCAAAAAAATAATCCCCTTGTTGTAAACTCATGTGCAAAAAAACTCCTCCACGCACACAATAAAAATCCCACCCCTCCATTTTTTTCTTTCTCCTCGAATTATAACTACAGCAAATGCCCGTGCATGACTATTAACCACGCAATCCTAATATCCAACCTTTACACCGTGATTGTAACCTATAAAGCCAAAATTTACCCTGATGAAAAACCCAATGGAAATGCCCGATGAGAAACTGTTACAGTTTTACCTGAGTAATAACCCGGTAGCGCTGGCAACACTAACCGACCTGTATAAAGACAGGATCTATAATACAGTGTATGCAGCCGTAAAAGACAAATATGCTGCGGAGATAATTTTCAGGGATGTATTTGTGCGAATTATGAATAATGTGATTGCGGGCAAGAACCCGGAAGACACTACGTTCTTGCGATGGGCGTCTGAAGTAGCATCTCAATTATGTATGGAGTATAATTTTAAATTAAATATGAATGCTGCCCCTGCCGTTCATTGCAATAATGATGTTGTTGCAGCGCATCCCGAAAACCTGCCTGGAAAAATATATTATGACAGTCATACCAAGATCAGGAACATGATAAACAAGCTTCCGCAGGAACAAAGAGAAGTAATGATATTGAGCCACTATGCCGGCACCAGCTTTAGGGATATTGCCGCCAAAATGAAATGCAGTGTTACTACCGCATTAGACACCATGAAACATGCACTCACCAACCTGCGGCAACTGATGACAGAAGAAGGCATTGCTTTAAGCTGGTAAAAATATTTTCATCCTGCTTTTTTTGACGCCGGTGCTGCTGCAGCCCGGCATTTTTTATTTGCATGGATTGACCGCCGTTTGCAGATATTTGTATAAAGCTGCCGGTTGAAACTACACATTACAATAGCAAAACATATTTTGGATATTGCGAAAGAATGGGATGCACTGCTGCCTGCAGACCATCATTTGCATAGCAGGCACCTGCTCGCTTTTGAAAAAGCTGCCGTGGCTGATATTGAACCCAGCTATGTACAGGTTTTTGCAAAAGAAAAACTCATAGGTGTACTCTACCTGCAGCAATTTTGTTTCCAGCACAGGCATCTGAATTTCGGCAACGGCAGTGCCACTACAGCCAAATTGATCAAATGTTTCCTGCCTAAAAAACTCTATATCCTTGCCTGTGGTCATTTATTCAGGATCAATTACCAGGGATTTTATTTTAAAGAACCTGCCCACCGGGAGCTGGTATTTGATGCCATTAAATTATTTACCAAACAACAGGGTAAACCGGCCGGCATTATTGTAAAAGACTGCCATGATGTATTTATTGAACAAAGCTGCAGGTTCTGGGGGTATCGCTTTTTTAGCGGCGATGTGACGATGGAGATCGGAAGAAGAAAACACTGGACCAAACTGGATGATTATATAAATGACCTGCACAAGAATTACAGGCAACGGGCAAAAAAAATAATGGCTTCGTTAAATGGAGTAGAAATAAAACAATTGAATGCTGAAGACATTAAACAAAACGCTGCTTCCATTGAACCCTTATACTGGAATGTGGTAAACAAACAAACGGTAAAACTCGGCACCATTAACACGGCTTATTTCTATGAACTCAAGAAAGACCTGCAGGATAATTTTGAATTTTATGCCCTGTATGCCGAAGGGAAAATGATTGGTTTTTACACTTTTATTTTTTACACAACAGAGATGGAAACGCATTTTATCGGGCTGGATTATGAGGCCAACACAAAATACAAAGTGTATTTCAACATACTGTTTGCAGGTATTGAAAAAATGATAGAAAAGGGATATGATAAATTAGAACTGGGCCGAACTGCCAGGGATGCCAAAGCAAACGCAGGCGCTTTACCAAGACAGGTGTTTAATTACATCAAAGTAAAAAATCCATTGGCTGATATTACTCTCCGGTTTTTTTTAAACCGCTTTAATAAAGCCGAGAACAGCGGCCTTAACAAACGAAATCCGTTAAAATGAAAAAGATAAAATTCACAACAATAATTGCCCTGTTATTGCTTGCTTTTGTTGGCTACCGGTTAGTAAAAAGATATTTACTTGTTCCTGCAATGAGTTTTCATTCGGAGCAGTTAACCCTGCTTGATAACAAACAAACCACCAGTATTGATGCTTACAAAGGAAGCGTGGTCATTGTATCCTGCTATCAAACCTGGTGTGTAGATTGTGCAAGGGAAACGGGTTGGCTGAATGATCTGTCTGCAAGTATTAATTCACCCAAATTTACTGTACTCTATATCTCCGATGAACCGGAGGAAAAAGTAAATGGTTTCAGAAAACGGTTTGATACTGATAAAATAGTTTTTGCTAAAACAGAAAAACCCTTGGGTGAGCTGGGCATTCATTCTTTTCCCACCACATTTTTATTAAATAAAAAAGGCGAAGTGATTAAAACGAAACTGGAAGGCTACGACTGGAAAAAAGAGGAGGCAACCATTAAAAAACTCCTCGACGAAAATTGATCATTATGTGACGCTATTTCCCGCATGTTATTATACAAATTCGCAAAAAGCTTTAGCTAATATTTGTTTTAATTGTATATTAGAAAAAACTTTTAAACCATGTCAACAAAAAGAATCAAAAGAATCGATCCGATGCAATCGGGTAAGGTAACCGCCATTGTTTCCGTTGCACTCATCTTAATCATTTTTGTTCCCTTCATGCTGCTGTTTTCCTTGATAGGAATGGGAACCAGTTTTGGCGGGGCTATGCTGGGTGGGAGCTTGTTTATGATCATTCTGCTCCCGATTATCTATGGTATTGTAGGCTTTATTATCGGTATTTTGTATGCAGTGGTGTACAACTTCACCTATAAGTACCATGGCGGACTGCAACTGGAGTATGATGATATGGACGACGAGATAAGCAGGATCGGCAATTAAAGTATTTATTTTGGTAAACAGCAAAAGGCAGGAACTCCCTGCCTTTTTTTATTAATAAAACTGCCATTCAATTTTAACCTGGTATAAACAGCTGCCGGAAATTTGCGGTCACCACATTTACGTTTTTCCCTTTATCTTGCAACACTAAAATTTTTTATATGGAGTACAATAAATTGGTATCTATAACCGGCTTAGGCGGATTGTTTGAATTGATGGCTTCTAAAGCTGATGGTGGGATCGTGCGTTCGCTGGAAGATAAAACAACCAAGTTTGTAAGCAGCCGGCAGCATAGCTTTTCTCATTTGGAAAGCATTGAGATCTATACAACCAGTGACAATGTAAACCTGGTGGATATTCTTACTGCGATGAAGGAAAGCAAGGAGAAACGTCCGGATGTAAACGACACCAAAGCCCTGAAAGCATATTTTGAAAAAGTATATCCCACCATCGACCTTGAAAGGGTGTACACCAGTGATATGAAGAAAATGGTAAAATGGCTGGCATTGCTGGAGGCGAATAATATTGAGATCAAACTGTCTGACACCCCTGCTGAAGATGCTCCGGCACATGAATTGCCCAAAGCAAAATCTGCCGAACCCAAGCAGGTAAACACCAAACAGGCGCCTGCTAAAAAGATCAATTCACCGAGGAAGATGGCGTAAGACAATGCCCCAAACCCCTAAAGGGGCTTAAAGGCAAGCGTTCGATTGAGCATGTCTCTTACCTGAAGTAAAAGAGACAAAACATTTTTAAACTATAAAAGTCCCTTTAGGGATTTAGGGTATGTACACAGCAGACATTCAAAAATTACCCCGTCATTTTGTGCCGGTTGATTTTGTTCTCTCCGATTGGAACAGTATTGAACCGTATTTCAAATCATTACAGGAAAAGGAGGTCAATACTAAAGACGAACTGGAACAGTGGCTGCTGCAATTAAGCGAACTGGAAGCTGTTGTGAGTGAAGATGCCTGCTGGCGCCAGATTAAAATGACCTGCGATACCACGAACCCATCGCTGGAAGAATCGTTTAATTTTTTCTGTACTGCTATACAACCGCATATTCAGCAATATGCAGATACGCTGAATAAAAAACTAGTACATCATCCGCTGGTGGAAACATTGCAGTCAAAAGAGTACTTCACCTACCTGCGCAGCATCAAAAAAAATATTGAATTGTTCCGGGAAGAAAATATTCCGCTGCAGAGTGAACTGGCGGTGATGCAACAACAGTTTGGTGTTATCAGCAGTAAGATGACGGTTACCATTAACGGCCAGGAATATACGCTTCAGCAGGCTGCGAAATTTTTAGAGAATCCCGACAGGAATCTGAGAGAAGAAGCTTACCGCAAAATTCAGGAAAGAAGGTTACAGGATAAAGCACCGTTGAACGAACTGTTTAATACACTCATGGCAAAGCGGAACGAACTGGCAGCCAATGCAGGGTTCGGCAATTATACCGATTACCGTTTTAAGGAACTGGGCAGGTTTGATTATGGTAAAGAAGAATGTTTTGCTTTTCATGAAGCGGTAAAACAGCATGTAACACCGTTAGTAAAGATCATTTACCAGAAGAAAAAAGAAAAACTAGGTTTGGAAACATTACGTCCCTGGGATGTGGAAGCAGAACAGGATGGCGTAAAACCACTAACGCCTTTTACAACAGGTAAAGATCTTACAGAAAAAACCATTGCCTGTTTTACAAAACTCCGTCCCTTCTTTGGCGATTGCATCAAAAAAATGGAGGAGATAAAACATCTCGACCTGGAGAGCAGGATGGGTAAGGCTCCCGGCGGATACAACTGCCCGTTAGCAGAAAGCGGTGCTCCCTTTATCTTTATGAACGCTGCGGGGCAGATGCATGATGTAACCACCATGGTGCATGAAGGCGGCCACGCAGTACATTCTTTTCTGGCACACCCATTAAAGCTTACTGGTTTTAAAGAATACCCGATGGAAATTGCTGAAGTGGCCAGCATGGCTATGGAACTGTTCAGCATGGAATACTGGGATGTGTTTTTTGATAATGCAGAAGAACTAAGAAGGGCAAAAGAACACCAGTTGGAAAGAGTGATCACCCTGTTTCCCTGGATAGCAATCATCGATAAATTCCAGCATTGGCTGTATGCAAACCCCGGGCATACCAATGAACAGCGTACCGAACAATGGATGTCGATTTTAAATGAATACAGCGAAGGCACTGTTGATTACAGCGGCCTTGAAACATACCGAAGCAATGCATGGCAGCGCCAGTTGCATTTGTTTGAAGTGCCTTTCTATTATATTGAGTATGGTATTGCACAGCTGGGTGCTATTGGTATGTGGATGCAGTATAAGCAAAACCCAGAGCGGGCACTGGATAACTACTGCAATGTGTTAGCTCTTGGGGGCACCGCTACGCTTCCTCAATTATACGAAACCGCAGGGTTGAAATTTGATTTTTCTCCTGCAGTGATAAAAGAGCTGATGGATTTTGTGAAAGTGGAGCTGGATAAGGTGAGTCATTAATTACTTACAATCCCCGCAAACCCCATTCACCACCATCTCTGCATGCGATGGCCGGAAGCCTTCCGGCAGCTGTACTGTGGGTACCGTTACTTCATCCAGGCAAATGGTTTTGTTGCATACATCGCAGATAAAATGCACATGGTTATCGTGGTGATGACCGGCTTCGCAATTGTCTTTGCACAAAGCATACAAAATGGAATTATCCGTAGTGGGTATATGGTGTATGATTCCTTTTTCAACAAATGTATTCAGTGTACGGTATACCGTTACCCTGTCAAAATTTTCACCTGTTTTTTCTTCAATGTCGGCATGAGCCAGGGCGCCCTCGCTGCTGATAAAAAGCTCGAGTATCTTCTTTCTTCCGTCGGTAACACTTAGCTGGTTCTTTTTTAAAATATCTTCTATTACTACCATGGTTTTTCGTTTAGGATACAACAATTAATTCAGGCTCCTGTTCTGTGCCGTTTCTTTCAGCAAACCTTTTATATCTTTTAACAACTTTTGTATTTCATCTTCCTTTAAACCATCATACACACCTCTTACCCGCTGCTGCTTATCTACCAATGCAAACAACTGTGTATGTATAAACTCGTCGGCAATATTTGCCAGGGTATCTTTTTTATTGTTATCAATGATATAACTATGCCTGGCCATATTGTACAATTGTCTTTTATCACCCGTAACAAACTGCCAGTTCGTATTTACTGGTACCGCTTTTTTTATAGTACTGTCATCTTCCAGGCGGTAAGAACCGTCCTGCTTTTGAACAAGTGTACCCGAAAGCATTTTTGCTTCATAACTCTTCAATACCGGTACCGAATCTGTTTCAGGCATACAAGTGTGGGAAATGATCATAAAATCCGGGTTGTCTTTAAATTTATCATACACCCGGCGCATATTGGCATTCATCCTCGGGCAAATACTTTTACAGGTAGTAAAGAAAAATTCTGTTACATATACTTTACCATCAATCTCCCTGTTGCCAACCGGCTTACCATCCTGGTTGGTAAAAGAAAACGGCTTTACGTCACTTATAACTGCAAGGTTTGATTTGGCAATATCTGTTTGTCCATAAACAATGATAAAATAAACAGCAAACAACACTGCAAAAAAACCAACATACAATATCCATTTATGCTTCATTCCTGAAAATTTGGTGCAAAGCTACAGCCTGAAACGCCAGCTTTGCTATTTTAACTATCCGATATTTTAAAACTTGCAACACTATTGCAAAAATGCTATCTTTGCAGTCCTTAAAAAATGGAAGCAAAATTTAATTGGGATGTAATTGGGATTGTCACTTCTTTAGCCTGCGCCATTCACTGTGCATTGCTCCCGCTTGTCTTAACAAGTCTTCCTTTATTTGGTATCAATATTATTCACAACCTGGTTTTTGAATGGATAATGATCGGGATTGCGTTTGTTGTAGGCAGTTATGCTCTTTTTCATGGATATATCAAACACCACAGATCGTTTTTACCCATTGCAATTTTTGCTGTAGGTTTTGTATTTCTCTTTTTGAAGCAGTTTTTTCACAGCGCAGAAAACTGGTTTTTAATCCCTGCAGTGATCCTCATTATCAGTGCACATTATTATAACTATCGCCTTTGTCACAAAAGCAAATGCAGCTCTCCGCATCATAAGCACTAACAGCATCCTGCGCTCATGACAACAATCATTTATATAAATGCTTTTTGTCAACCGGAAACAACAGCCCCTGCTATAGTTTTGATAAAAACGATCAACATGGAAAAACACGATCTGCTGCATGAGTTTCCCGAATACAGGGAAAAGATACATGAGCTAAAAACCAGTAACCAGCATTTCCGCAAGCTATTTGATGAATACCACGAAGTTGACCATGATATTCATCGCATCGAACATGGTGCTGAAGCTACTACCGATGAAGTGCTGAACGGATTGAGAATAAAAAGGGTTCAGCTAAAAGATAATTTATACAAACAGTTGCAGGGGCTTTAAAAAAAGCTATAGCTGAGAAAAGTTTTATCTAAAGTGTACTTGCCAGCCGGCAGCCATACCGAGAACAGGTTAAAAAAAGGACTTGTAAGTTGTAAGTTTTGAGTTGTCCCAGGACTTTTCAACCTGACAATTTTCCAGCTTTTATATGTTGTCAAACCTGTATATAGGATCTATATCAGCCCCGGCTTTCATTTCAAATACAGGATGGATGATGCCGTCTTTGAGGCTGTACACCCAGCCATGCAGGTCGGGGCCCTTCCTGTGTTTCCAGGCTTTTTGAATGATGGATGTTTTGGCCAGGCGCTGTGTTTGTTCTTTCACATTTAGTTCAACCAACCTGTCTGTTCTTTCATTTTCATCTGAAATGGTATCCAGCTCCTCCCTGTTGTGCCGGTAAACATCTTTGATGTTTCGCAACCACATATTCAGCACCTGGTTGTAGTCTGCATTGCCCATGGCCGCCTTTACCCCTCCGCATCCATAATGTCCGCATACGATGATGTGCTCCACTCTCAGGTGCACTACGGCATACTCCAGTACACTCAACAGGTTTACATCGGTATGTATTACCAGGTTGGCTATATTACGGTGTACAAAAATTTCTCCGGGTTCGGTACCTGTAATTTCATTAGCAGGTACACGGCTGTCGCTGCATCCAATCCACAAAAACTCGGGAGTTTGTATATTGGTCAGGCGCTTAAAAAAATCCGGATCAGACTGTACTTTTCCAGCGGCCCATTTTTCATTGTTCTCCAGCAATAACTCGTACGGTTTCATATTAAGACTTTTTTCAAAAATAGTATTTGTTGCAATTTATCGTGCGGATTGTACATGTTGTGGAATATTTCAGTGATGATTATTTTTTAAATTCTTTAACAAATCGCTGAAGCACCATGCCCGGTTGATTAATTGCACAGTGACCTTGAATAGTTTTCAATGCATTTACGAATGGTTTGGTTACCATAAGCTAAAACAGTACTTTGCAGCCAGATAATGAAAGAAAGGAAGAAAAAACATACCATTTTTCAAAAACTTGCTTCAATTTTTTTGATGCTGACACTTTGCTGGTTAACGGTGAGTGCACCCTTTGTTGCCATGTCTCAGCAGGAAATTGCAAAGCAGCAAAAAGTAGTATGCGACCCATCCGGTTGTGAAGATGAGGCAAATGACAGCAATGCCGGCGGGAATGTTGAAGAAAAGGTGCCGGGCGGCACCAATCTCGCTGAAGAATATTTGCATCATCCGCATGCCGAACATCATTATATTTCGGTAGTTTCTTTATACCATAAGTTAGAAAATTCGGACAGCTACATCGCTTTTCATGGCGAACTGTTAGTACCTCCGCCCAACGCCGCCTGATTCGTGCTGGCTTCCCTTTGCTGTTACACAGCATATTTATTTAATCATATCAATATTATTTAATCATTAAGGCCGTTTACCGTACCCGGTAACAGCTTATAACATTATACACATGAGAAAGCATTCACAAGAATTCTTACAAAATCTTACACCCCACAAAGCTTACGAAATACTGGTTGAAGGCAACCAAAGATTTATCAATAACCTTAATACAGATCACGACCATCTTGAGCTTATCAACCAGACAAGAGAAGGTCAGTTTCCTTTCGCAGTAATATTAAGCTGCATGGATTCCCGTACATCAGTGGAGCTCATATTTGACCAGGGTCTTGGTGACCTTTTCAGCATCAGGGTGGCAGGTAATATTGTAAACAATGATATACTGGCCAGCCTGGAATATGCCGTAAAATACGTTGGTTCAAAAATACTGGTGGTGCTGGGCCATACTGAATGTGGTGCTATTAAGAGTGCCAAACAGGGAGTTGCCGACGGACATATAACAGGACTGCTTAAACGCATTAATCCCTCAATCAGCAAAGCCCTGTTGATGGACGAAGAGTACAAACACTCCGATAAGGTTGCCTATGCAAACGTGGAAAACAGCCTGGAAGAAATACTCAACCAAAGTGAGATCGTAAGAAACATGTTTAAGGCTGGCGAGATCGGGCTTCTTGGCGCTGTCTACAATGTTGAAAACGGCGAGGTCGATTTCTTTAAGAACTTAACCAAAGAAAAAAAGCAGGAAAAAATAGCAGCAAAAGTTTAAAAGAAATATACAAATGCAATTCAGTACAAAAACTTTAAAACACGACCTCCCATCCGGCCTTGTGGTGTTTCTTGTAGCATTACCGCTTTGCCTGGGCATAGCGCTGGCATCAGGTGCTCCTTTGTTCAGCGGACTCATATCCGGCATTGTTGGCGGTGTGGTCATTGGCTCTTTGAGCAACTCGCAGTTAAGTGTAAGCGGACCTGCTGCCGGTCTGGCGGCACTCGTATTTGGGGCAATAACTTCTATTGGTAATTTCCCTTTGTTCCTGTGTGCCGTGCTGGTTGCAGGTATTTTGCAGATACTGCTGGGCCTGGCAAAACTGGGAGGTATCGCCAATTATATTCCGAGCAGTGTAATTAAAGGCATGCTTACCAGTATTGGTATTTTGATCATTGCAAAGCAAATACCGCATGCTTTTGGGTATGATAAAGATGAAAAAGGCAACATGACAGAACTGCTGCCTTATGGTAATGAGAATATGCATGAACTGCTGCAGCCTTTGCAGCATATTGAAGTGGGCATCACCATTATCTGCGCTGTATCCATTGGTATTATGCTGCTATGGGAAAAGCCCTTTATTAAAAAGCGCTTGCCCCTGGTACCTGGTGCATTGGTAGCTGTTATCGTTGCTGTTCTCATCAACGTGGTATGGGAATCGATGGGCAGTAAGCTGGCTGCAGAAAATGAGCACCTGGTTAAAATACCGATTGCAAACAGCGTTGGCGAGTTTTTTGGTTTTTTTACATTACCTGATTTTAATGGCTTTCTTGATGGCAAAGTGATCATGTACGGTGTATTTATCGCCATTATTGCATCACTGGAAACCTTGTTAAGTATTGAAGCTATTGACAATATTGATCCGCAAAGGAGGGTTACCAATACCAACCGGGAGCTATTCTCCCAGGGTATTGGAAATGCGGTGGCAGGTTTAATAGGCGGTCTTCCCATTACCAGCGTTATTGTACGAAGCAGCGCTAATGCAAATGCAGGTGCAAAAACCAGGCTCTCGGCGGTGATACATGGAGTGTTGTTATTTGGCTGTGTTGTGGCTATACCATTCCTGCTAAACAAAATTCCCTTATCTGCTCTTGCAGCAATACTGTTACTTACCGGATACAAATTGGCGAAACCTTCCTTTTTCAAACAAATGTTCAGCAACGGTAAGTACCAGTTTATTCCATTCATAGTAACAGTGGTGGTTATACTTGCCATTGATCTTTTTGGTATTTTCCCTGCGGTAGGTGGAAAGGGCCTGGTGATTGGCGTGGGTGCCGGTATCATTGCAGCTTTTGGGGCAATCCTTCATGGTAACCTCAAGAACTCTTACTTTTTTCACGAAAGCAAACACCATCAAGGCGACACTATCAATATCTATCTTTCAGAAGAGGTTTCTTTTTTAAATAAAGCTGCTATCAGGCAAACACTCGACAATATGCCTGCTAATACCAAAGTGGTAATTGATGCCAGCAAATCATCTTATATAGATTTTGATGTACTGGAACTGATAAAAGAATTCAGGGATATAAAAGCGCCGCTTAAAAATATTGACCTGCAGCTGAAAGGCTTTAAAGAAAAGTACCAGATAGAAAACGAATTGAACGTGCAGTCCGTACACTAAAAGCGAAAGCAGACCTTACATGGCTGACACAAAATTTGACCTGGCTCATACCCTGCATGAGCTAAAACATTTTTTGCCTGCACAACAGGCATTAAAAGATTTTATTCATCATAACTCATTGCATGCTTTTCAGCATATGAAGTTTTATGATGCCATCTTTAAAGCCTCCAGGATTTTTGGGTTCCAGGTTCATTTGCAATTGAAGGAATACAGGCAGCTGTATCAAAGCGGAAGGATCAGGAAAGACATTCTTGAAAAAATAATTACCAGTAAAAAGGGAACTGCTGCTTTAGCTGAATGGAAGCACCAGTTATTGGAAAAAGACTATGACACGGTCAATCATCCACGGATAGGTCAATTAAGAAAACACTGGAAAAACAAATACCATATTGATCTTGACAACGAAGTTCATCCTTTATTATTCCGGATCCTTTGTTCCTTTTTAGACCAGGGTATTGCTATTGATCATTTCCCGGTCGTCAATAAGCCTGTGATGGAGAGTATCAGAGAACTGGAAAGGAAAAGCCTGGTTAGTTTTTTTAAAACCAGGAAAATAAAAGAGTTGTTCCTGTCGGGCAACTACAGCATATCAACACTGCTTTCATCGCTTGTGGGTAAAGAGGCCTATTTTGAACAATACCTTTTTGACCAGCAGTTTGCTCATCATGGATGGAGTGGTTTTGTAAGTGCAGTGGAAGATCATCCGCATACATTGTTAGACCGGAAACAGATCACCTTACAGGAATTGATAGAGCTGGAGTTACTGATGGAAGTGGATGCGCTGTATGATACAATAGGCGAAAACTGGAAACCACTGGCAGAGCGTATGGAAGAACCGCCGCTTGATTTACTGGCGGAAGTACCAAAAACTGAATTGGCGGAAACAATACAAGTATGGCAGGAAGCTTTTGAATGGAGTTATTATGATTCCGTACTAAAAGGCATGCTGCTTGCCTCTCCAAAACTCCCGGCTAATGGGAATGGAAAAGCATCAGCAGCTGCAGAACTGACCAATCATTTAAATCCCGGTACCCAACCCCAAAAAAACCTGCAGGCAGTATTCTGTATTGACGAAAGGGAAGATTCTATCAGGCGCCACATTGAAGCAGTAGATAAAAACGCCGAAACATTTGGTGCGCCGGGATTTTTTGGAGTAGAGTTCTATTTCCTGCAACAAGGCAGCAAGTTTTATGATAAGCTTTGCCCTGCGCCCGTAACACCTAAATACCTGGTAAAAGAATTTGATGCCAGCCCGGTTAAAAAGGAAGAGCCGATTTATACCAAACTAACGCATGGTATCCTATCAGGATTTTTATTAAGCATGAGTTTTGGTTTTTGGGCCTTTGTAAAAAAGATACAAATGCTTTTCAGGCCTAAAATGAGCCCGGCAATATCCAATGCTTATGGACATATGGATAAAGTGTCAAAACTGACGATTGAAAACAAAGACCCTGCTGATATAGAAAATGGGCTGCAGATTGGTTATAACATTGATGAAATGGTGACCAGGGGCGAAGGGTTTTTAAGAAGCATTGGCCTGGTAAAGCATTTTGCTGCTGTTGTATACCTGGTAGCACATGGCAGCAGCAGCGCCAACAATCCGCACCATGGCGCTCACGATTGCGGTGCCTGCAGCGGAAGACCCGGCGCCACCAATGCAAGGGTACAGGCTTATATTTTAAATCATGAAAAAGTACGGGAGATATTATCTTCAAAAGGTATACATATCCCTGCTTCCACCCAGTTTATTGGTTGCATGCATGATACAGCAGCTGATGTGATGGGCTACTATGATGAAACAATTTTGAATACAGAAAATGCTGCTGTACACCGCATCAATATGCAGCATTTTGAAACTGCCCTCAACCTGAATGCCAAAGAGAGAAGCCGGCGCTTTGCTTCTATCAATACCAGGCAGCAACTGGAGCAGGTTCGTAAAGCGATTCATAGCCGTTCCGTTTCCTTGTTTGAACCAAGGCCTGAACTGGGCCATGGTACTAATACACTTGCCATCATCGGTCGCAGGCTGATAACAAAAGGTTTGTTTCTTGACCGCAGGGCTTTTCTTAACAGTTACGACTATACGACGGATCCTGATGGCACCATCCTCACAGCGGTGATGCGGCCCATTGGTTTGGTATGCGGGGGTATTAACCTGGAGTATTATTTTTCAAGGGTAGATAATGTAAAGATGGGTGCCGGTACCAAATTGCCGCACAATGTGATGGGCTTGTTTGGAGTGGCCAACAGCAGCGATGGCGACCTCCGGCCGGGCCTTCCCTGGCAAATGATTGAGGTACATGACCCGGTAAGGCTGCTGGTTATTGTGGAACATGCACCGGATATAGTTCTCAAAGCAATCCAATCATCGCCCGAAGTATTTGAATGGTATAAAAATGAATGGGTGCATATCATTGCCCTTCACCCACTGGAAAAACAGTTTTACTATTTCACCAATGGTGTGTTTGAAAAATACAACCCGCTTACCGATGCCTCAGCAATAAAAACCATTCACAACATGGAAGAATTTATTGAGGGCGCAAGGGAAATGGAAACAAACCATATTGTGGATGCAACGGAGGAAAACCTGCCGGTATACCTGTTGAACTAAAAGGATGCGTTTAAAAACATTGTAACCAAAGCCTGCATGAACCAACTGCTTGTATTATTTATTGCCATACCGCTTCTGGCGTTTATCATAAGTCTTTTCTGGAAGAATAAAAGCGAAAGGTCTATCGGGAGGATCGTGCGGTTTACCAAAGTGCTGTACATCATTCTTTCAGTTGTATTTGCCGGCTGGTGGATTTTTAATGGTTTAACACCTGTGACCAGCCATGTTGCCACGCTGTACCAAACAGATCATTTTGTTTTTGCATTTGAGTTATACTACGACGAAGTGACGGCTGTATTCAGCGTTGTGGGTGCGTTGCTGTTCTTTTTAGTAGCTACGTTCAGTAAATATTACATGCACCGCGACCATGGCTACAAACGTTTTTTTAACACCATTCTTTTGTTTGCTGCCGGGTATAATTTCATCATCTTATCCGGCAATTTTGAAACACTTTTTATTGGATGGGAAATCAAAGGTGTTTGTTCTTTTATATTGATAGCGTTTTACCGTGACCGCTATTTACCGGTAAAAAATGCTTTCAAAGCTATTTCATATTACCGCACCAGCGATGTGGCACTGATGCTTTGCATGTGGATGATGCATCACCTGACCCACCAGAATATCACCTTTGAAAAACTGGGTGAGGCAAAAATAATGGCAGCTGCGCCGGGCACTGCGGCAATGGCAATTTTTATCACCTGCATGATGATCATACCGGCACTGGTTAAATCAGCCCAGTTTCCTTTTACTACCTGGTTGCCCCGGGCCATGGAAGGCCCCACAGCATCCTCCGCTATTTTTTATGGCTCATTAAGTGTTCATATTGGTGTTTTTTTACTGCTGCGTACACATCCTTTTTGGGAAGATATGCTGTGGGCTAAAATTGTCATCATTGCTTTTGGTGCCATTACGGCTATTGTATCTACTATGATCGCAAGGGTGCAGCCAACAGTAAAAACACAAATAGCCTATGCCTCGGCCGCACAAATTGGCCTGATGTTTATTGAAGTGGCCATTGGATGGCACTGGCTGGTGCTGGTGCACTTTGCTGGCAATGCTTTTTTACGCACTTATCAATTACTGGTATCTCCCTCTGTACTAAACTACCTCGTGCATCATCAATATTTTCATTACAGCAAACCAGAGCAAAAGCCACTGTCTAAGTTTAAAGCCTCTTTCTATGTTCTCTGCCTCAAAGAATGGAACCTCGATGCAACGATGTTCAGATTTTTGTGGAGCCCCTTTAAATGGGCAGGCAGGCAATTGCAGTTCTTACAATCGGGTGTTGCTCTTATTGGTATGGCTGTATCTGGTGCCGCACTTTTAATCTATGGGTATGTCAACCTGCACCAGCTGCCGGATGCTGGCCCTGTTGTTCCGCATATTTTAATGGGAGTTGCACTGGCATCCATACTAACTTCTTTTGCCTGCCGCCAGTCTGCCTTAAAAGCCTGGAGCTATTTAGCCATTGGGCATTTATTTATCATCACTGCTATTGTATTCAATGCGCCGCAGATTAAAACTATAGAAATCATTTTTTATATCAGTGGCATCCTGCCTGCTTTCGCTTTAGGATATTACTGCCTGCAAAAAATTAAATCCATTGATAATGATATTATCCTGAATAAATTTCATGGTTATGTGTACGAGCAGCATACAACAGGGTTTCTCTTTTTACTTTCCTGCATCGGCATGCTCGGTTTCCCCGTAACGGCAGCATTTATTGGTATTGATATTTTCTTTACCTATGTAGAGGAGAGTCAAAAAATATTGATCGTACTAATGGGATTATGTATCCTCTTTATAGAGCTGGCTGCCTTCAGGATACTGCTGCGTATTTTTATGGGGCCACATAAAAAATTAGATCACCCGGTAGCTTTCAGAAGTTCTTAATATTAAAAAAGGATGACCATCTCAGTCATCCTTTTTTAATACGTTGTTTAGCTTTATATATTCAACCCACCACATACACTGATAGTTTGCCCCGTAATATAATTACCCATATCACTTGCCAAAAAAAGACTTACGTTGGCAATATCTTCAGTGGTTCCAAACCTGCCAAGCGGAATGCCGGCTTTGTATTTTTCAGCACCTTCGCCATCTTTTAAATAACTCGTCATATCGGTTTCTACAAAGCCTGGTGCAATAGCATTGCAACGAATATTTCTGCTGCCCAGTTCTTTCGCAACAGATTTAGTAAAGCCTATAACACCTGCTTTACTGGCAGCATAACTGCTTTGCCCGGCATTACCCATTTCCCCAATCACGCTGCTCATATTGATGATGCAGCCGCTTTTAGCCTTCATCATGGGGCGTATCACCTGCTTTGTCATATTGAACACACTATTCAGGTTCACTTGTATCACATCATTCCATTGTTCAAGGCTCATACGCAGCAATAAATTATCTTTTGATATGCCGGCATTGTTCACACATACATCTATTTGCCCAAACTCCTTCAAAACATCATTTACTAATGTTTCGCAGGCAGCAAAATCCCCTGCATTGCTTTGATAAGCTTTAGCCTTTACGCCAAGGGCAGTTAATTTTTCTTCCAGCGCTTTTGCTTTTTCTGCACTGTTATCGCTAACGTAGGTGAATGCCACATTGCAACCATGCTCAGCAAATTTGATGGCTATGCCTTCACCGATTCCACGGGCTGCGCCGGTAACGATGGCTGTTTTCCCTTCCAGTAATTTCATATCAGTGTATTTGGTTGATAACAGCTGCAAATAAAAGAAATTTGTATAAACTATACACAATAAAAGAATGTACAATAAAAAATGCTCCTCCAAAAAGAACAGACTGCCACCAATGCAAACTGTAGAACTTATGTGCAGCCATCGCTGCATAGATACAAACAACCCCATATATCAGTATCCCCAATAGCTGATCATAAAAAGAAAAATAATGACCTGTAATGATTTTTGTAAAAAAGTTGATTGTTCCTATAACAACGGGCAACAGCAAAAACCCCCATAACAAATAGAAAGAATTTATTTCAGCTGCAAATACCATATGATCAAAAAAATATTTTCTTTTAAAAAAAGCAATGCCCATAAAATATAAAGCCGTAAAGGGTACAATTATCAATAACATAAACTTTGAGATCTTTGCCGCCTTCACATGAAACTTTTCTGATAAAGCTGCTTCTGACAAACCCGTATGCGCCATAGTTGCTTGTATTTTTGCCGCCGCATAGTTTCCATACAGACTCTGTTGAGGGTAGTATTTCATGTTCATATTCAGCCCCTCAAAAACAGGAAATAACAGGTATAGTACGATCAATAACAGGAAAAACGAAAGTGGTTTGAAGTATCTTTTTCTCGTTCCTTCACAGTAATCATACGACAAGCGGCCCGGAGACCGGAACATTGTTTTAATGGTTGTAAAAAGTGTTCCTTCCAGGTGGGTTATAAAGTGAAGCCCTTCTTCAAAAAAGTGCAATACAGACTTGTCATGACTGGTATACACTTTCTCACCACATTGGTTGCAGTATTTGCCAGAGAATTGATTGCCACAATTCTTACAGGTTCGTTGCAGGTAAATATCATTCATCTTTACTCAGGAGTAAAATCTCTTCAAGATATATTCTTTCATTGCTCAGCCGCGGCACTTTATGCTGGCCCCCTAATTTACCTTTGCTGCGTAGCCACTCCGTAAAAGTACCTTGCGGCAATACATGTACTATCGGTATTTGCAACGCAATGTCTTTATGCCGCTTGGCTTCATAGTCACTATTCGTTTCTTTTAATGCTGCATCCAGTTCATAAACAAAATCAGGAAGGCTCTCGGGTTCTTTGTCAAATTCTATCAGCCATTCGTGTGATCCCACATTTTTTTCTGTGGCAAAATACGGAGCTGCGGTATAATCACTTACAGTGGCATTAGTTTTTTCACAGGCAATAGCAACCGCTCTATCAGTATTGTCAACAATCACTTCTTCCCCAAAGGCATTGATATAGTGCTTTAGCCTGCCGCTTACTTTTACCCGGTAGGGATTGAGCGACGTAAACTGAACAGTGTCGCCAATTAAATAGCGCCACAATCCACCTGTTGTGCTTATGATGGGTGCATAATTTTTACCCACTTCCACTTCATTGAGGCCAACGGTTTTAGGATGGTCATTTCCATATTCCTCCACCGGCATAAACTCATAAAAAATACCATGCTCGGTAAACAGCAGCATACCGTCATCACCTGGACGTTCCTGCCCGGCAATAAATCCTTCGCTGGCATTATAAATTTCAAGATAGTTGATGGGAGCACCGATTACTTTTTCAAACTGTTCTTTGTAAGGAATAAAGGATACACCGCCATGTATGTACAACTCCAGGTTAGGCCACACTTCTTTAATGGTTGCTTTTTGTTTGATATCCAATATTCTTTTAAGCAACAACAAGGTCCAGGTGGGCACCCCCGCAAGAGAGGTTACATTTTCTTCGGCAGTAATGGCTGCCAGTTTTTCAATTTTGTTTTCCCATTCATCCAGCAGTGCAATACTCAGTTCCGGTGTACGCAGCCATTGCCCCCAAAAAGGAGAATTCTGCATTAATACCGCACTCAGGTCACCATAGTGAATATCATCATTGATGGTGCTTATCTGGTGACTGCCGCCCACTACAAGGCCTTTGCCCGTAAGCAGGTCGCTGGAAGGAAAATTTTTGTAGTAATTGGACAATACATCCTTGCTTGCCTGGAAATGATTGTCCTGCAAACTCTCATCGCTTACGGGGATAAACTTACTTTTATCACAGGTGGTTCCGGATGATTTGGCGAACCAGTTAACAGGCTCATTCCACAACACGTTTTCCTCGCCCTGCATCATTTTTTCGATATAAGGTTTCAGGTCGTCGTAGGTATGAATGGGAACTGTTTTTTTAAACGCCTTTACAGTAAACAGCTTTGAAAAATTGTATTTTTTTCCAAACTCCGTGTACTGCGCCGAAGTAACCAGGTGCTGCAATACATCACGCTGTGCCGCTACCGGGTGGTTGCTCCAGTTCTGGATCCGCCATAAGCGCATCCTTGCTAATTTGGAAATGGTAGATGATAACAGCTTCATTCGTTTGGGCAAAATACGGAAATGGAAGGAAAGGAGGAAATGTAATACCGGAAGAAGGGTTTTTGCAATTTACAAATGTCCGCTGAAAAGTCAGCCTGCATACACGCCAATAAAAATAATGCTCAAGTAGGTCCACAAAACCGAAAATAAGATATGAATAAAAGTCTCAAATTTTTTCCCCTTCCAGGTTTTTGAAGAATACCAAAAAAACTGTACCAACAAGCGGAGCAACCAGAAAATTCCAATACCCAGGGAAATTTTTTTTCCAAAGGACGTGTTTACCAGCTCTTGTGAGGAGGAAAGACATAAAATGCCCAATAATAACAACACAACGGCTATAAAAAAAGTATGTACAAGCATCATTTGCCGGTTGATTAAACTCAGTGAGCTCAACTCCTGTTTCCAGTTAAAGTATACCGGAAATATTACGTGAGCCAATGCCAGTAATATTGTTATCATTCCGATGATTTTAATATGAAGCTCCATCCGGTAAGGTTTTATCGCCTGCAGGTAAAAACAGACATGTAAGCCGTAAATTTTGTTTCATTGAATTGAGAAAAGCCGGCACTTTCAAAAGCATTCTTCCAGGTGGTTTTTGAAAAAAAATGAGTGAACCCGATGGTAAAGGCAAGAAAATTAGGAAGGTCTCTTAAGTGTTCTACCATGATCACCCTGCCACCTGGTGTACAGATCCTGTAACATTCTTTTAAAAATTGTACCCGTTCTTCATGTGTTCTTATCTCATGAATGGCAGACAGCAAAAAAACCAGGTCTGCACTGCCGTCTTGCATTGGTATGGAGCCCGAAGCAATCTGCTGAGTATTGGGATATACCAGGCTTACTTTACGGGCCCGCTTTATTGCGGGCTCGGTATGCTGTTCCGCATTATAAAAATCAAATACCCTTATATCGGCTGCGGGAAATTTGCTTTTAATTATAAAGCTGGTTTCATCAAAACCGGCATTGATATTCACTATTTGTTTTGTGTTTGCATAATCGATGTCAATCTCTTCCAGCCATTTGAAAGTGTAAAACCCGGAAAAATCATATACAAAGGCGGATACGAACAAGGGCGCCAAAAAGCCATACAAAAAAGCGATCAGGACAAACAAAAAAAATGCTTCAGGCCAGTTGATAAACCAACGGCTGATACCTATCAATGCCAAAACGGCAAGACCAATGATATAGAAATGCCGGTTAAAACTCAGGATATTCAAAACACCCTGGAATTTTTTCCTTTTTATGTCCATTGTTCAATTTTTCCTTTTTTCCAATGATAAGGAATATTGCGGATGATAAAAGCATTCGCCAGGTGAGCGCCCTCAAATTTGAAATTGTCAATAAAAGAAAAATGATAGTCCATTACATTTACCGGTTCGGGTGTCCAGCTTTCCCTTACGCCTTCGATGATCAACACCTGCTTTGCGGCAGCATTGTAGGTGAAAGTAAATGGTAGCGGCCCGGCAAATCTTCTTGCTTCTTTCCAATCAGTAAATGGCGATCCTTGAGGCAGCCTGGTATCCTCGATACCAGCAGCAACAGTTACATTAAACCCGGATTTTTCTGAACTGATCCGTATGTTTTGTCCCTGCTGTTCTTTCTTAATATCTGTTGTGGAATAATTATAGTGTGTAAATATATTTCCGAGAAACTCCATTTTCTTTTTGTCTGTTTCTGATTTCAGAATGTACAAACCTCTCCAACTTTTACCTTTCGTATTTTGATATCTTACAAATAGCCTGTATCCAATTAAAAAAAAGTCATTCCCCAAAAATTCTGGAAACCCCTTTGGTCTCAGGTCTTTTGTCTGCACCATCGCCACTGCAATAAAAGCCCATTTATTATCAAAAGTATCCAGCTGCAAACAAGGAGGAATAAGATGCTGCAGCTGTTCTTTGGGAACTGCAAAAGTGAATACAAGGGAGCTTTCAAAAAAAGCCTCTACCGCAAAGGGATGATTTTTTAAAAAAGATAACATGCTATGACTGTAAAGCTACCTGTTTATTAAGGTGAAATGCATTGTACCAGATAACACAAATAAAAATAAAAGCAACAACTGCATTGGCCTTACCCCACAATAGAAGCTCCGGTACCAGCAAAAACTCCAGCGTATTCATGATAGCAATAATAACTATTTGTGTAATGGCATTGATCTTTGTCCACTTGCGGCTGAGGACCCATGCCGCCATTATTATTTCTGAAAAACCGATCAGCAAAGTCAATACTCTTGCATATTGATCACCCAAAATGCTGGCTACTATTTCCTGGTGGCGGGGTACGAGGTTGAGCACTTTACAAAAAAGTCCATTGATAAACCATACAGACGCTATAAAATAAGTAGGGAGTTGGTGTTGCAGTTTATTTGTCATTGCAATAGCTGGTGCATTGATAATTCAGAAAAAAAGCAGGCAATAAAATTGCAGCATTCCTCGAGAAGGCCAACATTTATAATCAAGCAAGATTAGAGCAGGTAAGTTGACGCTTCAGTCGTGTATGCTTACTCTCCCTTTACTTTATCCAGTTCGTTCTCAATACTAATCAGATCCTCTTTAGACAAATCATAAGCATCAGCAGCAAGGCTTTCTATCTTTTCTTTTAAAAATACATTATCAGAACTGCCTGCAAATAAAAGCAACGATTGTTTTAGCTCTCCGGAAAATTGTTCAAATTCCTTTTCTGCCTCTGTGGCCACAGTGTTTTCATCTGTTAACACGGGCGTTTCACCGGAATTTTTTTCGGCTTCAATTTTATCGAGGGTAGTCAATGCGCTTTTGATAGAGTAGAGCAGCTTGTCAATAGTAATGGCAGATTCCCTTGCTTCTTCATGGAGGTAATCCTTTCTTTTCAATTCAAAATTTCTTCCCAAATACAATCTTCTTACCTGTTCATTGGCGGCCAGTTCCTCTGCTGTTCCGTGTTCAAATATTTTTCCATCAATCAGCAAATAGGCCCTGTCGCAGATAGAAAGTGTTTCGTTCACATTGTGGTCTGTAATAAGGATACCAATGTTCTTATACTTCATTTTTGCCACAATGGCCTGTATATCTTCCACGGCAATGGGGTCAACGCCGGCAAAGGGTTCATCTAATAAAATAAATTTAGGATCAACCGCAAGCGCCCTGGCAATTTCAGTTCTTCTTCTTTCACCGCCGCTGAGGGTATCACCGTTGTTCTTTCTCACTTTTTGCAGGCGGAATTCTTCCAGCAATGATTCCAGTTTTAGTTTTTGCTCCTGCTTTGTAAGCTTTGTCATTTCCAAAACCGCACTGATATTATCTTCCACACTCAGCTTGCGAAATACACTGGCTTCCTGTGGTAAATAACCAATGCCCATTTGCGCCCTTTTGTACATGGGCAGTTTGGTAATATTGACGTCGTTTAAAAACACTTCTCCTGCATCCGGCCTGATCAGGCCCACCACCTGGTAAAAAGAGGTGGTTTTACCGGCACCGTTTGGTCCTAATAAACCAACGATCTCTCCTTGTTTTACTTCAAAGGAAACATTGTTTACAACCGTACGGCTGCCATATATTTTTACGAGGTTCTTTGTATGTATAACTAATTCCAAATCCGGCAACGTTTGCAACAAAAATAAGGCAAAGCAACAACAACAAATTGAGGTAATAATGTTTAACAGGGGTTTGTACAATATAGTTTTGTAGGTATGTTTGCAGAATATATAAACCAGAAATGAAAGTTACCGATCACATTGCACAGGCAAAAGATACGCTTGTATCGTTTGAAATACTGCCACCACTCAAGGGCAAGACCATTAATACCATTTACAACCATCTTGATCCTTTGATGGAGTTTAAACCTTCCTTCATAAACGTTACGTATCACAGAAGTGAAACCATGTTTAAGAAAAAAACGGATGGCACTTTTGATAAGGTGGAAGTGCGTAAAAGACCGGGCACCGTTGCTATTTGTGCTGCGATAAAAAACCATTACAATGTAGATACGGTGCCGCATCTTATCTGTGGAGGCTTTACTAAAAGGGATACTGAAGACGCTTTAATAGACCTGAGCTTTTTGGGTATTGATAATGTGCTGGTGCTGAGAGGTGATGCAGCCAAGAACGAAGCCAACTTTGAGCCTGAACCTAACGGCCATGCCTATGCTGTTGACCTGCTGAAACAGGTAGTGAATATGAAAAATGGCATTTACCTGGAAGAAGATATTAAAAATGGTGGCAAGGCAGATTTCTGTATTGGTACTGCCGGCTACCCGGAAAAACATTTTGAAGCGCCAAACTTAAATACTGACCTTCTTTTCCTGAAAGCAAAAGTGGACGCCGGCGCTGACTATATCATGACGCAGATGTTTTTTGACAACCAGAAATTTTTCGACTTTGTTAAAGCCTGCCGTGAAATGGGCATTGATGTACCCATCATCCCGGGATTAAAACCATTGACAAACAAAAAGCAGCTGACGGTGCTGCCAAAAGTTTTCCATGTTGACATACCAACCGATCTGTCAAATGCTGTGATGAAAGCCAAAACAGATGAGGAGGTGGAACAAATTGGAACGGAATGGCTGATACAGCAATCCAAAGAATTAAAAAAATTCGGTGTTCCTGTTTTGCACTACTACACACTGGGCAAGCCAAGAGTAATATATGATGTAGTGAAAGAGATCAGGTAATTACATTTAAAAGCGCTGGAATAATAAGGACAAATGAAAAACTTCGTTTTTTATTGTATATGCTTTTTGCTAACCTCAATCAATGCTTTTGCTCAATCAAAAGATAAAGCAGCCATATTAAAAGTACTCACTACCCAGCAAGCCGCCTGGAACCAGGGCGATTTAGAAGGTTATATGCAGGGATACTGGCAAAGCGACTCCCTGATGTTTATTGGAAAAAGTGGCATTACCTATGGCTGGCACCAAACGCTGAATAATTATAAAAAAGGTTATCCCGACACCACTGCCATGGGTAAACTGGCTTTTGAATTTGTTGAAATGCAGCAACTCTCTTCCATCTATTATTTTGTAGCTGGCAGGTGGCATTTAACAAGAACAGTTGGCAATATTGGCGGGAGTTTTACTTTGCTGTTCAGGAAAATAAAAGGCAGGTGGTTGATCATAAAAGACCACAGCAGCTGATTGAATTACTGACACTGCGTTACAAACAGAGGGTTTCTCTTTGACCATTGACCCAACTACTCTCCAATTTCCTTAAACCCTTTCCATTTCTTCCTTAGGTACAGCATCAGCATTACAAAAGAGGCCAGCAAGAAAATATAGTAAAGAATATTCCAGAAACTAAGCTTTTCTTCAAAAAAAGCCAGGTCAAAATAAATGCCGGCAGTCATATTCACCATCATCCAAAGCAATACCATCGAGAGCGATTGAATGATGAGCACAAGAAAAGCTTTTACGTCGGGTTCCATTGCAGAGATTGATAAAAATAAAGATCGGCAATAGCCGTGGCATTTAAAAACTTTGTGCAACTATTTCAGCAGCATTTTTGTGAAGGCGATACTGTCGCCATTAAAAACATTAAAATCAACGTAGGCATCAATACCATTTACCCGGCCTGATTCGCTGTGCTGCCAAAAACTCCAGCTGCGCCGCACCCTTGGCTTGTCTTTTACTAAATAATGCGCCACCCAAAGTGGGTAGTCATCAAATTTTCCCGCCAGGTATTTTTCGTAAAAAACAGCGCCGGTATAGATGATGGGTTTTACTTTGTACCGCTGTTCTACCAGTGTAAGCCAGTCGCTCACCCGTTGCTGCAAAACGGCTTTATTTAAATTGCCCAGTTGTTCAATATCCAGTACAGGTGGCAGGTCCCCTTTTTGCAGTGTAACCCTGTCGATAAAATTTTTTGCTTGTGATTTTCCATCCCGGTAAGGGTTAAAAAAATGATAGGCACCTATTGGCACACCGGCGTCTTTAGCAGCTTTCCAATTGCGTTTAAATTTTTTGTCAACATCATCACTGCCCTCGGTTGCTTTGATGAAACTAAAGCTGATGCCTATATCTTTTATCCGCATTCGTTTTACATCCTTCCAGTTAATACTATTCTGATACCGGCTTACATCGATGCCATGCACAGCGTAATTAACCGGGATATCAATGCCGAAATCTTTGTAATGAACAAACCGGGGCCTGTTGGCAAACCAGATAAGCCCTGCCGTTAGTGACAGCATCAGTGTTACAAATACTATTAGCTGCAGCTTTTTCTTTTGCCTCTTTTTTGCCATATATAAAGTACTGTGTAAAAATGTGTAAACTGTTTTACATCACCATAAAAATCTGCACCAGAATATATTTTAGGTTACAATTAACTGTTTAAGGCGTCGTTTCCGGTAAAAGCACAATATTTTTACGCCCCTTCCGTTAAATCTTCACCCCTGTGAACGAAGGGAAAAAATTCAATATTCATGAAAAAGACGAAAAACATCCGGTTTCGCCTTCATGGCTTTTTTTGTTTTATAGCCATCCTTTTAACATGCGCTGCGCCTGTTTACTCCCAGTACGCTTATATCAATATTGACACTGCTGCTTTTACTTCAGACAGTACCGCTCCAAAAGAATGCGTGCTTGAAGCGGCCAATGTGGAATTTCCAGACATATTAAAAGGCAATGAAGACGCCACCATTGATTATATAGAAAAATTTAGTGTGCGCAGAAGGGATTACCTGATACGTATGTACACAAAAGGATCGAAACTGTTGCCTAAAGCAGCAGGTATTTTGAAAAAACATAATCTGCCGGAAGAATTGAAAGTGCTGATGATACTGGAATCTGCATACAATGCCAATGCTGTATCAAGGTGCGGCGCTGTTGGCTACTGGCAGTTTATGGATGCAGCAGCTAAACAATATGGTTTAAAGTATATCTCCAAAGAAGAAAAAATGGAGACGGTTGTGGTAAAGAAAGTGATTAAAAAGAGAGGCCGTAAAATTATAATTGAGAAGAAAACAAAAGTGAAGAAAGATATTACCAAAAGAAAAGGTAAGACTGTAGATGAAAGAACAAATTTTAATAAATCTACTTTGGCGGCCGCCAGGTATTTGAGAGACAGGAGGCTTAACCTGGATGATAACTGGCTGCTGGTGGTGGCAAGTTATAACTGGGGAATCGGCAATGTGTGGAATGCGATGGAAAGATGCGGAAAAGAAAATCCTACTTTCTGGGATATAAAAAAATACCTGCCTGAAGAAACAAAAGCATATGTAATGAACTTTATTACACTCAATGTAATTTATAAAAACTACGATAAATTTTTAAAGAACAACCTGGTTTTTAAACCTGTAAAGCAAATGGTTCCTGCCGATAATTTTGAAGACAATATTGCTGAAGAAACGGAAAACAGCAATACGGCATCGCTAAAATAAGTTCATTCAATTTTTACAAGGTCTTTTTTCAGGATAAACCCTGTAGTAGGCCTTTTTTCTTTGTTGCTGAAATATACTTTTACAAAGTTTTTGTATTGTATGTAAGAACTCACTTCATCTCCCTTTATCAAGTACCCTTTTCTTGGTTTACTGTCAATTTTGGGGTTGTTATAAAAATAAGTTTTAGCTGCGGTCACTTTCCAATTTGACTTATTAAAATTAAAATTGGCGTTAAACGATCCGATGGAAATATCTCCTAACTCCTCTTTTTCAATAGTTGCCTGCTCTTGTGTTGCATCAATATCTATATTGTGATAGCTAAGTTCAAACTGGCGGATCAGGAACCAGTTACTTTTTAAAGGGTTAAAAGAAAATGTATAGCGGTAAGCCCACCGCCAGGAGCTGCCACCATAGAAACTAATGGTAAAAACATTTTTCTGGATGCTGATACCTTCGTAGGGATCGCCGAAAACACCACCACAATGACGGCACAAAATGGCACTGTCGCTCTGTGCCGCTTTTACAAGTGTTCCATTAACCTGTCTTGTTAAAACAAGCAATGGCCTGCAGGGATCTGTATCAATACTATCTTCACCTGTTTGTTTTAGCACCAGCAGGGCATCTGGCTTCTTATCGTTGTTAATATCACCAATAACATAGTCAAGCATTTCATAACCGGGCAATACAAATGCTTTTGCTTCTTCGGGCAATATTTTGGGTTGTGCTAAAAGGGTATTTGTTATTAAAAGAAACACAACCGGTTGCAACCATTTATACATAAAGGAAATTTTGAGATAACAAGTTAAAAACAAATTTCTCAACGTATCATTATCAAGTAACTTTGCCCTATGCCCCAAATAAACTGGAATGATAGTTTTAACCTGTTGAGCAAGCTCACTCCAAAACGTGTGTGGAACGGGGTAAAAGTACTCAGCAGTTTTTATGCAAGCCGTTTGCTGAATAAACCAGTGCAATGGGGGTATCCTGTTTCTATTTCATTTGAACCTACCACCAGTTGCAACCTGCGTTGCCCCGAATGCCCCAGTGGTTTGAGGGCTTTTACAAGACCAACTGGTATGCTTCAAAAAGATTTTTTTAGCACAACCATTGACGAGATACATAAAGAACTGCTCTACCTCATTTTTTACTTCCAGGGCGAACCTTATCTGAACCCTGATTTTTTGGAGATGGTAAAATATGCCGCCTCAAAAAAAATATATACCGCCACCAGTACCAATGCACATTATCTCACAGAAGAAAATGCCCGGCGTACAGTAGAAAGCGGATTAGACAGGCTGATCATTTCAATAGACGGCACCACGCAGGATGTGTACAAACAATACCGTGTGGGTGGCAACATTGACAAAGTAATTGAAGGAGCCAAAAATATTGTGAAGTGGAAAAAAGAACTGAACAGTAAAACACCCTTTGTTTTTTTCCAGTTTTTAGTGGTAAAACCAAATGAACATCAAATTGAAGAAATAAAAAAACTGGCGAAGGAAGTGGGTGTGGATGAAGTACGTTTTAAAACGGCGCAGGTGTATGAATATGAAACGGATCCCAATAATTTAATTCCTGCAAATGATAAGTTCAGCCGCTACAAAAAAAACGAAGACGGCACTTTTACTGCTAAAAACAAATTGGCCAACCGTTGCTGGAAAATGCAGCATGCCAATGTAATTACCTGGGATGGACTGGTAGTGCCCTGCTGTTTTGATAAGGATGCCATGCACCGGCTGGGGAACCTGAAGAACCAGTCGTTTAAAGAAATATGGCACAACGATAATTATAAACAATTCCGCAGCGAACTGATGAAAAGCCGCAAGAATATTGATATTTGTGCCAATTGCAGCGAAGGAGTAAGTGTGTGGAGTGAATGATTTCTAGCCACGAATTACACTAATCTGCACGAATGGTTCGTGTCCATTCGTGAAATTAGTGGCCAAATCAAAATGACGGATTATTAAAACAATAATTTTTAACACTCACCCCTAATCTGCATATTTGCTTTTTTGCAAGTTTGCACATTTATCATCATGGGAATAGAAAACGATATCAACCAGCGAAAATTCCGGAGCGAATATCAAAAGGCTATCGTTAATTTAATTTATACCTATAACTGGACCACCGAACGGCTCAAAAACATTTTTGATAAGGAAGAAGTAACAATGCAGCAGTTCAATATCCTGCGTATTTTAAGGGGAAGTGAAAAGCCACTATCAACCCTGCAAATAAGAGAACGGATGCTCGATAAAATGAGTGATACCAGCCGCATTGTGGACCGGCTCGTTATTAAAGGCCTTGTGAAAAAAGAAGTCTGTGCATCAGATAAACGACTGGTGGATGTAACCATTACTGAAAAAGGACAGCACCTGCTTCAAAAACTGGATGCATTTGAACCCGATATGGAAGCGCTGGTAAATGCACTTACAGAAGAAGAAGCCACCACATTAAATAACCTGCTGGACAAACTCCGGCAGTCAAATTAAGGAACCGTATTCATGAAAACTACAAAGGGCATCATTATACCTGTTTGTGTATTATTATTCTTTTCAGCAGCAGTTACCGCTCAAAGTCCCGCAACAGAATTTCGTGGCGTGTGGGTGGCCACCGTAGATAATATTGATTGGCCCTCCCGGGGTAACTTTGACAGTGACTCACAAAAAGTGGAGTTCATCAGATTGCTTGATATGCACAAGCAAAATGGCATGAACGCCATGATCGTACAGATACGGCCCTGCACAGACGCTTTTTATCCTTCGCAATATGAGCCCTGGAGTGCCTGGCTCACAGGTGTGCAGGGATCGCCCCCAACACCTTACTATGATCCCCTGCAGTTTATGGTGGAGGAAACACATAAACGCAATATGGTTTTTCATGCATGGATCAATCCGTACAGGGCAGAGTTTAACCCCAAAGATGACCTTACATCGGCAACGCATATTACCAAACTGCACCCGGAGTGGTTTATCAATTATGGTGAAAAAAAATATTTTGATCCCGGGAATCCTGCTGCCCGGGAGTATGTAGTAGATGTGGTAAGGGATGTAGTTAAAAGATATGACGTGGATGCCATCCATTTCGACGATTATTTTTATCCTTACCCGCTGGAAGGCAAAAAATTTCCTGATGATGCCAGTTATCAATTGTATGGCAAGGGAATGAAAAAAGATGACTGGCGCAGGAGCAATACAGATTCCATCATCCGGCAGTTGTGGCTGGCCATTAAACAAGAAAACAGTGAATGTATTTTTGGCATCAGCCCCTTTGGTGTATGGCGCAATGCCGACAAGGATGCAGTGAATGGCAGTAAAACCAACGGATCGTTATCTAATTATGATGACCTGTATGCAGACATTGTATTATGGTTAAAAAATGGCTGGATCGATTATGTAGCGCCGCAGTTGTACTGGGAATTCAGTCACCGCCAGGCACCCTTTGGCACA
>JAKQJG010000053.1 GCA_029561305.1 Bacteroidota bacterium | reverse complement strand
CCACCTGTGTGCTCAATCGTGTACGGAGGGAAGGATTTAAAAACAACAACCCAATGCGTTTACCGGCACCTAATGTTTTATCTGCAAAGGGATTGGCTTTATAAGCAAGGGCTTTTGCCACCAGTGCATTGATGTCTGCTGCATCTTTAACGGAAATAAAATTTTTCATTTCTATTTTTTTGTTACAAGCACTGCGACTTTGTGGCAACAGAGTTGTGTCACTCACTTGTACTGAATACCTTTATTCATCTTTTCTCACCTTATCTTTCTTCCATGGGCACTGCCCATCGCTTCAATATGCCGCTCCTACGGAGCTTTTCATCTTCTTTGCTTTTCATTTTACACGGCGGGTTTCACCCGCCGCTACCAATGTGTCGCCCCTACGGGGCTAAACATGCCATTTAAAAGGAAACATACTTTATTATGCTCCAAAGTTCCCCCTTTAGGAGGCGGAGGGGGTTTCCAATTCCTCCTTAATGGCCTCCAAAAAAATATCCGCCTCTGTCTTGGTAATATTCAAAGCCGGCAATAACCTGATCACATTTGGTTTTGCCTCACCAGTGAAGATCTTATGTTTAAATAACAAATTCTTCTTTACCTCTTTTAACTCCTCCGGCAGTTCTATTCCGATCATCAGACCGCGGCCACGTACTTCTTTTATCAAGGGAAGTTTCTTTAGCTCCTCTATTAGGTAATTCCCAATCATTTCTGCATTCTTCATTAAATCGTCCTGCTCTATTATTTCCAGTACTGCCAATGCTGCCGCACAAGCGAGGTGATTGCCGCCAAACGTAGTACCCAGCATAAAATGTTTGGGTTGAATTTTGGGTGCAATGGAAATGCCGGCAACAGGAAAACCGTTACCCATTCCCTTTGCCATGGAATAAATATCTGCATGCACAGCACTAAAATCATGCGCATAAAATTTACCGCTTCTGCCATAACCACATTGTACTGAATCTGCAATGAATACTGCATTGTATGCATCGCATAAACTCCTGATTTTTTGCAGGAACGAATCAGCAGCAACATTAATACCACCAACACCTTGTATACCTTCAATAATAACAGATGAGATATCATTGTTCCTGAAAGCTTCTTCCAGGGCTGCTTCATCATTAAATGGAAGAAAAATAATATTATCCGTTTGGTTCACAGGTGCAACAATAGTTGGGTTGTCTGTTGCAGCCACCGCTAAGGACGTTCGGCCATGAAAAGCTTTTTTAAAAGCGATCACTTTTTTTCTGCCATTATAAAACGAAGCCAGCTTTAATGCATTTTCATTTGCTTCTGCACCAGAACTGCACAGGAATAATTGATAGTCTTCTTTTCCTGAAACCTTTCCTAACTTTTCTGCCAGTTGCACCTGCAAAGGAATTTTTATGGAATTAGAATAGAAACCAACTTTATGCAGCTGGTCTTCCAGGCGCTTTACATAATGAGGATTGGTATGCCCTATGGATATGACGGCATGACCACCATACATATCAAGATATTGCTGGCCTTTGTCATCCCACACATAAGAGCCAAGCGCACTATCTATCACAATATCATTTAGTGGGTATACATCAAATAATTTCATAAGCGCTTGTTTGCCCTTGTCTCCTTTAGCTAACGGAGAACTTAGATTGTTACTTAATAATTAAATAAAACATTTTAAAACTCATAAGACCAGTGTTACTATTGCAAAAAAAATTTCTAGCAGCTTCTCTAAAGTCCCAGTTAGGGGATCCAGGGCCGTCCTTTCGCCTGGCTTAAAAATAATTCGCCTTCAACTTTAACCCTGCTGTCTCTTCCAATCCAAACATCAGGTTCATATTCTGTACTGCCTGCCCGCTGGCGCCTTTTAATAAATTATCAATAATACTATGAACAACCAGTTTAGTTCCTGCTTTTTCAATTTGAATGATACACTTGTTTGTATTCACCACCTGCTTTAAATAAATGGGTTCTGTACTCACCGTTGTAAAGGGAGCTGCTGCATAAAATTCATTGTAGAGTGTGTACAGTTCCTCTTTACTTAATTCACAGTGCAATTGGGAACTGATGAAAATGCCTCTTGAAAAATCCCCCCGCCATGGTACAAAGTTGAGATCCGGCCTGTTGATGTTTTGCAATTGCCGGAGGCTCTGTGTAATTTCCTTTACATGCTGGTGCTCCAGTGTTTTATAGGCCTGTATATTATTCACCCTCCAGCTAAAATGGGATGTTTCGCTAAGCGATTGCCCGGCACCGGTAGACCCCGTAATGCCCGTTGTATAAATATCAGTTAACAAACCTGCGCCAGCCAATGGCAACAATCCCAGTTGAACAGCCGTAGCAAAACATCCGGGGTTGGCAATATTGCTGGCAGACTGGATTGCTGCTTTATTCAATTCGGGTAAACCATATACGAACTGGCGCTCATTCAGTGTATCATTTGCTTTCAATCTGAAATCCTGTGAAAGGTCAATGATCTTTGTTGCAGGATTCACTTCGTTTTCTGTTAAAAACTTTTTGGCGTCGCCATGCCCCACACATAAAAAAATCACGTCTGCCGTTCCGTCTTTAAAAAAGCTATCATCAGCAGAAAAAACCAGGTTTGTTTCGCCAACCAGGTCAGCATGCACAGCAGACACAGCATTGCCAGCATTGCTCTTGCTATGTATCGCCACAATATCAACAGCAGGATGATTGATCAGTAAACGGATCAACTCTCCGCCGGTGTAACCTGCACCGCCAATGATACCTGCTGAAATTTTACTCCCCATCCGCTTCGTTTTTTACTGAATGAAATATCTGTGTCTGGTTCCCGAATATTTTTGTAAAGCCTCTCACATCTTCACCTGTCCAGCCATTGTTCATTTCGCCGTACTTGCCAAACTTTGCACTCATCAGGTCAAACGGAGATTCAATACCCGTTACCAGGAAACGGTAGGGCTTTAACTCAACAAACACTTTTCCTGTCACCTGTTGCTGGCTGTTTTCAAAAAACGCTTCAATATCCCTCATCACCGGGTCCAAAATCTGTCCTTCATGCAACCAGTTGCCATAAAACAAAGCCAGCTGGTCTTTCCAGTTCAGTTGCCATTTAGTCAACACATGTTTTTCCAGCGCATGGTGTGCTTTTAAAATGATCAGTGGTGCCGCAGCTTCAAAACCAACCCGCCCTTTAATACCAATGATGGTATCACCAATATGAATATCCCTGCCCACACCAAAAGGACCGGCAATGCTTTGTAAATATTGAATGGCCTCCGTTGGATGTGTAAACTGTTTACCATCTACACTTTTCAGTTGGCCCTTTTCAAATTCAAGCGTTACATTTTTAGTTTCAGTTGCTGTTACTTGTGTTGGCCAGGCTTCTTCCGGCAGCATACCTTTGCTGTTCAATGTTTCTTTTCCGCCGACACTGGTTCCCCACAAACCTTTATTAATGGAATAAGCAGATTTTTCAAAATTCATTTCCACGCTATGCTTCTTCAAATAAGCGATCTCTTCTTCCCGGCTCAGTTTCATATCACGTATCGGTGTAATGATTTCAATACCCGGTATCATGATATTAAAGATCATGTCAAACCTCACCTGGTCGTTACCGGCGCCAGTACTGCCGTGTACCACTGCTTCTGCTCCCACTTTCTTTACATGCTCCGCAATGCTCAATGCCTGGCTTAGTCTTTCTGCGCTTACACTTAAGGGATAGGTATTATTTTTCAATACATTTCCGTAGATCAAATATTTGATGATGCTGTCGTAATAAGACCGTACCGCATCCACCGTTGTATGCGTTTTCACACCCAGTTTATAAGCATGCTCTTCTATCTTCTTCAATTCATCAGCACTGAAGCCACCCGTATTCACAATCACAGAGTGTATCTCATATTCTTTTTCAACAGCCAGGTACTTCACACAAAACGAAGTGTCCAATCCACCGCTGAAACCAAGCACAACTTTTTTTCCCATTACTATTAATTAAACTTTGGTTTGAGAAAATATTTTAAAACCATCTTAATTGGATTACTGTCTGTACCATTATCCTGTTTGCGGTTTAGCCAGCGCAACAACCTGCTTTGCCGAATCTCCATCAGGCGCTCGTAGATCTTCGAGTTCTTTTTAAAATCTTCCTTGGTTTCTTCCGGCTCCCGGTGGTCTGCAGGATCGTATAACATAGCTGTACACATGCAGTTCTTTCTTTCCTTGCTCATGAGTATATCGTAATTGACACAGCTTCTGCAACCAGCCCAAAATTCTTCATCATCGGTAAGTTCGGAATAAGTAACAGGTTCATAACCGAGTTCAGAATTGATCTTCATTACGGCGAGTCCCGTGGTAAGGCCGAATATTTTTGATTCAGGATATTTTTCCCTCGACAGATCAAATATTCTCTTCTTTATCTGCTTTGCTACACCGCTTTTTCTAAATGCGGGTGCCACAATCAGGCCGCTGTTGGCAACGAATTTACCATGGCCCCAGGCCTCGATATAGCAGAAGCCTACCCATGTAGTATTTTCCAGCAAAGCTATCACAGCTTTACCTTCCAGCATTTTCTTTTCTAAATAATCGGGGCTGCGCTGGGCGATTCCTGTACCCCTGGCTTTAGCAGACGATTCCATTTCGTCTGTAATGTTCTTTGCGTAATGCAGGTCGCCAATATTAGCCACCCGTATAATGATGTTATTTGTTTCCACTGGAAAAAAAGATGTGTGTTGTAATGAAGAAAACCTGTTTGTAAGTCCGGAACTTTTTTCACTGACAGGGGCAACTCTGAGATTGCTCGGCCTATCAGCATCCAGGATGGCGTCGTGGGCTGTTAGAAGGCATAATAACACCTAGGCAAGCAAAGCTGCTGCTGGTGTTGATATGTAAACTGTTTTGTTTCACTTCTTACAATGTTTGTGTTGAGACAGCAAAAATAAAAATATTTTCAATACGATGGTAAATTATTTATCCTACTGAACCTGTGGGGTAGTTATATTTTTGTTACGGGAGAATCAGCAATGAATTTACATTACAATACACAAGCTGGTATATCAACATGTTCCCGGTGATTGCATCACTGACAGCTTTATCAATTCCTCTCCAGCAATTTAAAAAACTGGTCAAGCTGCGGCATAATAATGATCCTCGTTCTGCGATTGGCCATCTTACCTTCTGCACTGCTGTTATCTGCAACCGGCAGGTATTCGCCACGCCCTGCTGCCGTTAATTGAGCAGGATTTATTCCATACTGATCTTTTAAAATTCTAACAATAGAAGTGGCACGCTTAACACTCAGATCGAGGTTGTCAATCAGCACTGCGTTTTTAAAAGGAACATTATCCGTATGCCCTTCTACCATATATTCCATACCCGGCTGGTTTTTTAACACCAGGGCAACTTTTCCCAACACTGTTTTTGCCTGCTCCGTTACTTCGTATTTACCACTTTTGAAAAGCACTTTATCAGATATATCAATAAAAACAACCCCTTTATCAACCTTTATATTGATATCCTTATCGTCCATATTCCCTATGGCACCTTTCAGGTTTGTAACAAGCACCAGGTTGAGTGAGTCTTTGCTGTTCAGCGCACTTTGCAACCCCTGTATATAAGCGTCTTTAGATCCTATATTGTCAAGCGATTTTTTAATGCTCTCGGCTTGTGAAGAACTTATAACAGACAGGCTTTCCAGTTGCTTTAAGGCCTGGTTGTTATTGGCTGCAAGGTAATCAACCTGCTTTTTAAGGCTATTGATCTCTGCTTCCAGTTCGGCTTTTTTCCTGGCATTTTCCATCGTGAGATCATTGCAATTTTTTAACTGGCTTTGTACTTCAGCATACTGGGTTTGCAAATCGATATACCTTGTTTGTTCCGTCTTCAGCAGTTTTTTGCTTACGCAGGAACTAAAAGAAATAACCAGGGCAGAGGCCAGGAGGACAATGTTCGTTTTCATAAAACTGATTTATTTAAAAGAAATGCAATGTTGCAACAGATTAATTAAATAAATAGTTAAAAAACCGTGCCAGGAGCTGAATCACTTAGCAGCAATGAATAAAACCAGTGAGAAAATAAATGACCCCTTTTCAAACAAAATGTGGAGGATACTTATTCTATAAAGAAATGAATGAAAAAGCAGAGGAAACAAACAAAAATGCAAATGTAGCCCGGCAAGGGTTCACACACATTTGTTGCAGGCCTGGAAAAGTTAATGGGATTTATTTGAGATTTACCGCCCGGGGAATTTTGCCGCTTACATTTAAATCGCCGGCTGGCAGCAAATAAAACTGAAGTATTTATACTTTTCAGTAAATGGGTTCTTCATTACCTATATGTTTCACCTTCTCTTCTCCCTGCTCCTCCGGTTTCAGCATAAAATATTCTTCTGACAATGATTTTAATGCCCGGCTGAACTGCTGTTTTAGTACCTGTGTATTGAACCTGTTTTCAATTGTTTTCCGAAGCCCGTTTTCAGTAAAAAAATATTCGATCTCTGCTTCCAGTTGTTGCAACCGGTTTTGCAGTTTTTCGATCGAACTGTCACGGGTATGCATCACATCAAACAACTTCCCGTTCTTACTTTCATCAATGGTCATACCTGCATTGAGGTCGGTGCTGATGTTCCTGATAAGATTTAGTATTTTGCCTAATTCTGTAAAGAATGGACTGTTTTTTGGGGATGCCATACTGATTTTTTTTGAGAAACTGCCGTTAAACGGTACAGTCATGGAGCCAATTCCTGCTGCAAGCAAATCGTTCATTAGCAGAAATCTGGTATTATTAGTTTTTACTGTAATGGGTTAACGTACAATCAGCATCCATAGTATGCAGTTCAACAAAAATATTTATGGACAATTGCTATTTTCGTTTGTAACCACGCTAAAATATACCAGCTTTCATGTATAGTAAAGAACAGGCTTCTAAACTTCGCCAGCAATTCTGGACCAGGTTCGGACTATATATGAAACCAGTGCCCGGCGCTGGTGGAGAAGCAGTTAACTGGCTCAATTATAAAACAGGCAAAAAGCACCTTTCATTTCGCCTGGATGCAACGAAAGAACAGGCCAGCATTGCAATTGAAATAAAGCATACAGTGAAAGCAGAAAGGGAAAAATACTACCAGCAATTGCTGGCTTTAAAAAATGTAATGGAAAGCGAGACCGGTTACCTGTGGCAGTGGGAAAAAGAGATGCTTACCACTACGGGTGAGGTCATTAGTACGATCAGCCAAACGCTGCCATCGGTGAATGTACTGAATGAAAACGACTGGCCCGTTATCATTGCTTTTTTAAAACCACGGATGATGGCACTGGATACATTTTGGGACCTGGTAAAAGATGGCTTTGAGTAAGTAAAACGGTGTGCAACAAATTTAATATCTTCCCGATATAATGTTACCGTATGGCAAAAGCAACCGCAAAAACAACAGAGAACAGCAACTCCGTTAAAGCTTTTATTAAAACAGTAGAAGACAAACAACGGCAGGCCGATTGCCAGTCAATTATTGATATAATGAAAACCGCATCAGGCTTTGAACCCAAAATGTGGGGCCCTTCTATCATTGGTTTTGGCAGTTACCATTATGTGTATGAAAGCGGCCATGAAGGAGATGCGCCGTTGGTTGGTTTTTCGCCAAGAAAAAATGAGTTTGCCTTGTACACGGCCAACTTTGAAGGCAAAGAAAAACTACTGGAAAAACTGGGTAAACACAAATCAGCCAAAGCTTGTGTTTATATAAAAAAAGTGGAGGATATTGATGCAGCAGTTTTGAAAAAATTAGTACAGGGTTCGGTTAAATATTACCAGGGGAAATATAAGTAGACAATAGATGAATTAACCTTTGCGATAACCTACATCTTATCGTACACCCGTCGGTTTGATTACAGTTTATTCGAACAATCTGTGTCAGCGAACCATACACGGCATTCAAAAGTAAATTTCTGCCAACAACTTAACGCTGCTTCTTCCACTCAACTTCCTTATCTTTTAGTTAGCATAAATCAAGGACGAAACCAGCTGAATCAAGCACAGATTTGTGGCAAATTATAGCCATGAAATTTTTATTCGCCATATTATTGTCAGCCATTTCAGCAATGGCGGCTGCACAACGTGGGCAGGTAAGCGCCACCGTTATGACCAGCTCAGCGGACCCCGCAGAAAATGCCACAGTGGAATTATTAAAGGCGGCAGACTCTTCGCTTGTTAAAACTGCTTTAACCGGTAAAGACGGACAAGCAGTTTTTGAGAATATAGCCTTTGGTAACTATCTCATAAAAGCAAGTGCAGTAAATACAGCGATTGCATATTCAGCCAGCTTTGAACTGGCTGCTTCCGGGCCGGTTATGGAATTACCTGCTCTTTCGTTGCAACCGGCATCTAAAGAACTGGCAGCCGTTACTGTTGTAAGCCGTAAACCCTTTATACAAAAATTGTCTGACCGGATCGTGGTGAATGTAGAGAACAGTATCATAAGTGCCGGAAGCAGTGCCATGGATGTGCTGGAACGTTCTCCCGGAATTAATATTGATCAAAACGACGCTATCAGCCTGCGGGGCAAAGCTGGTGTTATCATTATGATCGATGGAAAACCAACCCCTATGACCGGAAGTGATCTTGCGAACTATCTTAAAGGCCTGCCCTCGGCTGCCATTGAGAGGATTGATATCATCACCAACCCTTCAGCCAGGTATGATGCTACAGGAAATTCAGGCATTATTGATATCCGCATGAAGAAAGACCAGCGTTTTGGACTAAATGGAACGGTTACTACCGGTTATGGACAGGGCATTTACTCCAAAACAAATGCCGGTACCACATTTAACTACCGGAATAAAAAAATGAATCTCTTTGGCAACTACAACTACGCTTACCGTATCGGGTTAAATCATTTGCTGCTCGACAGGAATTTTTATGAAAACGGGATTTACAATGGCGGTGACCTGAAAGATAATTATTCAAAGTCGCCTAACAGTGCTCATAACAGCCGCTTTGGGATGGACTTTTACCCATCAAAAAAAACTATCATTGGCTTTGTTGTAAACGGCAATTTTAATCACTACCGGCGAAACAGCGATAATAATTCCATTGTGATCAACCCCCTGAAAGAGGCGGTGAGTACGTTTAGTTCGATAGCAACCAATAACGACCATGCAAATAACTATGTGGCCAATATTAACTTTAAACATACGTTTGACAGCACAGGAAAAGAACTGACCGCCGATGCTGATTATGGTGAATACAAATCAACCTCACTCACAAGAAATGCCACCAGTTATTATAAACTGGATGGCAGTCCGCTGCAGCCAAATTATATTTTAGATGGGGATCAAAAGGGAAAACTCATCCTGAAAACAGCCAAGGCCGATTATGTAAATCCCTTTGGTAAAAATGCTAAATGGGAAGCTGGATTAAAAACAAGTTTTGTCTCCAGCGACAACGATGCAAAATTTTTTGATGTGAGCACTGGTTCCCCGGAAAATGATGTAAATAAAACCAATCATTTCTTATACAAAGAATATAACAATGCCGGCTATGTGAATTTTAGCAGGGATTTTAAAAAATTTGATATACAGATAGGTTTCAGGGGCGAACATACCAGGATAACCACCTGGCAGGAAATGGGCAATATAACCTTTGACAGCAGTTATTTCCAGTTGTTTCCCAGTGCTTTTTTTAATTATAAACTCAAAGAAGACAAGGTATTGGGAGTGTCTGTAAGCAGGAGGATCGACAGGCCAGGCTACTCCCAGCTAAACCCATTTTTATTTTTGATTGATGTTACCACTTATGCCACTGGCAACCCCGGGCTATTGCCGCAGATAACCTGGGCATATGAATTAAGTTATACTGTAAAAAGCGTGAGTGTCAGTTTCAATTACAGCCATACAGTAAATAATCAAAATATCACGCTGGCAAGATTCAGGGAAGTATTCCCGAATGTTCCATCGCCTGATAATGTTACCGTGCAGATACCCATCAACCTGTCATCTTCTGACTATTTAGGGCTTTCCATTTCAGCACCGGTTAAGATCAGTAAGTGGTGGAATATGATCAACAACGGGAATATGTACTACGAAAAATTCAATGGCAATTTCGGAGGCACCGTGCTAAGCAATGGAAGACCAGCGATGGATATCCGGACCAATAATACCTTTACTTTAAAAAACGGGTGGACAGCAGAATTAAACGCTGCTGTCAATACAGGCGGCCAATATGGTTTTATGGTACTTGACCCGCAATGGTCGCTGTCAGCCGGGGTGCAAAAAACGATCTTACAAAACAAAGGAACCGTACGCTTTAATATCACCGACATATTCTGGACCAACCTGCCTAAAGCAGTGGTTACATTCGGCAATTATGTTGAGAAATGGCGGGCATACCGGGAGACGAGGGTTGCCAATATCAGTTTTACCTACCGTTTTGGAAGCAATAAGATACAGGGAGCAAGGAGAAGAACTACTGCTTCGGAAGAAGAACGGCAGCGGGCGCAGTAATGCATCGTTTAAAACGTTTCATATCGTTTAACCCGTTGAAGGCTGCTGGCGCTTTTTTAGGTTTTGTAAAAGCTTCAGGTGCGGCTGCAGGCTGGCAATGGTTTCCTTCTGCAAAAACTGTTTCAGGTGTTTACTAAAATGGCTGTGATCATAATAACCGTATTGTTCATAGCTAAAATGAACAGGATCATTGGCCAGTTGCTGTACCGCTTTACGGATACGCAGGATCTGCAATGCTTTTTTTGTACTGAGGCTGGTGGCGGTTTCAAAGTAACGGTGAAGGGTACGTTCAGAAATACCGTATTGTTTTGCAAAGGTTTCCACCGTGGTGGTAAAATCATTTTTTTCATCACAATGCCGGATGATACCGGATACAATATTGATCGCTTCCCATGAACCGGAATAAGCCTGCACAATAGAGGAAAAATACCCGTTGAGTATATCCACCCGCTCCTGGAACGATGCGGCTTTTTTCACCTTGTCAATAACGGACTGCTCCATCAGGTAACTCAGCGGATAAATGTATTCCCGGTATTCAGCAAAATTCACTTTGGTTTTAAAAATAATGGGGGAAATTTTAAACTTGATACCAAAGAGCTGGTTGCCAGGGCGGTGATAACATTCAATAGAAGTATTCCGTGGCAGGAAACCGTCCGTCTTCATGTCAAATTTTTTCTCTGCCACCTGCATGGTAAATGGGGTACCCAGGTTGATGAGATAGGTGTACCCAATATTGGGGAACAGCGCATCTGAAAAGCCATTGGGTGCTGCCTCCAGCAGTTCGTCGAATTTTGTTTCCCAAAAGAAATCGATAAAATTTTCCAGCAGGGGAACAGGCTTTACCCGGTGGTAATTTTGTTCAAAATGGATTTTATGAAAAAATTCGATATGCTGCAAAGGACAAGTTTACAGCTAATGTATACACTGGTGAAGAGAGAATGAAAAATATTATGTAAGTGGTTTAAACAGATGGGTAAAAGCGTTGGGGCGCCGAAGGCGCCCCAACTACTGCTCACATATTAAAATCTTAACCCTACGGCCTGGCCTTAAATTCCATCCAACCACCTCCATCCAGGTATCAGCCTTATATTTTTTTCATCTGGAAACTTTCCAAAAACTTGGTATTAAAATTACCACTTTGGAAATCCTCGTTCTCCATCAGCTGCAAATGGAAAGGAATGGTGGTTTTCACCCCTTCGATCACATATTCACTTAAGGCACGGTGCATGGTATTGATGGCTTCTTCCCTTGTTTGTGCAATGGTGATGAGCTTGCCGATCATACTGTCGTAATAGGGCGGAATAGTGTAACCGGCATACACATGGCTGTCCACACGCACACCATGACCACCAGGGGTATGCAATACCGTTATCTTGCCGGGGCTGGGGCGGAAATCATTGTACGGGTCTTCTGCATTGATGCGGCACTCAATAGCATGCATCTGCGGAAAATAATTACGGCCGCTTACTTTATGGCCTGCGGCTATTTTTATCTGTTCTTTGATCAGGTCAAAATTGATCACCTCTTCCGTAACACAATGCTCCACCTGTATCCTCGTATTCATTTCCATGAAGTAGAAGTTACGGTGCTTGTCAACCAAAAACTCGATGGTACCCACCCCTTCATAATTGATAGACGCGGCTGCTTTGATAGCCGCCTCGCCCATGGCATGCCGCAGGTCATCTGTCATAAACGGAGAAGGTGATTCTTCAACCAGCTTTTGGTGACGGCGCTGTATGCTGCAATCCCTTTCACTCAGGTGGCACACATTACCAAACTGGTCGCCTGCTACCTGTATTTCTATATGGCGTGGTTCTTCCACAAATTTTTCCATATAGATGCCGTCATTTTTAAAGGAGGCCGCCGCTTCTGTTTTGGCGGTATCGTACGCTTTTTCAATTTCTTCTTCATTCCAAACCACCCGCATGCCCTTACCACCACCACCTGCAGTTGCTTTTAATATTACCGGGTAGCCAACAATTTTGGCGGATTCTTTGGCATGTTCCACGCTTTCTAATAAACCATCCACACCGGGTACCACGGGTACACCAGCTGCGATCATCGTCTGCTTGGCAGTAACCTTATCCCCCATGGCCGTGATCATCTCTGGCGTGGGGCCAATAAATTTGATACCGCTTTCGGTGCATATCTGGCAAAACCGGGCGTTCTCTGCTAAAAAACCATATCCCGGGTGAATGGCGTCTGCATTAGTGATCTCCGCAGCTGCCATTATATGGGGTATGTTAAGATAAGAATCAACGCTTGCTGGCTTACCTATGCATACAGCTTCGTCTGCAAATCTTACATGCAGGCTGTCTTTGTCTGCGGTTGAATACAGCGCCACCGTTTTAATACCCATTTCTTTACAGGTACGGATAACACGCAAAGCTATTTCTCCACGGTTTGCTATTAAGATCTTTTTGAACATAGAAAAACAAATTTGAAAATTTGGAAAATGGCTCAATATGAAAATGAACCATACTCAAAACATTAAAAAACTTAGAAAATAACTAAATGGTGATTTTCGCTTTGATGTAGATAATATCTTACCCAAAACCTTGTTTACTTCCTCCAATTTGGCTTGTAATAAAGTACACTCAGGATAATTATTAGAATATTCACATAACCATAACCAATATTGGGATTCTTCTGCTTCTTTAGCAGCTATTTTCATCTTATGAATAAAATCAGCTTTGCTTTCTGCATTCTGAGCCTCCATAGCATTTGCTCCAATAGAAGTGCCTGATTTTAATAATTGCCTTGCGATAATGTATTTTTTCTCAACCTCCAGTTTTTCACAATACTCAACTACCATCAATGCAAAATCAAAAGATAATTTCAGGATAGGGTTACTATCAAACAATTCCTTTTTCATTTTCAATTCTTAAATTAAAAAAAGAGGAAGTTTATAATTGCAAAATCTGCTTTGACTCATTTTTGAATTGAGCAATTGAGCCATTTTCACATTGAGCCATTTTCACATTAATTAGGCTCCACCAAAAACAACGGCTGGTCGTATTCTACCGGGCTGGCGTCATCTACCAATACTTTTACAATTTTGCCACTTACTTCGCTTTCGATTTCGTTGAAGAGCTTCATCGCTTCTATGATGCAAACAACTTTACCCTGCGTTACCTCATCACCCACATTGATAAAAATGGGTTTTCCCGGACCGCTTTGACGATAGAACGTGCCGATCATAGGGCTCTTGATGGTAACAAGATTATCAACTTTGGGCGCTGCCGGTGCAGGTGCTGTTGCTGCTGGTGCCGCTGTTGCAGGTGCTGCGGCTGGCGCTGCCATCATTTGAGGAGCTGCAGCTACTGTAGCCGTTACATGCTGAACCGGGTCTTTCTTTTGTTTAATGGTGATCTTGGTTCCTTCTTCTTCAATCGTGATCTCGCCGATATTCGTTTTGTTGATGAGCTTTACCAGCTCCTGGATTTGTTTTATGTCCATGAATTTGGATTTGAGTAGTTTATAGCAATCGGGCTGCTAAGGTAGGGAATGAAAGTTCAAAAACACAACTATTTTAAAAAATAAAAAACATGGAAAACGCTTGATTTTGGAACAAAATCATTTTAAAAACTGCAAAAAACAGCAAAAAGAGGCCAAAAATGGGCTAAAATGCAAAAATGGGTTGCTCATCTGAAACAACCCATTTTCCATATATTGATACCCGCCGATAACGGAAAAAACTTATTCTTTTACCCTTTCTACATAGTCCCCGGTCTTGGTATTTACGCGGATCAGTTCGCCCTCATTTACAAATAAAGGTACGTTTACCGTAGCACCGGTTTCAACAGTAGCAGGTTTCAATGTCTTGGTGGCGGTGTCGCCCCGCATACCTGGTTCGCTGTAAGTAACCAGTAAAACGATCTTATCCGGAAGTTCCACTCCCATGGGCTGCTCTGTTTCACCATTGATCAATACAGAAACTTCCTGCCCGTCCTTTAAAAACTTAGGCGCATCCACCATTGATTCGGCAACCGTGATCTGTTCAAAAGTTTCTGTATCCATAAAACTATAACCCGTATCATCCTTATATAAATACTGGTACGACTTCCTTTCTACCCTCACTGGAAAAATAACTTCACCACTATTCCATGTTTGTTCAATCGTACGGTTGTTGTCAACACCTTTTAATTTTGCCCATACTTTAGCTGCTGCACGGGCAGTTTTATTTTGCCCAAACTCGATTACGCTGTAAAGGCTGCCATCAATTTTAATGATAAGCCCTGTCCTCATGTCTGCTGTAGTTGCCATCTGTATTAATTTTTGTTTTTTATTAACAGGCTGCGAAAGTAAGGCAAATGTTGCAAATGGGGTAATTTGAAAATTGCTCAATGATTCAATGG
>JAKQJG010000035.1 GCA_029561305.1 Bacteroidota bacterium | reverse complement strand
ACAAAAAAAATATTCGGTGATGATCGTGGAGCGATACGGTTTTCCCGGCGGTACCTCTACACAAATGCTGGATACATTTTATGGTTTCTTCACTCCTGGTGATAGCCCACGCAAAGTGGTGGGTGGTATTCCTGACATGGTTGTGAATACACTCGATGCCAGCGGTGATATTTTTCTTCGCCCCAATACTTATGGTGCAGGCACTGGTGTAAACTACAATCCAGAAAAACTGAAACTGGTGTGGGATAGTTTAATAACCAGCGCTGGCATACAGTATTTATTGCACAGCACTTTAGTGGATGTTGTACAAACAGGTGAAGAAAATATTTGTATTATCTGGAATAAAGGGGGCTTTTATAAAATTATAGCCCGCCGGGTTATTGATGCAAGCGGTGATGCAGACTTCTGCCATCTTGCTGGCTTTGCATATGAAACAGCCGGCGAAAAAGAACCTGCACAAAGCATGACGACCACATTCCGTATGAGTAATGTTGACCTTGCGCAATATGAGAAGGCTGGCGGAAAAAAAATGCTGATGCAGAAAATGAATGATGCCGTGGCCACTGCAACACATCCACTACCCAGAAAGGAGGGCTCCGCACATGAAATGAATGCAACAAAATGTATTAGTACAGTTGCAGTAAAAGTGAGTGGTTACAACGCATTAAAGGCAAATGAATTAACCAAAGCAGAACTGGAAGGGCGGCAACAGGCATTTATTTTTGAAAAATTTTTTAAAGACGAAGTGCCCGGGTACCAGGATGCCAATATCATTGGCTTGTCGCACCAGATAGGTGTAAGAGAAACAAGAAGGGTGTATGGCATGTATCGGCTTACCAAGGAAGATTGTATGAACGCCCTAATTCCTGGCGACAACATTTTTTTATGTGGCGCCCCTATTGAAGACCATCGCATGGGAAAGGATGGAGAGAGCGAAACGGTTTGGCAGTATGTTCCCGGAAATGGCGTATATGGGGTACCGTATGGAACCATTGTGCCGGCTGCAGGTGAAACGGTATGGGTGGTGGGCCGATGTTTTTCAGCCACACACGATGCACATGCCAGTTGCCGCTCCATGGCGCAAACCATGAGTATGGGCCAGGCGGCAGGGTTAGCAACCGTGTTATCATTGTATCATGACTGCAGTGCAAGTAGTGTTGATATAAAAATGCTGCAGCAACAATTGCTTGTTATTGGGGCCGTATTAGAAATGCCTGTTGCAGTGGCGGATACATCGAGGAACGGGTGGAAGAATAACAGCCCTACCTGAATCTTCCCGAAAGGAAGGAACTATTATGGAGGGGAATATATTTTTTGTTACCAGCAGCGAAGTATTTTTCAATATTCAGGTGGCTGAAGGTTTGTTGAAATATTTCATCCGGCGGAAGAGCATATTTTAATCTCACATGTACGGCATACATACTGGTATCATTTTGATGTAGCGTATTACGAATTGCTTATTAAATGCTTAGCACCATCGGGGCGATATATGGGTAGCAGCGGGTGTAACCCGCTGCAAATTGCAAAACATAATAGATTAGTAACCCTGAAAGGGCGGCATATCAAAACGATGGGCATAGCCAATCGCATAAATACAATGCGGAAAAAGAAGCCATCTTGTATGCCAATGAAAGGATTGATTAAAATTCATTTTCGCTGAAGATGAACTGACAAAGCCTGGTTGCAACGATGATGCCTTAAAAGACTGGTGATCGAATCAAAATAAAAAAGCGAAACATGCCTTTTGTAAGAACAGTACTCGGTGATATACTTCCTGCGGAAATGGGATTAACCTATTCGCATGAGCACATCATTATTGAAGAAGGTTTTGTAACAATGGGCAACAAAGATTTTATATTAAACGATGTGCACAAGGTGAGTGAAGAGCTGCATCATTTTTACAATGCCGGTGGAAGAACAGTGGTGGACACCATGCCTGCCGCCTGTGGCCGCAATGTGATGAAGCTGTCTGCGGTGTCAAAAAATACAGGCGTGCAAATTATTGTACCAACCGGCATTCATCTGGAAAAATATTACCGCCCCAATCACTGGCGGTATTTTGTTACAGAAGAGGAACTAACAGACCTCTTCATAAAAGATATTACAGCTGGCATTGATGAATACGATTACAGTTGCCCGATAGTGAAACGGACCGTACACAAAGCCGGCTTAATTAAACTGGCCACAGGCAAAGAAAAATTTACAGCGCACCAGCATAAAATATTTCATGCGGTGGTGAATGCACATCAACAAACCGGTGTGCCCATACTCACCCACACAACAGATGGAGAGCAGGCAATGGAGCAGGTGGAATTATTTGTAGAACTTGGCGCTGATGTAAAGCATCTTGTGTTATCGCATATGGACAGGAATAAAGACCTGGGTTACCACAAAGCGTTGATGCAAACCGGTGTGTATGTAGAGTACGATAGTCATTTCCGGTGGAAGAACGATGAAGATAACTGGACCTATACTTTACTTGAAAAATTATTGCCTGATTTTGCTGACCAAATAACGGTTGGTATGGATATGGCAAGAAGTTCTTACTGGAAAAGTTATGGTGGCGGCCCCGGGTTAAATTATTTGCTCACTGATTTTCAGGAGCAAATGAACAAACGTGGTTTATCGGGATATTTAAAGAAAATATTTTACGATAACCCACAAAAGCTGTTTTGTTTTAAAGAAGTGAATTGATGCACCATCAAAAATAATTGTATGCAAAATGATCATGTTAAAGATTTAGTGAACCGGTACAGATCCGGCTTCAGCCTGGAGCAGCCATTTTACCTGAGTGAAGAAATGTTTGCCGCCGAATGGAAAAGCATTTTTCAAAAGCACTGGCTGTTTGCAGGAAACATAGCGCAGATACCCAAGGCCGGGGATTATTTTTTGTACAACCTGCAGCAGGATGCCATCATCATTATCCGTGGGAGCAAAGGGGAAGTGCATGCCCACTACAACACCTGCACTCACCGGGGTTCCGCCATCTGTTTACATGAAAAAGGCAATGCCGCTAAATTAATTTGTCCTTATCATCAATGGGTGTTTGATAAAGATGGAACACTCCTCAATGCACGGATGATGCCGGATGATTTTTGCAAAGAGGACTATCATTTGCGTTCGGTGCATGTGAAAGAAGTGGAAGGATTAATATTTATTTCATTGGCAGGTGAAGCACCCGATTTTACTGCTATACAAAAAAGCATAGCTCCTTATGTAAATCCCTATAAGATCAATGAAGCAAAAGTAGCCAGCATTAAACATTACACCCTTAGGGCCAACTGGAAACTGGTGGCGGAAAATTTCAGGGAGTGTTATCACTGCGGCGGCGCTCATCCTGAATATTGCGGTGCAGTGATAGGGGCCAACCTGAGGGAGGATACCCATGAGCTTACTTTATCAAAGCGAAAAGAATGGAATGCGAACGGGCTTGCAACAGAACTGGTGGAAGTAACACCAGGCACTACAACTTATGCCATCCGTTATCCTCTCCGCCCAGGAATAGAAAGTTATAGCGTTGATGGAAAAAAGATATCCATTCCCATGGGCAATCATACAAACCATGACGCCGGTGTAGTGGGTTTGGTAAACTATCCCAACTTTTGGATGGATGCTGTGAGTGATTATATCTGGACGATGAGGGTAACACCTGTAAATGCTTCCACAACAGATGTTGAATTTTGCTGGCTGGTAGATAAAAACGCCGAAGAAGGAAAAGATTACTCACTGGAACGGCTAACCCAGTTTTGGGAAGTTACCGGCGACCAGGACGGACAACTGTGTGAAAATAATTTCCGTGGCATTGAAACGCATGGTTACCGCCCCGGGCCTTATGCACCAGTGGAAGACCAGGTGGTCAATTTTGTAGACTGGTGCGTGGAGCAGCTAAAGCAGGATATCCTGGAATGATTTAACCCAATCTAAAATCTGCATGAACCGTTCAGGTAATTTATTAATGCTGTTTTATCTTCTTCTACTATCAACATGGGTAGCTGCACAAAATGCTCCACTATCGTTAGCATTCGGGGAAGGAAAAATAAAAGGCAGTATTTCTTCCAGCAACCCAGGAAGGTATTTTTTTCTTGAAACAGTTTTGCCCCAAACAAAAGTTATTGGTACTCCGCAGTTATTAGTGAATGACAGCAACAGCGTCATAACAAAACAAACCATCCACTATTTTGATAACGAATGTATAGTGATCAATAGCGTGACAAAGAAAAAATTCGGGCTGTAATGGGATATTGAGATCAAGGGCATTGGAAGCCCCTGGACAGTTACTGTAGAAACCGTTTTGCAATGGGACAAAAATGATTCCATACAGTTTTGGACAACCTGGCCATAATAAATTAAGCACGGGCATATTGCGGCCGCCTGTTCTCGTCCCCGATTGGGATGAACGGCCCATTTTTTCAAATTGGGAAAATTGTGTGGCAATGGACCCGGGCGACTCAACCTACCAGTCGTTTTTATTAGCACAGGCAAAACTGCACCTTGAAAAGATACCGGCATCATCCGGCATTTGTATTGACAGGATGGACTGGTTACGGTATTACAATGGTAATGGGGATGACGGCGTTAGTTTTGTACAGCAAAATAAAACCAGGTCGCTGGTATTGTCATGGAAAAAGCTGATGGCTAAGCTTGGCCCGCTGATGCACCAAAACGGCAAGGTTATTTTTTGCAATCCAATTTACAGGCGGATGGATCTGATGGAAGAGATGGATGGTTTTTATGACGAGTATGGAAATTTTCCGCACAGCCTGAATTTATGTGCACAAATGGCCATGTTTAAACCCATCATTGCATGGACAACAGGCAAAGCAGATTTCAAACCCGACCCGGATGCTTATTTCCAGCATCATTTATATATGGGCACCTTTCTTACCGTTCCTTTTCCGGGCAACGATCATACAATAAGCCCTGACTCATCCATCGAAAAATTTTATTTGGATTATGGACCAATGTTTAACGCCATAAAAGGCAGGCATTGGATATTGGCACCAAACGTTCTTACAGTAAAAGACAGCAGTGCAAGAGCGAATATTTTTAAAGTGAATCATAAAGGGTAATACCAGTTATACACGGTAAAGCAAGCGCTGCAAAATTAATTGTACGGTTGCCTTATAATTTACTGGGCAAAGAAACCATCCTTGTAAAAGTGTTGTACCCAGGCAGAACCGAGTGGAAAAAAATCGCTGCAAAAAAATATAAGAAAGAAATGGAACTCGATATTCCTTTATTGAAAGGTTGTGCCCTGTTAAGTTTGGAATAGTGCAGTTACTTACTTCAGTGGCTGTGGGCTACTGCTGATTTTTTTCATTGATATAGCAATTAAAACAAATGCCAGCGCCACAACGCCTGCATTTATTAAAAACACATCCGCCACTTTCATACCATTGTCAATAAAATAACTTGCCCAGTAATTTCCGGCAATGGCACCAACCCCAAAATAGGCAGCGTACAATAACGATTGTCCTGTAGCCAGCCAGTGCTCATCCACCAGTTTGTTTACATACTCTACACATACCACCCAAAAAAGGCTCCAGCTAAAACCATGGAGCAACTCTACTGGTAAGGTGGCTACCGGGTTTGATATCAAATGATATAAGATCATCCTGATCACGGTTGCGCTTACTGTAATAAGCAAGGTAGTTTTTAAACCAAGCCTTAAAATGATCCTGGCAGAAAAGTAAAACAACGGCAGCTCACACAAACCCTGGAATGCCAAACCGTTTCCTACGAACGAATCGTTAGCGCCATTTTCTTTTAAGTAGGATGAATAAAAATTCCAGATGGTGGTAGCGCCCATTGAAACGAGGAATACACAAAATAATAAGAACAGCAAAGAACGGTTTTTCAAAACGCCCCACACATTGCTGAAAGCACTGCCCGAAGTTTTCTCATGCAATTCATCCTGCAGGAAAAAACAAAAAATAAATGCAATCAACATCGTAACGGCTGATACAATAAATATCACGGTGATATTGTTGGAATCAATCATCCTTCCGGTAAGGATACTGGTAAAAGCAAACCCGGCTGCACCATAAAACCGCAGGCTTCCGTATGAAAATTTATCATTGGTTTTTGCTATCTGCAGCGCCATGCTGTCCAGTACCGGCTGAATAGTATTGTAAAACACCGACATGATAATGGTTACAATGATCAATTCACCAAAACCAACATTGAATAAAAATCCGGTGTAGCTTATGGATGCCAGCAAAGTAGAAAGCAACAGCGTTTTTTTATGTCCGAATTTATCAGCCAAAAAACCATACAGGGGCTGCACTGCAAACATCATGATGGGAGTAATGCTGAGTATGAGGGCACTTTGTGTACTGCTGAGTTGTTTATATACACAATAGTCGTACAACTTGGGCAACCAGGCACCCGTGCAACAAAACACTAAAAAGTAAACGATCCGGAGTGCGGTAGCTTTGCTCATGTTATTTCCGCCACGAATTACACGAATGAACACGAAGAAAAAATTCCTGCAGATTGGTGTGATTCGTGGCCCCTGTTATTTTGTGAGTAATGATGCGGCTTCTTCATCCACAATTACAAATCCATTGGCATGTTGCTGCATAATGCTGGCAGGAAAACTTTCTGTGATGTCACCTTCTACAGTTTTCTGTATCACTTCCGCTTTTCTTTTTCCATCTGCTTTTAAAAAAACTTTTTTGGCATTCATTAAATGTCCAAGCCCGATGGTAATACCCTGGTGTAAAGCAGTTTGCTCTTTAAAATATTTTTGCCCTACGGTTTTCGTAGTATCATCCAGCTCTGCAATATGGCAGAATTTGTTGAACGGAGTGCCGGGTTCATTAAAACCTATATGTCCATTCATACCGATTCCCACCAGCATCACATCAATGCCACCCTTGTCATCAATAAGGGCATCCATCTTTTTACACTCGGCATCCAGGTCCTCCGCCATGGCATTCAATAAATGATATTGAGAAGGAGGTAACTGCAGTGGTTCAAATAATTTTGTTTTAAAGAAATAGAAACAGCTGCCTTCATTTTCAGGAGGCAATCCCACCCACTCATCCAACCCGAAAAAGCTAATCCGGGAATAATCCACTTTTTCATCCAGTAGTTGCTTCACCAGCAGTTCGGCAGTACGCAAAGGTGTGTGGCCTGAAGCCAGGCAGAGCGTAAGCGTAGGTTTTTCTTTAATACTTTGTACAATTTCATTGGCAGCATAAGCCGATAATTCTTCGTAGTTGCTGAAGCGGAGTGTTTTCATTACAAGCGGTTGAAAATTTTTGAAAAGATATGAAAGCCATTTGGAAAGTACTTCTTTTGCGGCGGGTTTTTACTGACTTGTTATGAATAAAAATAACCACTTTCTCTTTAGGGGAAACCTGCTTTTCTTGTGTCCTTAAAACGGTATCTGAAAGATAGCCCGCTGTCTTCGCCTGCCCAATAGAATATAACTGTTGAACGGTGCGTCGCCAATGAAGCCATATCGTAGATTCAGCAGCCGTGAACTAAAGAATTTAATTCCCTCAAACCAAAACAATTATGAGCCATATTCCCATCCGCACAACAGTCGTTGGAAGCTATCCTTTCCCCGGATGGCTTGAGTTCGCATCAAAAAACCTACACCAGTTTGGCGCTGCTGATGTGGAAGAGATGATTGAAGATGCTGTAATTGCGGCTGTGCATGACCAGGTGACAGCCGGACTGGATGTGATTACAGATGGCGAACAGACAAGGCTTGATTTTAACCTGTCTTTTTACGGTTTTATCCAGGGCATTCAAAACAATGAAGCCGAGACAAGAAAATTTGGCCCACCGGCACATGACCAGCGTGGAAAAAATAATATCGTGGGTGAACTAAAAGCACCCAATGGATTGGGAGCGGTAAAAGAATTCGAGCGCTTAAAAAAACTGGCACCCGCAGGCCCTGTTCTAAAAGCAAGCATTCCTGGTCCGTATACTTTAAGCGGCCGGTTATTGCCCAACGCAAATTATACATCCCGTTTTGATATTACAGAAGCATTGTTACCCATCATCAGCAAAGAACTGGAAGCACTGGTGGAAGCTGGTTGTACAGAAATAACTGTAGATGAACCCAGCATGAGTTGTTACGCTTATAAAGAAGATACTAAGAAATTTGTTGATATTTTTAACCGTACCGTTAAAGCCGTAGTTGGCAGGTGTAATTTAAGCACACACCTTTGTTTTGGTAATTTTAAAGGGAGGCCGGTTGGATATAGGAGTATCCAACCGATGCTTCCCGATTTTTTAGACATGACGGTGGATGAAATTCATATTGAAATGGCAAACCGTGAATTTGCAGAGATCGAACTGCTGGCTCCATTTGCAGAAAAAATGAATGTTGCCGTTGGAATCATTGATGTAAAAAATTATTATATAGAGAGTGTGGATGATGTGGTGGCAAGAATAAAAAAATGTTTGCAATACGTTCCGGCAGAAAAACTATCGGTGGCGCCTGACTGCGGATTAAGCCAAACCGCCAGGTGGGCCAGCAGGCAGAAACTGGTGAATATGGTAAAGGGTGC
>JAKQJG010000027.1 GCA_029561305.1 Bacteroidota bacterium | reverse complement strand
TCCATATTTTGATTCAATAAAACTGTTTAAATAATCAGCATAATCCTGCAGAGCAATGCTGTTGTGTCCCAAATAGATTTTAGTTTTACTAGAAAGTACCAGGCTGGTATTTTGCTTTTGGAACTTCACCTCCGCAGGCATCGGCACCAAATTCAACTCCTGCTGCCCAAAAGCTCCCCAACCATTCAATAATAAAACAATAAAACATCCAACAGCTTTCATCCTTTTTATTTTAACACCGGCAATACAATACTGCTTGCATTGGCAGCCTCATGAAATATTTTGATGGTGGCTTTTTTAAAGTCTTTTTCTTCCGCTTTAGGTATACTCAAAAACTGTTGTGGATTCCTGTCGACCAACGGAAACCAGCTGCTCTGTACCTGCACCATTATTTTATGTCCCTTTTTAAATACATGTGCCACATCATTCAGGTCAAATTTTACCCTTTCAATTTTTCCTGGTATAAAGGGTGCAGGCTTTTCAAAGCTGTTCCTGAACTTTCCCCTCATCACTTCAGCCCTCACCAATACCTGCATACCAGCCATCACGGTTCCTCTTGGGGCATCCCTTGGCGTTATGGCACTGTCAGGATATACATCCACCAGCTTTACAATAAAATCAGCATCGGTGCCGGTAATGCTTACCAGCAGGTCAGCGGTAATGGGACCTGCCAGTGTAAGGTCTTCTTCCAGTTCAATTGTTTCAAATACCAGCACATCCGGTCTTGTGGAAGCAAAGCGCTGGTCTTCGGCCATGTACTCATTATTACGTCTGCCGTAAATGCCATTAGTATATGGAACCGGTTTAGCCGGGTCGCTGATATATTCAGAAGAACTTTTCAGATCTCCTGGTTTCTGCTCTCCCAGTTTTCCGCCAGCTGCAAAATAATAAGCGGTTGGCTTTGTTTCGGCAGGAGGCCAGGCTGTATAGTGTTTCCATTGGTTGCTGCCGGTTTCAAACATAGTGGCTTCGGCCGCAGCAAAATTGCCTTTGTCTTTCAGGTAAAAATTAAAGAAAGCCGTTTCCAGCGAATCCTGGAAATATTTGGAGGTATTGCTGCCAAAACTTTGGGTGGCAAATTTTGTCCAGTTGCCCGTAGCCCATCCACCATGTGTCCATGGCCCCATCACAATACGGTTGTTATTAACTTTACTTTGCTTTTCTATTGCCTTGTACGTCTGCAGGGCGCCAAACAGGTCTTCTGCATCATACCAGCCCCCCACCACCATCACGGGTATGCGTATGTCTTTTAAATGTGGCCGTATATTCCTTGCTTTCCAGTAGGTATCATAAGTATCATGTGAGAGATATTCATTCCATATTTCACTCTGGTTGTCGAAATAATTACTGCTATTGGTATTTTTTACAGGACCCAGTTTTAGGAAAAACTGGTAAGCGTCTTTTATTTTGGCGTTGAATATATTGTTGCCGTAATCTTTCACCGGTTCTGTTCTTTCTTTACCAAAATTGTTCATGAAATTAAAATTGTCGAGCAAAAAGAATGCGCCATTGTGGTTGGCATCATCACCCATAAATTCATCCGCAATTGGTGCCTGGGGACTTACAGCTTTGATAGCAGGGTGAGCACCGGGCAGGCAGGCGGTAGCATAGAACCCGGGATAAGAGATGCCATAAAGGCCCACACGTCCATTGTTGTTCTTAATATTTTTCAGCAGCCAGTCAACCGTATCATAGGTGTCACTGCTTTCATCCACCTCTTTGCTGCTTTTTTTATTAGCTATATGTGGTGTTACTTCCAGGTTTTTACCCTCACTCATAAAGCGGCCACGTACATCCTGTAATACGAGGATATAGCCTTCTCTCAACAGGTCGGTATTAGGAGCAGGCTGGTAACCAAAGTTATTTGAACCATAGGGCGAAACCGAGTAGGGGGTACGTTCCATCAGCACGGGATACAAAGCTGAGTCATTTTTTGGAGTATAGATCACCGTGTAAAGTTTTACACCGTCCCTCATAGGAATAAGTGTATCCATTTTATTGTAGAAATCCTTTATGCGGAATGTAGATCGCTCTTGTGCAGGAAGGTAACCAGTGAGTAAAAGTAAAATGGCCAGACAGTTAATTTTTTTCATCCTTGTTTTTGGTATAAATTTAGGGCAATTCAAACTAGTATTATGCAAACAGCCGAAGCGCTCATTACAAAATTTTACACCGCTTTTCAGCAAAAAGATTATAAAACCATGAACAGTTGTTATAGTGACGACATTGTGTTTTACGACCCGGCATTTGAATTGCTTCGTGGGGAAGAAGTGAAATATATGTGGGAAATGCTTTGCAAAAACGCCAGGGATTTTTCACTTACGTTTAACAATATCTCAGCACGTGACCATGAGTACTATACCTGCAACTGGGTTGCCACCTATACTTTTTCACAAACGGGCCGCAAAGTAGTGAACGTGATCAAAGCACACATGCGTATTGCTGATGGCAAGATCGTTGAACACAGCGATGGATTCAGCCTGCACAAATGGAGCAGCCAGGCGCTGGGTTTTATGGGGCAGCTTTTTGGCTGGAACTCTTTTTTTCAGCGGAAAATAAAGAACAAAGCCAGAAAGAACCTGCTGAAGTTTATTGAAGCAAAACAACAGCAATAAAAAGGTTTATCAAAAGGATTGAACGTACCTTACTAACGATTAACATTATGAGCAGGATAGAAAAATTACTGGAATACATGAAAACATCTGACAAGGATAGTTTTCTGCAACATGCGTTGGCGCTGGAATACATAAAAATAGGTAATGATGAGGATGCGAGGAAGCTGTTCAATGAGATTTTATTGAGAGAGCCAACTTATGTGGGGTCCTATTATCACCTGGGTAAATTATTAGAAAGAGTGGCAGATTTTGACAGAGCCATCCGGGTGTATCAACGAGGGATGGAAGAAGCCAAAAAAGCGAATGACCGTCATGCGTATAGTGAGCTGCAGGGTGCGCTGGAAGAACTGGAAGATTAAAATGAAAGCTTCATACTTATCTTAAAATCGAAATTATCTATCGTTCGTGGCAGATGGTAGGCACCATACCTGTAAAAAACACCGGCACCAAATCCATAATAAAAGAACTGCGAGTTGATCCTGTAAATATTATCCACCAACAAGCCGCTTTCATACAAACCCCTGGTGGCAGTTTTAAATTCAATTCCCTTTTGAAACTGCGGATTTTTTAGACTGCTGAAGTTGATGCCTTGTACAATGATAAACTCCGGACGTATATGCGGATTTTGAGGTTTCAATAGCAGGCTGCCAAAATTATGCTGCACAAAAAGGCTGAAAGAACGGTCGCCTGCAAATTCATACAGACCCACTGTTTGAAAGTGGTTGGGTATAAAAAAACTGACTGAAGCACCAGTATTATTCGCCTTGGTATTAAATAAATAAGCGTAGGGAACATCGCCCCAGATCTTCCCCGCTTCCAGCTGGAAACTTGTAAGCCCAAGCCTTTTTAGCCGGAAACTATGGTTGAATTGTACTACCAGTTTTGTATAGTTCAATTCCCCGTTCAACAAGTCATCCAGTCCTTTTGATAACTGCAGCAACATTTCTGTATGGGCAGGTGTTGATATTAGTTTTGCCCTCCCCAGCATCGTGAATTTTTCACCGCTCACCCAACGGAGACCAATACCCGCTTCTGTATTGTTGAAACTACGGTAGTTTTTTCCATTGTTGCTGTTCTCAAAGTTCCAATCATATTTAGCAGGGTTCCTGGTTTCATTCAACATCCAGAGCGAGACCTGGAAGGATGGTCTTATTTTGGTAGTAAAATCAAAGCGGAACTGCTCCACGCTGTCCATCCTGTTGGTATAAAAATCACGCAATGTTTGTAGTGAAAACACAGAGCCGTACCGTCGAAAATAATCTGTATTGCCTGGTTCAAGAATATCCCTGCTGTAACTAAACTGTGCAGTAGTGGCAGTCCGCTTATCAAGCGTCAGCAAAATATTGCCGCCATATTTCCAGGCTTTATCTTTTATTCCATAACCTCCAAAGCCACCAAAGGAAATTGTTTTATGTAAAAATTCATTTGTTTGAAAACCACCACCCACTCTGATACTTTCATATCTATTAAAGCCGGTTAAAAAATACTTTAGAGGAATATCCACTTTTCCAAATGTGAGTGCCTGCAATGCAAAAACTTCGATCAGCCTGTTTCCCTTTTCAAATGCATTGAGCACTTTTGGTGGCAGCAGGCTGTAGGTTTCATATGTTTTCTTTTCCTTTTCTCTCAGGCTGTCTGTTCTGTATTGTATCCATTCCTGTTCTGTACGTTTTCCTGCGGCTGCATCATATTCAGTTTCAACATCGGAAAAATCATTGTTTTTAAACTGTTTATTAAAAACTGTGTTGCTGATATAGCTACGGCTGTCCCAGTACATAATGGCAGAGTCGGTTTTTGAATCTAACTGCGTGATGGTACTGTTTAACTGAGAGGGAAACCACTGCCCGTTGACATGTTCATATTTCTGCTGCAACTGGTAACGGATCAGCAATCCTTTTTCATCCGCAGGCGAAGCGGAAACATTTTCAATGGCGTACCCATCAGAATGGATATACAATATTCCTTTCAGCCCTGTAAATCTGGCGCCTTTTTTTGGTTGAAACTGTATCATAAAAACGGTATCCTTGTTATCAACTCTTGTCTCCATTAATTTAAACCTGTACATGCCAATGCTGCCATTGATGATGGGGTTTACGTAGGCTTTATCACCCAGTTGTAAATAATCATCATAAAATCCAAATGGCTGAAAATTAGTAGCAGTCATTGCAAAGGAAGGTGATTTAATACCGGTGACCTTTGTTGCCAAAACGGTTTCTTTTGTTTGCTTTGGATAACGGAAGATTCTTTTGGTATAAGATTCTGTGAGAAAAAGATAGTTCTGTTTGAAGCCTTGTAAAAGAATTGAGTCCCTGCTCTCTTCACTGTTGCTTGTTGTAAGCTGGTTGTTTTTTTGTTTGTTGCCTGTTTCATTGGCGCTATCATTCATGCTCCAGAAGTGATCGCTGCTGCCGAGTGCAGCCATTGTGTACGCATTGTATTCAAATGACGATATATATTTTGGATCATGCTTTTTTTTATTTTGCTGCAGCAACCGGATGATACGGTGGGAAGGGTTTTCACCTGGTGTGATCGTGACATTTTCAAGTCCTGCTTCAGAAGTTTCCAGAAAAATTGTCAATGCCTCCAACCGGCTGGTTATCCTTTGCCTTTTAGAATGGTAACCCACATGTGTGATAAACAATTCTGCCGTATCGCTGGAAACAGTAAAAGAAAAACGGCCATCAATATCTGTTGTAGTGCCTGACTTGCCGCAGATAACGCTGGAAAATGCCAGGGGCGCTTTGGTTTTGGCATCATATACAACACCGGACAATGTACTTTTCTGTGCAAAAGAAGATACAGGTAAAAGTAAACAGGCAGATAGCAACAGTGCAAAATTTGAAAAAAGAAAACAATGCGGTTGTTTCATAAACAGGTCATCTTTTTTGTATAACCTTTTTAGATAGTAAAGGGTTCAGTAAAAAATAGAAATTTTGACAGGATCCTTGTCATTCACTTATCTCTTCTTCATATTGCTTTTTCAGGATCAACTTAAGAGAAATATACCCTATCAATCCTGCAATCAGAGAGGAGACCAGGATAATGATCTTGGCATTATTAATAACGGCTGTATTGTCGAATGCCAGTAATGTAATAAAGATCGACATGGTAAAACCGATACCACCAAGAAAACCCACT
>JAKQJG010000023.1 GCA_029561305.1 Bacteroidota bacterium | reverse complement strand
TAATTGATGAGCCGGGTTGCAGTCGTGAAATCATTGCTTTTCTATTGATTGCATTACTCTCTGCAGCAGGCATTGATTCTGCTACAGGAAAACCAGTGCCTGCAAAATATATTGTGCCTCTTGAAAATCTCTTTTTCAAGGTTTCCATTGCATCAATAATCGTTGTGTCAACAGATAATAATACAGGCAGGTCTTTCTTCTGAAAATTAGTAAAGAGGCAGCTCCCGGTTATACGGGTATTTTTTTTACTGCTGTCAGATAATCTTACTACTTCAAAAATTACAGAAGTACCTGTTTCGCATTTTTTTAGTAAATATTCAAGTCCTGCAAGCGAAGATTGCACAGTAGATGTAGTTACTTGCGGAACAGGAAAACCTTTGCCTGTAAAATAGATTTGTGCTGTAATAAAAGTTTGATTTCCTGGTATAATAACAGTTTTGTTTCTCAAAAAAGACTTTAAATCTACTGCTTGTCCGTAGCGTAAAGATGCCGGGGCAATTGAATTGGGATTTGTAATCACAAACTCAAGTTTTATCACAATGTCCACCACAACGCTGGCCCAATAGTCATTGTGTTCTTTATTAGCTAATTCTTTTGCGTACCAATCGTAAGCAGTTTGAGACTGCACTTGCAATGAGATGACACAGAAGAATAATACAAAGCAAAAGAGCGAATAAAAATTAGTGGGTAGTAGAAGTTTTGGTTTCATACAAGTGTTTTAAGTGCAGGATAAAAATAAAATAAGCAGGCCTGCAAATAATATAGAATGATAGCAAAAATTTAAATACAGCATTTTCTTAACAAAATATTTTAGAAGTATAGATTTTATGTGGCGCAGAGGTATAGCAAAAAATATTACATTGCAGTAAACTCATTAAAATTGAAGCAACCTATACTCCTCTCGTCATTCTTATTATTAATTATTGCAGCCACTGCACAACCAAAAGGAAATATTCAACCTGCCGTTGATTTACCCAAGGCAGGTGTTGAAAACAAATATGTTTACACTCCACCACAGGAACTATCATTGCCGGAAAAGGTAAGAGCCAGAGTTTTGTATTTCAATAAGGGCTATGTGGTAAAGAAGATCCTGATGGAGAAAACCGGTGAGAAATATGTTTTCTCTTTAAAAGTACCCGATAGTACAGGGCTGCTGATGATGGGAGTAATTGATTACTATAACAGGATATATGACAACAATGACAAAAAAGGATACCTTATATATCTGTATGATGAAAAAGGCAAGCAAATTGATACTGCTTCCTACCTCGAAACAAAAATGACAGGAGGTGGGTTTGCCTCCGCTTTGTTGGAAATAAAAAAACCTGCAACTGAACTTTTAAAAAATTATGAAGCTGCATTTAAGCAAAATCCAGCTTTGATAAAGACAGCCGACTATTTTGAATACCTGTCTTTGTTATATCGGGAAAAGAAAGACGCTGTACGGCCTGAGTTATTGAAATATGCACAAGAAATGATGGCCATCAGTAATGATGAACAGAAATGGGAATTGGCCAACAGGATATATGGTATTTTAAATATGCCGGAGAAGCAAAAGGAAGTAGAGGAAAAATGCAGACGTACTTTTCCGAAAGGCAGTACAGCCGCCAATAAGGCTTTGGATATTATTATGGATGAAAGCGCTACAGAAGAAAATGTACTTTCGGCGATGGCCTCCTATAAACAAAACTTTGGCGACATTCCTCAGAATGAGATAGAATCTTTTTATTATCGGCTTATCCGTATTTGTAAAAAAAATAATGATATGCAAGGCATGTTAAAGTATGGCCATCAGCTGGAGAATAAATTATATGCAGCTTCTCTTTTTAACCCAATTGCCTGGGAATTGGCAGGCGGTAGTATAGAAGGAGAACCCATTAACCTGGAAGGAGCCAAAGCGCTGATGGAAACTGCACTACCATGGATATGGAAAATGAGAGATGAAGGCTTTGTTACTGAGGATCCGGACGAATTGATGGGTGCCGAAATTTATTACACAGATACCTATGCTATGATATTGTATAAGATGAAGGAATATGACTCAGCTTATTATTATCAAAATTCTATAGCTGGAAAAGATCCCGGAGTGGGAGAAGGTAATGAGCGGCTGGCCTTGTATGCGGAACCATCAAAGGGAGTTCTTTTTGCAAAAGAAATGATTGAACCGCAATTATTGAAGGGGTTTAATTCTCCTTCTATGGTTGAGCAATTAAAAAATATCTATGTGAAACTGAACCTTCCTGAACAAACTTTTTTGGATATTAAAAAAAAGAACAGCGTTTTGGTGCAGCAACGGTTGAAAGAAGAGCTGATGAAAAAGTATGGTACACAACAGGCTCCTGATTTCAGGCTGAAGGATATTAATGGCAACCTGGTTTCTTTAACATCGCTAAAAGGAAAAGTAGTAGTACTTGATTTCTGGGCAACATGGTGTGGCCCTTGTAAGTCATCCATGCCATATATGCAACAGTTAGTAAACCAATACAAAGAAAATAAGGAAGTGGAATTTTTCTTTATAGATTGTTTTGAAAAAAAGGAAGAGAAAAAAATGATTGCCAATGCGTCTAAATTATTGAAAGATGGCAAATACGATTTTAAAGTACTGCTTGATGCTGATGATAAAACAGCAAATGACTATGAGGTAATGTATATTCCTGCCCGTTTTGTAATTGACAAACAGGGTAAGCTGGCATTTACAGATCCGGAAGAGAAGCAAATTCCCATGATGATAGAAACTATTTTGAGTAAATAATCCGATATATGATCTGCAATCATTTTCTATTTACCACACTCCGAACTGCCTAAAATGATGTGTAAAATGTTTACTATGAAAAATGCACCAATCTTCATAGTTTAATTCACCAAAACCTGGATGAACAGATGTAATGCCTTCTGTTTCAAAATACTTTTCAAAAGCATCCAGTTCTTCATTCAATGCAGCAATAGCATCCCGTAAATTTTCAAAGGTGGTTGCAGCTGGGTCATCCTTACTTACAGGGGTTTTAATTCCCATTGGCAGTTCTGTATCACTGTAAATTACTAACTGTTTTCTTTCTTCTATTTGTTCAGGAGTAAGATTACAACTGGTTATTTTTTTTCCGTTTGTATATTCAATAGTTGTTATCAAATGTTCAATTAATGAAACAGGAGTTAATGAACCCCAAAGAGGTACTGCATTTACTTCAAGTTTTGATAAACAGTTATTGAGATTTACCCTATCCTTAATATCAATAAATTTCATTGTTACTTACTTTTTCAATTGCGCTTTTGTTTCCGGCAGCGGAATAAAACCTGTTTCACCATCGATCATTTTAAATTGCTGATCCTTCCATTGCTGTTTGGCTTCTTCAATTCTTTCAACCGTTGTGGCCACAAAGTTCCAGTAGATAAACCGTTCCTCGGGAAAAGGTTCGCCACCAAAAAGATATACCGTAGTGTTGGCATGGATAACAAAACTGCAGAGCGTTGCTTCTTTTGCCACTAATAACTGCTTTGGTTCAAATATATTTCCATCAGTTTCGATGCGGCCTTCTAAAATATATAACCCGGCTTCGCCAAATAGATCTTTTCCAATGCTGATGGTTTGTTGTACGGGGCTTTTTATTTCCAGCATAAATAATTTACTATACACCGGCACGGGCGACTTTCTCCCAAAAGCTTCACCCGCAATTAATTTAAAACTGGCTTCGCCTTCTTTCCACGATGGTAATTCTTCTTTGCCAATATGAAAAAATCCGGGTTCCATCAGCTCCAGTTCTTTTGGCAAAGCCACCCATATTTGTAATCCATGCATCATTTTTTCGGAATGCCTCAAATAATCCGGCGTCCTTTCGGAGTGAACCAATCCTTTGCCCGCCGTCATCCAGTTTACGGCGCCCGGTTTTATTTCCACTTCGGTACCGAGTGCATCACGGTGCATCATGCTGCCTTCAAACAGATAGGTGAGCGTGGATAAACCGATATGCGGGTGCGGACCAATATCCATATTCTGCTGATCGCTCATTTTGGCCGGACCCATATGATCTATAAAAATAAAAGGCCCCACCATGCGTTTACCCCTGAACGGTAGTAACCTGCCTACCAGGAAATTTCCGATATCTGCCGGACGCTCTTCTATGATCATGCCAACATTACTCATGGTTTGTTTTTTTGTCTTTGTTGTAATAAAATTCAAGTGCGCCACTGGGGCAAACTTTAACCTGCTGATCTATTCTGTCAGCTGGCGCTCCGTCCGGGTTGATCCATTTTTTGATCCGGGGATTAAAAACCAGCGGCAGCTGCGTCCAGCACCTGGTGGAGTGTTGACAAAGTTCCGGCTTCCACAAAACCGTAGCTTCTTCATTGGCATATTTTACTTGCTTGCTATCACCATCCCTGAAAACAAATGTTCTTACTTTAATATCAGCTTCTAAAATTTTTGATACCGGGCAGGCTTTGGCAATTTCCTGCAATCTTTGTTTTTGTTCATCCGGTACTGGCGTGGTAAACAAAATATCCCGGTCCATGATAGTAACTAACTTTTCGTCTTTTGTTTCCTGGTAAAGATTGGTATTAACAATGATGGAAGGAATATCCCAGCCCTTCCTGTCTATATACATTCTTAATGTGATCAAGGTGCAGGAGGCAAGGGAAGATAACAACAGCGTAAAGGGATCGGGACCTGTATCCTGCCCTCCGGAACTAACCGGTTCATCAGAAATGATCGTGCCATTTCTCCATTCAATATGACATTGGTATTTGGCAGTACCAATGCTGCCCTGGATGGGCTTTTCCATTTTGTATTTCATAAGGAATTATTTGCTTTGTAAAAGATCTTTATAACTGATCACTTCGATCTTCCTCGCCGCTATCGCCGCCTTCACTTTTTTGCTGGTAAACAGGTCGGTTACTCCCTGCCGGTCTGCTGCCACATTTTCATAACCAATATGATGAACCGCCTGCAATTCTGCATTGTCAAATCCAGGGTGGTCAAGAAACATATAGGTTTTGCCTGGTTCAAGTTTGTCCAGCATCTTTATAAAACTACTTTCTTTTTCGCTGGCTGTTTTTGATGGGCCATCGTACCAGATATGTGGTATGCTGCGTTCCTCCAGGTCTATATCAATCTTGAATTCCTTTGCCAGTTTTTTGGTCATGGCCTTAACCTCCTCACTTACATTAGTGCAACCCATGTGTGCGGAGATATGGCTGACCTGGGGAATTTTTTTAAGCCCCATTTCTATCTGTGCCCTGAACTCTTTTTCTATGTCTTCTATGGTCCAGTTGGCTTCTTTGATAGATTGTCCGGGATAATTTTTATTGGGCCAAACCATCGGGTAAAAATAACCGTTGCTGTCGCGGATGCTTTTGCAATCCGTCAGTGGCCGCCATTTTACATTGTCCCATTCACTGGTGATGGCTAAATGAATGCCCACATCAATGCCCGGGTTTTCATTCAGCATCTTTACGGCTTCCGGAAACCAGGGTGAGGGCACGATGACTTCTATGGATTTTTGAATGCCTTCTTTTGAACATTTTATCAATGCTTCATTGCCCGAATGCGTATAGCCCATATCATCTCCCCGAACGATGAGGCGGGCTGGCTGCTGCTGTGCATGTATAGTAAACAGTAAGAAAAAACACCAACTTGTAATGAAGATCTTTTTCATTTTAAATTAATTAGAGCGGGGATGCAGAAAAATTATTTTGGACAATCTGATTTTACAGCATATTTACTCCAGTCATCATAACAATCTATACGCAATGCTGTATTGCCATTGACAGAGATCCAGCTGAACTTGATAAAGAAAATATCTTTCTTGGGAATTTTTACTTCGTAGTAATAATAACCGGCCAATGATTTCCCATCGCAGCTTTTCAGCAGTTTTGCCATAAAGGGGTTATCACCAAACAAACTGTCTATCGTATTTTTTATGGTAAAATCTTTTGAAGGCGAACTGATGATACTGAAAGAAGAATAGCCCATGCGGGGGCCTTTGAGCATGATGTTCCATTTTACCGGCTGGCCGGCTGCATCGGTATATGTTTTGCCTTTGATGGTGATATTGGCACTGCCCATGCGGTAAAAATTGATGGCCGTATCATCGCTCATAATGATCCTGTCTTCTTTCCATTTTACCGGGTATTTTTTTGCATTGCCTACTGCCCAGTCGCCCACATTGCTGTAACCGGTACTGTCAAACATGCATTTTTTTATAAGGTCGTACAATTCTGTTTTGGGTTGAGCCAGTGCAGAGAGACCCATGCAGAGGAATAAAAGTGTTAACAGCTGTTTCATGTCTTTAAAGATAAGAGCATTTTTCGACAGCTGCAACGGGGTCCGGCAGAAAGTAAATGTTTTTGATAACCATTTTATTGGAACTTCCTATCTTAACAAAAATATTCCAATATGGGCATGGAGGAAGGCCAAACAAGAAAAACATTTACACTCAACAACAACTATCCTGCTCCCGGATCGCAGGAAGAAAGCCGCGTATTTACATCATTACAGGTTGATTTCAGGGAGCAATTTGAAAAAGTGTTTCCTGATAAACTGGCGCCACGAACAGTAGTGATCGTACCTTCCCTATCGCTTGACCCAGATATTTTATCAAAAGTAAAAGGTGCCGCATTTTATGAAGAACGT
>JAKQJG010000019.1 GCA_029561305.1 Bacteroidota bacterium | reverse complement strand
CAGTGCAAAAGATATGTTTCTGCAATTTTGCGACTGGGGAATAAACATCACCGCATCCTTAACAGATACCCAAATGCAATCCATGCTGGATATGGAGCATGGCGGCATGAATGAAATTTTTGCAGATGCATATCAAATGACAGGTGATAAAAAATATTTAACCGCTGCAAAAAGATTTTCACACCATATGCTGCTGGATGCAATGGCGTTGAAAAACGATAACCTCGATAACAAACATGCAAATACACAGGTACCAAAAGTGCTGGGCTTTGAGCGTATTGGCGAACTGGCCAACGAAGAGCGCTTTAAAACAGCGGGCGATTTTTTCTGGGAAACAGTTACTGCCAAACGCAGCCTCGCCTTTGGTGGCAACAGCAGAAGGGAATTTTTCCCTGCAGTGACTGCCGCATCTGATTTTGTAAATGATGTAGAAGGACCGGAATCCTGTAATTCCTACAACATGCTTAAGTTAACCGAACATCTTTTCCGGGTGAATCCGCTGGCAAAATATGCAGACTACTATGAAAGAACATTGTACAATCATATTTTATCAACGCAGCACCCGGAGCATGGTGGCTATGTGTATTTTACGCCGGCCCGTCCCAGGCATTACCGGGTGTACTCGGCTCCTAATGCGGCCATGTGGTGCTGCGTAGGAAGCGGCATGGAAAATCATGGCAAATACAACCAGTTTATCTACACCCGGTCCAACGATTCCCTGTACATCAATCTTTTTGTTGCATCGGAATTAAACTGGAGAGAAAAGAAAATCAAACTATCACAGCAAACCCTTTTCCCATCTCAAGAAAAAACAAGCATAACCATTACTGAAGGAGCTTCTGTTTTTTCGATGATGATCCGCTATCCATCCTGGGTAAAAGAGGATGCGTTAAAAATTAAAGTAAATGGCAAACCTGTTTCATTTACCAATCAACCTTCCTCTTATATAGCGGTTAAGCGGTTGTGGAAAAAAGGAGATGTTGTTACGGTTATATTACCAATGCATAACAGTATCGAGTACCTGCCAAATGTATCTAACTATATAGCCATCATGCATGGCCCTGTTTTGCTGGCTGCAAAAACTGAAACGGAAAATTTAAAAGGCCTGGTGGCAGACGATAGCCGCTGGGGCCATATTGCAGGTGGCAAAAAACTTCCGCTGGATAAAGCGCCGATCATACTTGAAGACAATATTCCGTCGATTACAAATAAGTTAAAACCAGTTGCAGGAAAACATCTAACCTTTTCTGCCAGCGATCTCAAAATGATTAACCCCGCCAAAATAATCTTTGAACCTTTTTATAAAATTCATGATAGCAGGTATATGATGTACTGGATGGCATTGAGCAATAAGGGCTATCTTTCTTATCTTGATTCAGTTGCAGGTGTAGAAAAACAAAAACTGGAACTGGAAAAGCGCACCATTGATTTTGTAGCACCCGGTGAGCAACAACCTGAAGCCGACCACTTCATACAAAAGGAAAACTCCCACACAGGAAACCAGCAGGATGAATTCTGGAGGGATGCCAATAACGAAGGTTATTTCAGTTACCAGCTCTCCACCAATAATGAAACAAGCCTTTCGCTGCTGGTGAAATATTGGGGAGCCGAATGGGGTACCCGGAAATTTGACATTTACATAGATGATGAAAAACTACTTACAGAAGACAATACAGGCAAATGGAATCAGTCTGCGTTTCATACTATCGAATACAAAATACCGGATGCAATGGTTAAAGGAAAAAATAAAGTAAGGGTAAAATTCCAGGCATTGCCGGGTGCAACGGCTGGTGCAGTGTACTACATCCGTTTAACAAGGATGTAAAAGAATGATTCTACTGAGGCAGCCAGAGTTAATTAATATTAGTGATTCATGAAACATCCAGGTTCTGCAACTGATTGTTTTGACATATAAATATTTTAATACAATAACAATATACAATTCATGAAAAGCATACTTTCAATTGCCTTGCTTTTTTCAGCAACCATCTCCACTGCACAGGATTACAAATCTTTTCCCATGTGGAATTATAATCTACCCTTTGAACAACGGGTAAATGATGTTGTGAGCCGTCTTACTCTT
>JAKQJG010000443.1 GCA_029561305.1 Bacteroidota bacterium | reverse complement strand
ATGAAAAATAAATTCATTGCCAAATACGACTATGACGGCAAACTATGCATGGAACTTCGTCAGCAATGGTGGCAGCAGGCACAGGATGAACACTGGACCTTTTTATTTTATCATGATATTGCCACACCGGTGCTAAAATGCTGATATATTTACTTGCCCATTACTGCTAAGTTAGCTGTGCTGCTGATAGTAATTATTGCTGTGCCATCTGCTTTTACGGAATAGCAAACTGCATTGCTGTTCACAACAGGATACTGCACCAGGCCTCCCGGTATTATCACTTCTGTTTCTGCATCCGGCACGGCATTTATATTCCAGTTAGCAGCATCTTCCCAGGCAGCACTTACGCTGCCTGTCCAAACTGCTGTTGTTTTAGTAACAGCCGTTACCGTTGTATTAGTGATCACCGGTGGGTTAAAATCAAAATAAATAGAGGCCCTGTTATTGATGCTGTCGCCAATTACAAGATTGTTGTTTGTTTTTATCCTGTATGTAATAAAGCCGTGGCTTTCCGGCTCATTGCGGATACTGTCCACCAGCATCACATCATTAAATTCCCAGCTAATATATTTACCATCTTTTATTTTTAACTGGTAGGGATGGCTGGCTGAAAGCATTTCAAATGTGCCGGTAGCCAATTTATCATCCAGCACATCTTTAATGATAATATTAAATGCAGTATCATTTCCTGTGTTTTGAAAACGGATCGTATAAGTTAGATAGTTGCCCCTTAGTACTTCAAGCTTTGTTACCGTGCCACCATGCACTTCCTGTTTATCGTTAGGGTCAAATGAATTAACCACTTCCTGTCTTAATAAGGCCTCGTTATCGAGCACTACGTTATCGCCAATGGAATCAAGCCGCACAAACAAACTCACCGTATCGCCACCATTAAGTACCGGGGGTATGTCTGCCAGCAGGTTAACATACAAATATGCGTAACCATCAACCGGTAAACTGTCAATATTCCAAACAATCGTATCGGCCAACATGGAAACAGGCGCAATGGAAGCGCTGCTGAATGAAAGACGATGATCTTTTATTAGTGTAAGCGGCCTGTTTAGTAAAGGTATGGTGCCGTTGTTGGCAATCCTGATACTGTAGCCAGTAACCCTGCCGGGTCTTACCGGGGCGCCTGGCGCAAAAAATGAAACCGAGTTATCAATAAAATCACCGTTTTTATGAACAGCGAAATCAACAGTGTCTGTGTTAAACCGGTTATTGAAAACAAAAGTATCCAAAGCAGGTTCTGCGGAATAATAGGAAGGATTGTTTACAACAAGCCTTGTGATAAATGAACCAGTATCAACTTTTATTGCATAATGTCCCTCGTTGATGCCATAACTTACATTCTGACCTGGACCAGTTACCTGTAACATGCCTTTAGTAAAAGCCGGTTCACCCGGGTCCTTAAGGTTGTTATTGTTTTCATCAAGAAAAACATGACCGCTTACCTGGTTAGTGCTCAAAGATAATTTCACGATCCAGAAATCTGACATTACACCCAAACACTCTTGTTCTACCGGTCCATGCCCCAGCAGGTCTCCATCAACCGATTGCGTATTACCTGCACATACAAACTCGTATCCATTGGAAAATGCTTTTACAGCTGCAAAGCCATCATGCGATGTTCCGCCATAACCATAACTGCCCCCACCAGGTGTTAGTACCGTAGCACCACTGCCGCCGCAATCTGCCCGCTGGGATATTCCTGTACCCACCTGCATCCACTGCCCGTTTTCCACACCATCTGCACCGTTAAATCCCGGAAAGAACCTATGATAAATGCTGGCGTAATATTGACAGAAAACGGCAGACGATATTATGGTAGTAAAATTGTTGGAGGCATGATCAAGTTTTGTTACAAAACTTTCTTCCTGCGAACAAACCCCACTATGAATATTGCCCGGATCATTCAGCACAAAACGGGTATTGAAATAATGAAAATAAATACCATCCGGCAGTACTTTCATATTCATATTGCCATAACCTTCTGTTTGAAGAACATAAGTATATTCACCATTTCCAGGGTTTACATTAAACAGCACCCCGGGTAAGGTGGTAATATTATAAGTGGCGGTATCATATATGGGTACGGTATCGTCCATACCTATGAGTTGATAAAAACTTGTATCGGCTACCTTATACCCGCTAACATAGGCTAGTACCTGGTGACCGGGTGTTTCTGCAATACCAAACCCCTGGTCCATATGGTATTGCTGGTTAAATTGAGTTGTCCTGATCGTATTTTCCCAAGTCAGTTCACCGGCAGCGTTTAATTTAAATATCCAGGCATCCTGGCCTGGTTCCTGCTCCCGCTGCACATCACCATCGGTTGAGTAAGTGCTTCCAATAATTATAAAATTCCCGTCAAAAGTTTCCACACAGCTCCTTGCCTGGTCATCTTTTGAACCGCCAAAAACCTTACTCCATAAAACACTCCCGCTATCAGACAGTTTTACAACCCAGCAGTCCCTGTTAAAACCACCGGGCGTATTATGCAAACCAGAGATATCTCCATCGTTTGAATTGCTGTACCCCACGCAGATATACCCCCCGGCGCATTTTTTAATGGTGTTAAAAGCTTCATCGCCGGAACCACCCACGCTCCGCTGCCACTGCTTTTGTCCTAATGCATCAAGCTTTATCACCCAGCCATCGTTGCCACCGTGATGACCGCTTACATCCCCATCATTGGAGGCAGCCACACCTGCCACGATCATACCTCCATCGCTGGTAAGTAATACATCGGTTGCTTTATCATCGCCAGAGCCTCCATACCATTTTTGCCATACAATGGCCGGGCGCAGGCTGGTTTGCGCTTTTGTAAAGCACACGATAGATAAACATGCTGATAGTAGTAAAGATCGCAGGTGCATAAAATGCAGTTTTAAATTTGGTAAAAGTTAAAGGAAGACCAGAATGGATTATCAATGGATACGAAATACTAAGGTATACAACCCTGCTCATAAACTGCATGGTGGCACAAAGTTTTTTAATTTACTGACGAACGGATACTAATTCCCTTTTCTTTCACGGCCAAACCATCTCTCACTTGCATCATTGCATTCTTAACTGCCCGTAAAGCATAGCAGGCCACAGTTACATTTACAACAGGATTATCTGGCACAGTTGCCGGAACGGTCACTCCTGTTTCTGCATCGGGTACCAGAAAGTTGTTTCAGCAATGCCGGCACTAAATATATACCCAGGTGGTAACTGTCTTTTCATTTTCCTTTTATCTCTAAATTAAAACCTGTATTAATGATCACTTCAGATCCCTGTAAAATGCTCAGAGAAAAACAAACTGCCCCACTGCTGATCACCGGGTAAAAAGTTGTTACAGCGGGTATAATGGTTTCCGTTAGTTCATCCGGAACAAGTCCATCACTCCAGTTATTTGGATTTTCCCAGGCTGTATCCTGCAACCCTGTCCAGATAGCGATGGGTCTTTTAACGATCGTAAAAGTGGAAACTTCCTCTGGAATCCCGGCAGGATGATCTAATGAAAGGAAGGCTGTATTAACGATACTGTCGCCTGGCTGCAAACCTGCGGCTGGTTTAACTTTATAAGTTATATAGCCGGCAGCATAAGAACCGTTGTGAAAGGTATCAGGCATATTCATTTTAGGTAACTCCCAATCAATATATTGATTGTTTTTAATTTTCAAAATAAATGGATGACTTGCATCAATTATCTCAAAGCTTTTCCAATCCACGTTGGCCGGCAAAGTATCCTTTATAATTATTTCGTTCTCTGTTACATACCAGGGATTTTGAAAACGGATGGTATACACAAGATCGTTTTGGTTTCTTACGTCAGCCATACTGATAAAACCATTGTGAACCTCCTCTTTGCAATTAGTACAATAATCAGCAAGAATATTTTGAATGAGTGTGGTTTCATTATCAGCGGGATCAATATCTTCTTCATCATAAAAATAGGCAGCAGATGTAATTAACGCAAAGCTGTCTCCCGGAACTGGTTCGCCTACCTGGAGCGTTACAAACATTGTGGTGCTTTTGCCAGGCAATAAATTATCGATACTCCAGTAAATGGTATCACCTGCAGCAATGCTGGCAGCGGGAACAATCTGAAGCGTATCGAGGTGATGGTCTTTTATAAACATCACCTGTTTGTTGAAAACCGTTTCTGCGCCCCTGTTAGTCAGCGTAATTTTATACTTTACTGTGGCAGCATATTTTGCAGGGGTAAATGCCAGCATTGTAATATCGCAATCCCTGATGCCAGGGGTTGTATGAACAGCGAAATTGATAGTGTCCAGTCTTTTTCCATCCACGAATACACTTGACTGTGATGCCGGCGATACGGTATAATCAGCATATCCTTCTAACATCAGGCTGGTGATATAAGTACCCGTATCAGTTACGTTATTAAAATATTGACCATTGATGCAACGGGATACCACTTCGTTGCCGGCTTGTATTGATCTCACCCGTACACTATCTACCCCGGGCTCATCCGCATCTTTTACATTGTTATTATTCAGATCTAAAAATACCTGGCCTGTGATATATTGAAGCGATACCCTCGCAATCCAGAATTGACCATAAATACTACCAGCTACCAATACCTCCCTTCCGTTAGGAAAAATTTCAATGGCATTAAAAGTGTTAGCGCCATCATTGTTTAAATCAGCATAAAATTTAAGTTGTTGATCGCTGTACAGGAAGGCAGCATTAAATGCTCCACCCCTGGATGTAACGGTTTTGTTGCCGGCTATCAAAGCTGTACCATCCGGCAATATGGCCAAACTATTTACAGTGGTATTGTAAGTGGTTTCCATATCTCCCATAGCGGATTCCTGGCTCCAGTTACTAAAAGTGAATTGGCCATTGAGATCCTCCATATAGCCAACCTTGTTCGTCATTTCTTCCCTTGTAATAACATACACCCGGTTATCCATTCTTTTCATTGCCATCACTTCCTGGCTCCAGTTCATTCTTGTTGTATCGCCATTGGCCGGTTCAAATTGCAGGCCGGTATTGGTAAGAATATTTTTGTCGCCAGTTTCAATCATATGGCTCCCTGAATTTATTATGTTGTTAATTGCCCATATGATATTACCCGAAGGATCGATCTTATATAAGACCGCATCTTCCTGCCCGGCTGCTGTGAGCACAGCAATATTTCCATCAGATAAAACGATGGCATTTCCAAAATACCCCGAATAAAAGCTGCCCAGGGTTTTGCTCCACTCAACGTTTCCGTCTGCCGAGAGTTTAACCAACCAGCTGCCATTTACGATGGTACTCCCGCTAACGTCACCATCAAATGATTCAGTCCTTCCAAAACAATAGTACCCTCCGTCAGCAGCAGCCAATACTTTTTGAAATTTATCTTCGGCCGTACCACCAATACATAATTTCCATAACATATTTCCTGCATAGTCAAACTTCACCACCCATCCATCAGGGGTGTTTTCGCTGCTATGTAAACCTGTTACATCTCCCGTTTGTGAGGAAGCATAGCCGGCTACTACAAAACTGCTGTCGGGCAGAACAATAATACTGGCCGCTTCTTCCACCCATTCGCCGCCCATTGTTTTTTGCCATTGTATTGCAAGGCCTTGTGGCTGTGCATAGGTTAAGCCAGAGCAAAGAATCATACAAATAAAATATACCAGGCGCATAAAAGCAGTTTTATAAAAATGAAATGGGGGAGGTTGGACTGGTAGAACAGAAGCTACAAATGTACAGATATACAATGCACATCCTGCTCCATAATTTATTTTTCGCTGTAAAAAGAATGTAAACGTAGAAACAGATTATAATTTTAAATGGCACAAGTTCTATTGATGTAACTAAAATAAGCCAGGCATTAAAATGAGCCAGGCTACATTTATTAATCCTTTTAAAAAAGCAGCCATCACTTCTTCAATTTGTAGAAATATTTTCTCTATTTCCCTGTTACTTCCAGGTTGTACCCTTCACGTATATTAATAATTCCATTTTTATCCACCCTCAATGCATAACATGCCGCATTGATATTTACCAACGGATTATTCGGCACATTTGCCGGAATGATCACCACGGTTTCTGCATCCGGAACTATTTTGATATTCCAGTTACCCGGGTTATCCCACAAACTGTCAACGGCGCCGTTCCAGGTGGCCGTGGTCCGCACCACCGTTGTTATTTGTGTATTGGTTTTTACTGGCGCATTAAAATCAAAATAAATGGAAGCGGAGTTTCGCACCACATCACCCACTGCAAGATTTGTTTTGGGCCGGATGCGGTAAGTGATAAAACCATGGCTGCCGGGTTCATTGCGAAGGCTGTCAACCAGTTGAATATCCTGGAACAGGCATTCCACATTTCTTCCTCCCATTACTTTTAATGAATAGGGATGGCTGGCACTGATGGCTTCTGCACTGGACCATTGCAGCCTGCTGTCAAGGGTATCCCGGACGATGACATTAAAAGCAGTGTCGTTACCAGTGTTCTGGAAACGGATGGTATATTCAAGATACTCTCCGTTTTCCACTTCCAGTTTAGTGATTTGCCCGCCACGTATTTCCGTTTTATCATT
>JAKQJG010000442.1 GCA_029561305.1 Bacteroidota bacterium | reverse complement strand
CAAGTGATTTTGATGTTACCTTAACCAGGAAGCAGAAAGATCTAATTTTTTTGATTCGATTAAAAATTTTTTGTTGTACGTAGATAAATTCCCCACAGTATCAGAAAAGCAATTTGTTGTTGAGAAAATCGAGTATTATTTCCAGCAACTAGAAGAACAACAATTTGAATTTAAAATTTCTGAAAAAAAAGATATTTTAAAAAGCATTATAAATCCAATTGCAATTTATTACATAGCAAGATTTCACTTCAAATATCACGGCAGATTAAAAACAATGTTGTTTATAGGATTTAATATAGATGTTTTTTTATGGATAATTGGTGTCTTAAACTCGGTGTATTTTATTCCTTTAGGATCCATCTTATTTGGCTTGTATTGGGTATATATTGAATTTTTCTATGCCCAAAAAAATAGAGTTTATTAAGGACTTTGTCTCTTGCTCTGCTGTCCTGAGTTTGTAACTCAGGACTTTGCAACCAACCAACTACAAAATACCCCTTGCCTTTTCCAATATAAACTCCGCCCTCTTTGTATTCAAATGATATGTCTCCAAATGCTCCTTTGCATTCCTTGCCATCCGCTCTCTTTCTTCCGGCCTTTGCAGGTAGTAATCAATTTTATCAATAAGATCATCCAATGAATCATCGCACCATACCACATGCTTTCCCTCTTCAAAATTATTAGGGATACTGATCTTTGGCCGCTGGCTGATCATAAAACTTCCAACAGCGGGTGTTTCCCAATAGCGCATGGTATCCCAACCACCGCCACGAAAATTCAACACAATTTTACAGGCTGCCAGTTCTTCCAAATAAAATTTTCCTTTTCGTTTATAAGTGGAGAAATCCTGGTTGAGTATCGTGCCATTTGTATCACAATCATATCTGCCGGATAATATTTTTAATGCTTTCTCTCTCACCGGTGGCCATTGCCTTCCCCAAAAGGATACCTCGTATTTTTTCTCTTGTTCGGTTTGTGTTTTAATACCGATGTTATAGGGAAAAGAGAAAGGGAATGGAAAGATATTTCCGGGCTTGTCATGCAGCGCCGGTATGTATTCCCGTTTCAAAATAATATCAAACGGTTTTTGTTGAATAACATTTTCAAATTCATTGCTGGCCTTCAACCTGTAAAAATCTCCGCCAACCTTGTCATCATCTCCACCATCAATAAATACAACTGGTTTATTTTTAATGACAGATAAAATTTTTGAGTAAGTATGCAGTGCATCTGGTTTTACAGCGCCAAGAATGATGAGATCAAAAGAATCGAATTGCCCCAATAATGGCAATCGAAATGAAAGAGAATGATAACCGAGATTCTTTGGATATTCTTTTAATGGCAAATGATATTTTATATTCCATGGGTATTCCACCACATTATGCCGCCCCAATATTTTCACAAGACCCGAATAAGCCAGGTCCTGTGCATAGTCAAATTCTTTGCTGCAGATAAATAATATCTTCACGATGAGGGCAGTTTACTTATTCCATTCTTACATATAAATATCCCCTGGTTCATTTTTGCTGTGAGTGCTTCCAGGCTTTTTTTTCCGGCTTCTTCTGTAAACCGTTCCTGGTGCCATACATGATATACAATGGCTTTGAATTTCATCGGCGCATAGGTCACATTCAAAAATCCGGTAAGCCGCCATTCAATGTCTGAATCTTCACCGGCACCCGGCGCAGTATAGTCTTCATCAAAACCATTGATGGCCAGCAGTGCCTCTTTTTGAATACCCATATTACAACCCAGCAAGCCAGTACTTTTTTTTCTTTTGAAAAGCAGGTTTACAAACGGCAGGTACAGCCCTTCTTCAATTCTTTTACAACCTCCTGCCAGCATCGAAAAAAAGTTTAGCATGGCCAAATCTTTTGTTGCCAGCAAACGGCTGGAAAATTTTTTACTCAGCATCACCCTCCTGCCATACAACACGCCTGCATTGTCTTTATTCCTGGTGTATTGGTATACCAGTTGACGATGCGGTATGCAGTCGCCATCCAGGAAAATTAAGAAACCGGTAGACGATGCCAGCAAAGCCTGGTTCAGAATCCTGCATTTTCTAAAACCTTTATCTTCCTGCGACACATGTTGTATGGTGTAAGAAACCTGCTGCTGCATAGTTGCAAGAAAGGAAACGGTTTCAGCAGCATTGTCATCTTCCGCAACGATCACTTCAAAATCACCCATAGCAGTTTGTTGCTGCAATGCCATTAACAGCAGCTCCAGCTTGGGCAGGTTTTTATAGTATGATATAATGACGGAAGCCTGCATTATTTTTTTAAAAGGCTAATGTATTGTTGTGTAATATAATCCATGCTGTGATACTGCTGCACGTATTCCAAAGCAACCCGAACAGCTCGCTGCTTTTGTTCTTCATTATTCAAAAATGTTTGGATGCCTGCTGCAATGCAATTACTGTTACCACTATCACAGGCAATGCCCCTGCCATCCTGCAGCAGTTCTTTTAATCCCCCCGCATTAGTACTCACTACCGGCACTTTATTGATAAAGGCATCCAGCACACTGCTGCCAAGACCTTCCTGTACAGACGTGAGCACAAAAATTGTAAAGAAAGGAAGTATATCCAGAACACTGGATGAAAAACCCATTAAACGGTACACATCCTGCAGATTTTCCTCCTTGATCTTTTGTTGGATCTCAGCCATCATTGGTCCGTCACCAAAATGAAGAAAAACAAAATCCTGGCGCTGTTGATACAATTTTTTTATTGCCTCCAGCATGGTGATGGGATCTTTTTCGCTGGTAAAAGCACTGGCCGTGCCAATAATATTTTTTTTATGGAGGCTAAATTCCTCCAGCAATTTATTAGCGGCGGCTATGTTGCTGTTTTGTTGTACAACAATATCAGAGATCACCTGTACATCATTCCGGCCACAAAAATGAGCCACCGTATTTTTTACTTCATTGCTGATGGCAACGAGGATATCGGTTGAATTGTATTTGAGCTTTGTAAAAAATCCTTTTGGTGCAAAGTTCACCCGGCGGGTGAAAATTATTTTTTTCCGGTGAAACCATTTGGTAAAAACACAATAGGTGAGAATATGGGATGTTTGAGCATGGATGCAATGATATTTTTTTGCTTTGAAAAGTAAAAACAAGAGCACGCCCACCACTGAACTAAACCCATACACTATAAAACCTTCTTCCCTGGCTTTTGCTTCAAGTGCCGAGTTTTTCCTGCAGATAAGATCAGTTGAAATACCGGCATTGCGGAAACCCTGCATGTTATACAGTGTCTGCCGCTCACCACCCCGCCAGCTTTTTTCAAAATTTAATTCAAGTATCCGCATGTTTGTATGGAAGAGACTGCCTATTTTTTTACCAGTTCAAATATTCCGCAGCCATAAGTGCAGCCAAAGTTACTGCCAATTCCTTGTTCTGTAAGTGGCACAGATTCATACAAATTGCCATCATCACCCACGTAAGAAAAATTTTCGATGGTAAAATCCTTCTCAAAAATTTTCAGCAGGTAGCTGACCGAGAAAACACGGTGCGCATTAAATTCGATCCGCTGGGGGCCAATGGGCGTAGAAAAATAAAATCTTCCGCCGGGTTTAATTATTTTAGTGATGTTCTCAATTGCTTTTAAGTGGCCATTATAATCCACCGTATCACCATACCTGCCCAGGCCAAAATGTTCAATGGCATGCAGGGATGAAACAGAATCGCAATAGCCAATCATGTGTGGAGGCAATTGAGTAAGATCAGCTTTTTTGAAAATGATATTTTTTACTTTGCTGGCCTGTTCTCTTATATCAAACACTTCAATCTCCCGGTAAGATGCCACATGCGCAACAAAACCATCCGTCCTGGAGCCGATATCAACGTGCTTTACAGGATTGTTATTGAAAACTTTTCTTGCCACCAGCAGGTCCTGGTGAAAATAATGACCAGACATAATACCTGATTCCTCGAACCGCTCATTCAATATCGCCTTCCTTTTTCCAAAAGGAAAACTATTGTCGTTACCTTTTTGTTTTTTTAACTCCTGCAGGTCGGCAAGGTACAGCCTGTAATTGTGCAGCCGCTTAAATAGTTTGCTCATGTTGATTGTGGTTTACAAATGCAGCGGGTAATGGAATCCATTTTTCCGGGATAATATCTTTCCCCGATGTATGCGATGGCATCCATGGTCGGGGGGCGATCACCAGTTTTTCAGTGTTACTGTTTAACCATGCACCCCACCAGCTAAAAGAACTGTTGGCAATAATATTGTGTTTGCAGTTACTCATCAGTTGCATGTCAATATAACTGTTGTTGCCTTTGTTCCAGCTGATAAATTCTTTGTCCGCTGCCTGTATATTTTCTTTTGCCCATTCAATATCGTCGGAAAATATAAAATATACAGGACTGGTTATTGTATCGTTGATATATTTTATTGCTTCTATATAATACTCCATACCAAGTGAAGCACCAATGCCGGGAGAAAGATAATCACCCCTTCTTATATGCAGGCTTACCGAATTACAATTCCTGATCTTATTAAGCATGGCACTGTTTACCTCATCAGTCACAGCAGAAAAATTGAATTGTTGTTTTACAAGACCGGCGGCATGACTAAAATATTTTTCACATTGCCAGTAGCCTTTTAAATAGCCATTTTGCAGTTTGTTTACTTCTGCCTGGTATTGCCATTGCCAGGCTGCTTTTTCTTTATACGGGGTGCCCAGAATTTTATGCCGCAGTTTACTAAATGTTTTGAGTAGTTTTATTTCAACACCCGAACAATACAGGGGGTGAACGGCGAATACGTTTTGCAATTCAAAACCATTGTGACCTTGCTGTGTTTCAAATTTGGAAATATCCAGTTTTACAGAAACTCCCCTGCTTACAAACGAAAGCCCGAGAGCATATTGAAACATCTGGTTTCCCAGGCCACCTTCAACCTGTATGATAATCATTTTACTGGCAGTTGCTTTTGTATAGCGGATCTCTCTTTATTAACGCTGGCAAAAATATGGTTAAAATGTCGGTAATTTGCTGCAAAGTAACAGGCACTATGTTCGACGCACTCAAATACAAATACAGGAAGTTTAAGTACTCAAGGAAACCAGCTTTTGGAAAAATGTTTTCTTTTTACAGCACCATCGTACAAAAAGGTGACCTGGTTTTTGATATCGGCAGCAACAATGGCGAAAGGGCAATGGTGTTTGAAAAGCTGGGGGCTAAACTTGTTTGTGTAGAGCCGCAACAAAAATGTGTGCAGTTGCTGCACAAGTATTTTGGTCAGAACAGCGATATAGTGATCATTGATAAAGCATGTGGCGCTGCACCTGGTACTGGCGAGATCACCATTTGCGATGAAGCAGATACCATTTCGTCCATGTCGGAAAAGTGGATGAAGAACGGAAGATTCAGTAAGGATTTTCATTGGCAGAAAAAGCAACCTGTGGAAATTACAACACTTGACCTGTTGATTGAAAAATATGGTGTGCCAGCGCTTTGCAAGATAGATGTGGAAGGATTTGAAACCGAAGTGCTGAAAGGGCTGCATAAAAAAACCGGTATACTGTCTTTTGAATTCACCGAAGAATTTTTTGACGATGCCGAAACTTGTATGAACCTGCTGGATGCTTTGGGGAATACCAGGTACAACTTCTGCCTGGAAGAAAAAATGCACTATGAATTGCCACAATTCACTTCCCGTATTGAATTAACAAAAGCCATTAAGGAGAAATTTAAGACAGATCTGTGGGGTGATATTTATGTACAGTTTTCCTGACCGCATTATCCTTTTATGCGCCGGTAATTTTTGAACGCAAACAACCGGATGCCTGTTTTTTTCTCAAACTAAAAAAGCAGCCTGTCTTTAAAGGAGAAACGCTTTTTATTCTCATCCAGTTCTACATGCCAGTTTTTATTCGCAATGCGTTCCTGCATTACTGAAGGGTGTGTACCGGTGAATTTTTTTATAGAATCAAACTGGTCAAAATCAAAAACATCTGCAGCATTCTTAAAGTACTCTACTACTTTTCCTTCCTCGTGATAGTATTTCACAATTTCTTTGTGCTTATCCATCATTTGCTTCGGACTTTTCACCCATCCGTAATGGTACATCAGCACGTCGATCTGTACCACGTTTAATTTTTCATTTCCTCTTCTAAAACTTTGTGCATCCTTGTAAGAACTGATGTTTTTGTTATTCCGGATCATCCGTATCTCATAGTTGTACCAGGAGCGGCTGTCGCCTACATAATCGTAAGTGCCATAAAAATGCAGGTAACCAAACAGGAAGCCCTCCACCCTTGTATCGTCTTTATATTTATTGGCAGCAGCAAGTATGGCTGCATGGTATTTTTCATGAACCACTTCATCTGCCTGTATATAAAACAGCCAGTCGCTGCCGGGGCTTGCATGCGCCTTCGCTTTATTGGTTTCCAGGGCATATACCTGGCCACCTTCTTTTAGCGACATATCCCACTCCGAATACACAATTTTTATTTTGTCAGATACAATACTTTTGATCAGGTCCTCACTATTGTCTTCGCCCCTGTCAATACTTACGATCATTTCATCCACCACCGGTAATATGGAACGAATGGCTTCCACCACGGGGTAGTCATTTTTTACCGCATTTCTCACAATCGTAAAGCCTGATATTTTCATGTTGCTGGTGTTGCTGCGAAAGAACAGCTTTTTTTGTAAAGGTAGATGGATAGGATAAAACAGTCCCTGCTTATATCGACATTTTTCGATGTTTTATTTCTTCTACCTTTGCCGCATGAAAATTTTATTGAAATATTTGAAGCCTTATAAATGGTTGGTGGTTTTTACCCTTTTAATGGCTTCTGTTAATATCGGATTCTCTTTAATCGACCCCATCCTGTTGGGGAAATTGATCAACCTGGCCAATGGGCACCAGGGCGGTAATATACCACCAGCGGAAAATTTTAGTTGGGAACGTTTTTTTAACTCCTTTTCCTGGGATACACCGGGTGTTTGGTACCTGCTCATTTTATCTGTATCGGTAGCCATGGTAAGCCGGATTGCAAAAGCTTTCCAGGATTATTTTTTGAATGTGGTGATACAAAAATTTGGTGCCAGCGTTTTTACAGACGGGTTGCAGCACGCCATGAAACTGCCTTACCAGGAGTTTGAAGACCAGCGCAGCGGCGAAACATTATCTATATTGACCAAGGTGAGGGCTGACGTAGAAAAATTCATGACCAACTTCATCAATATTCTTTTTGGGGTAATCATTGGCGTTGTGTTTGTTTTTGTGTACGCAGCCTTGTTTATTAACTGGCGTATACCGGTTGCCTACCTGGTGGGTATATTGTTTCTAACACTTGTTACCAATAAACTCAGTAAAAAAATAAAACAGATACAAAAAAATATTGTGGGGCAAACAACAGCGTTAGCGGGTTCTACCACTGAGTCGTTGAGGAATATAGAACTGGTGAAAAGCCTTGGGCTTACGCACCAGGAAGTAGAAAGACTCAATACCAATACTTATAGGATTCTGGGACTGGAGCTCACCAAGGTAAAGCGCATCCGCAGCATCAGTTTTGTGCAGGGTACCATGGTAAATACCCTTCGCCAGGTGATATTATTTATTTTGATGTGGCTTATTTTTAAGGGAACCATGAATGCCGGGCAATTGGTAACGATGCAGATATTTTCATTTTTTGTTTTTGGTCCTTTGCAGGAGATCGGCAATATTCTTCTTTCTTACAGGGAAGCAGAAGCTTCGCTGAATAATTTTGACAACCTGATGAAAAAAGCGCCAGAGAAAGAACCGGATTTTCCAAAAGCATTGGGTAATATCGAAACACTGTCATTTAAAAATGTTGCTTTCCAGCACCAGACAGCATCGCACAAAGCTATTGACGACATCAGCTTTGATGCAAGGATTGGGGAAACCATTGCTTTTGTTGGGCCAAGCGGCAGCGGTAAATCTACCTTAATGAAATTATTGGTTGGTCTTTATCGCCCATTGCAGGGAAAAATATTGTACAATAACCTTGATGAAACAGAAATACACTTTGATGATTTGAGAAAGCAAATTGGCTTTGTTACGCAGGATACTAATTTGTTCAGCGGTACCATCAGGGAAAACCTCATGTTTGTGAATCCGGCTGCCACACAAGAGCAATTAGACAGTGTACTAAAAAAAGCAAGCTGCACAGGTTTGGTAGCCCGTGCAGAGAAAGGGCTGGATACCATGATTGGAGAAGGCGGTTTGAAATTATCTGGAGGGGAGAAACAACGGATTTCCATTGCACGTGCCTTATTGCGGAAGCCACATTTATTGATTTTTGATGAGGCCACTTCTGCACTGGATTCTATTACAGAAGAAGAAATTACTGATACCATCAGGGACCTGTCTTCGCAAAAAGAGCAGATCACTGTTTTAATTGCACACAGGCTAAGCACTATCATGCATGCAGACCGGATCTATGTATTAGAAAAAGGGGAAGTTGTGGAAACGGGTACGCATGAAGGTCTATTGGCCGATAAGGGTTTGTACTTTGCCATGTGGCGCCAGCAAATTGGTGAAAGAAAGAAACTGCAGCAGCCAACTGCATAGCCACCCTTTCTATTTATCTGTAATTGCTCAATACTCAGTGAAACTGGTTCTGTACAATAAATTATTAGTCTTTTACACAACGAACAGAAAAACCATATGGCTTAAGGGAAATATCTCTGCCAACGCTGCCATTGGAGTATAATAGGTACCGGTACCAGGCTGTGGTTGCATTAGCTGATGTAGTACTCCACCAGAGTCCACTATACAAATCGTCGGTGAAAAAGCCCTGGTCGGCCCTGTTACCACCTGGCTGCCCTGCCCAGCCACTGCTGTTGTCTGCATCGCTGTTAGGGCTTGCCCAGGTTCTGGTGCCGCTTACTTTCAATTTGGAACCAGCAACAGAAGCGCCACCAAGGCATGTCACCAATGTTGTCCATTCTGCATCTGTAGATACATGCCAGCCTGCAGGCGCAAGCCCTCTTGAGTCAGCTACAGCATACCAATTGTATAATTTTCCATAAATACTATTGGTAGATGGATCGTTGTTATAATAACACCAGGCGCCTGTTGTTAAAGCAGCCCAGGCCGTAGGGTCGGTAACATATGGAATCGTGTCACCGTTCCGGTAAGTGGTTACATCTAAATTCTTTTCCATCCATTTTTGGCCGCAGATGGTAACACCCGGATAATTTTTCTCCTCTTGTAAACTTGTCCATGCTCCATTTATAAAATAGTAATATCCTTTTGACCCATTGGTTTGAAACACCAGTAATCCTTCTGCAGGAGAAGCAATGGCGGTCCGTTGGGCAGCCGTCATACGCGGAGGTAAAAAACCTTTTGTAGTGGAGCTTACATCCAGCTGAGCGGAGGCCGCCGGGGTGGCCGTACCAATACCTACATTCTGACACCAGCCGCTTACAGCGAAAGATAAATAGGTAAGAATGATGACTGCTTTTTTCATTTCTTCTTTTTTAATGATTGTATACAAATAGAAATTCGTGTATAGACTTTCGTTACTATTAGGCTTCAGAAGTGGCTAATCTTTCTTGCATAAATTTTTTGGGTCGTTGAAAGAACTGATATACGCAATGGCATCATCATCCTGGCGTACCCTTACATAGTATTCAAAGATCTTCAGGCTGGTTTGCATCACACCTTCTTTGTATCCATCGTTTGCCAGGCCAACCATAAATGTTGTCACACAATCGTTCACAGCAGCAGATAAATAATACATCACCCTTCCGTCAGGATATTTTTCTGTACGTATCGGGGCATTCTGACAATACATCTGTTTGTAAGTGGCTTTGTCGTTGTATGCAGCTGTTATCACATTGCTCAGGTTTTGTTCCTGGTCTGCTGGTAACTGCACTTTACTGCCGGCAACAAAAAAGCCGGGATGAAAATATTTCATGCATACCGCCCTGAATTTTTCAGGTGTTCCGTTTCTTAATACATCATGGAGGTAATTCACTAATTCGTCATTCTTTTTAAAGTCGGGGATGTTGTATTGAGCCAACGCTGCAGCTGCCTGTTTGGCTGTTGCTTCAGCCAGTGTGTACTGGAGTGTCTGTTTTTCAAAAGATGCAAGTTGTGCCTGAGTATATTCTTTCAAACCCAGCACTTTTATATCCGCTGCTTCCTCACTCCTGGTGGCAAAAAAATTATTCCAGGGCGCTTTTGGATCGTCCCTGTACAAACGCACTTTCCAAATGGCATCCTGTGTTTCTATTCCCTTGCCACTGATGATGTGATCGTACTGCAACGCCATTCTGAATTCAACGGAGTTAGGCGAATGCCATAGCCACTGTGGATCATTGTCTAATACCGGTTCTTTATTAAGCTTTGTAATAACAGTCAAGTAATAGCCATAGAATTTACCCCAGTCCTTACGCACAAAGTCAATGATCTCCTGCTGTGTGGGATTGGGTATACCGAGGTAGTGGTTGTCGATGGTCCTGAATTTCCAGTAGCTGTATTTTCCCACACCGGTGTATTGATATACCACATCGCCAGTAACCACCAGGTCAATCCCGGGATAGCCCGAGTTCCTGATCACTTCCACACCTCTTACATATTCCCAGTTACCCAGGTCTTTATTCCATTGACGGGTGCCGGTTGTTTTCGTGAATTTTATTTGTTTGGTGCCGTCATTGGTTATTTGTTTTCTTATCTCCGCATCTGAAGGCTGTGCCAAAGCTTTGATACTAACGGTTAGGAAGAGCCCAAAAAATACAAGCTGTTTCATACATGTTTCGTTTACTGTTGATAAAAATTTAGTCTCTTACCGAGAGTACCATCCACCTGTTCTGATCGCCGCTGTAGATCATGGTTACAGCACCATTGCCCGTGGTGGTGATATTACTTCCATTTAGGGTATTGATCCTGTTGGCTGCGTCAGAATCCGTATCGAGGTTTTCAATGGTCATGTTTTGACCCGACATATTGAGCACTACCAGTATTTTTCCATCATGACCATTTTGAAAACCGGAAACTGAAAATGGAGCGTTGGGCCCGGTGATATGCACAAAACTCCGGTTGCTGGTGATCACATTACTGAATGGCCCGCCAGCACCTCCTAATACCAGGTTGTATGGTTTTACAGCGAAGTCGCCATTTACATCGAGGAAGGTTTGAGGAGTGCTTGTATTAATGCCGGTTCTTCCATCACTGTTGATCAGCAGGGCATTGTTCCTGCTGTTGCCAGAGATACCATTGCCTACAATAAATAAAGGAGTGGCGGTACTCGAATAAGAAGTTTGGGTTGCTACCACCGTGTCATTGTATTGACCGATAACCAGTGAAGCAAATCCGTTTGCCCGGCTGTTGTTGCCCAGGCATACAGCAGCTGTACCAGCTGCAATTGTATTTGCACCTGCCGAAACTGAATTTAAACCAGTGGCGTCGGTGTTATTACCTATAGCAAAAGATCCATTGCCGGTTGCTGCTGTATTAGCACCAAATGCAGTGGAGTTCACCCCAGCAGAAAAAGAATTATAACCTGCAGCAAAAGCATAGCTTCCGCTTGCTTCTGTACTGGTGCCTAAAGCAAAAGCACTCACGCCACTGGCAATGCTGTTATATCCTGCCGCAAATGAATAGATACCACTGGCTGTATTTTCACTGCCCGCTGCAATGGAATTATCGCCCGCTGCTACAGAAAGATACCCGAGTGCAACAGCATTGATGCCGGTAGCCTTCGTTTCGAAACCAGCTGTTAAGGCCGATGTGCCTTCCGCAGATGTTCCCCATCCAAACGCACTGCTTTTCTCTCCTTTGGCCTTTGTGTCGTACCCGGCTGCAAATGAATATTTTCCTATGCTGTCTTTATCCCAGTTGGTATTGAGTACATAACCTGTTCTGAAGGCAGCTTTGGAGGCATACCACATGGTTCTTCTTCCGCCTCCATTCAATGGCGGATTGGTAGCAACTCCCGGAACTGAACCATTGGCTGAAAAAAGTATATCGTTGTCCGTTACATGCAGCCTTGCCAAGGGACTGCTGGTGCCAATGCCAACATTTTGTGCCTGGCTAAGTCCGACAGAAAATAAAAGGATGGATGAGAAGAGATATTTATGCATAGATACAACTTTCGCATAAAGTTCTTTCAACCTGCCGGGTATGTGTTCACACAAAAAGGTGATTTTAGAAAATCCATGAGGTGCTTCACTTAGTTCCGGCTGAGCATCTCTCTAACTTTTACGATTACACTGTAGCGGTTGTTTACATCCAGTTTGAGGTAGATATTTTTCAGGTGTGTCTTTAAGGTGTTGATGCTGATAAAAAGCTGGGTTGCAATCTGGTTGTTGGATACACCTTCGTACACCAGTTTAAGAATGTCCATCTCCCTTTCACTAAAAGCTTCGGGTAAATTTTTATTGATAAGGTGTTCTGTAATGGCAGGGAATTTTTTATTTGCCGATGCGTAATAATTTGACAAAGCAATTTCGATGGAGGCTGCAATGGTTCTTTCATTGTAGGGCTTTACTATATAACCACCGGGGTTTACTTCCTTTGCTTTTTGTAAAGTGTTTCTATCTGAATGTGCAGTTAAAAATAAAAACGGCAAATGGTATTTTTCATTGATGAGCCTTGCTAACTGGATGCCATCTTTTTCTTCCTCTAAATTGATATCCAGCACCACTACATCAGGCGTATTGTCTTTTAACTGGGCAGCAGCATCCTCCCAATCGTAAGAAATGGCGCTCACTTCAAAATCATTATTGTCTAAGTATGTAGCAATATGCTCGGCTATCAGCGGCTCGTCTTCCACTATCAGCACCCTTATGCGGCTCATGTTATTTTGTATTTGGTGATGAATAATTCCACTAGCGCACCTTGTTTGTTGTGTACACCTACAGTGGCTTTCAATTTTTGTGCAAATGCCCTTACCATTTTTAATCCAAAGGTTTTGGTAGTTTTAAAATCATCAGGGTAGGCAAACCCAGGACCATTGTCTTTTACTTTAAGATAAAGGGTATCGTCTTTTTGTTGCAGCGCAATTTCCAGTTCGGGGTTGTTGTTGTTGGGAACAGCATATTTAAACACATTTGTGATCAGCTCATTCATCATCAGGCCAATGGGTATCATGGTGTCCACATCAATATTCAGGTCGTCTATTTCGGTGGTTATTTTTACAGATGAGGAAGATACATTGTACGAATCTTTCAGGTGTGTAAGCAGTTGCCCAATGTATTCC
>JAKQJG010000438.1 GCA_029561305.1 Bacteroidota bacterium | reverse complement strand
AATAATTTTTCTCCCTGCTCATGCTGGCCACTAAACATATACGCATACCCTAAATTTTCCTGGAAATCGCTTTTTTGAGGATAGCCTTTTTCAGCAGCCTTATTAAACAGCACTACTGCGTTCTTATAATCTTCCTGGCTGTAATACAACAGGCCAAGCTCATACATCCACACGTTCTTTTCACCATCCAGCAAAACCGCTTTGTTGTAAGCAGGAATAGCATTGCGATAGTCTTCCATATCGAGGAAACTCCTGGCCAATGTATAGGTTGCTTCTGCGTCAGCCGGGTTTTTAGAGAGATAACTTGTCAAACCTTTAACAGCTGTACCATAATCTTCTTCCTGGTAGCTGCACATCGCTTTTATTTTTTCAGCATTCAGGCAACTGCTGCATTTGCTGGCCATTTCTTTGGCCTTGGCATACATGCGGTAGCTGTAATACATTTCCATTAATTCCTTTACAGCAACCGGGTTACCGGGCTGCATTTCCAGTACTTTGTTGAACTGGAGCATGGCCTTATCGGTCTTACGCATTTCAATGTTTACGTAACCGCTTTCAATATAGGCTTGTGTAAATTTGGGATTGGCCTGTATAGCTTTATCAAACCAATTGGAGGCAACAAGAAAACGTTTGGCCGTCTTCTCTTCAATTCCTTTTTGGAAATAAGCTTCAGAACTGTCTGTTTGTTGAGCGTGTGATCCAGTGTATACCAACAGGCATACCACCAGTTTCAGGGGGTTGAATTTCATACGTACGGATTTTAGACAAATATTATTCCAGTTTTCGGATTATTTACCGGAATATCACTGCTCCTAACGCCGGCAGGTGGCAATTTATTTCATAGAGGTTCGCTTTTTTATCCACCAAATGCACTGCTGGTGAGGGGTTGTATACATTTCCAGAACCGTAATATTCGGCTTTATCACTGTTAAAAATTTCTTGCCATTCCTGCTTACCGGTTACCTGCACCTTCCAGTCGTTTCGTACTATCGGCGTGGTATTTAATATCACCAGCACATTATCCTTTATCTTTTTTCCTTTGCGCATGTATACGATCACTCCCTCAGAACGGTGACTGAGATCTATCCATTCAAAACCACCCGCTTCAAACTGTATTTCATGCAGGCCCGGCTCGCTACGGTACAGGTTGTTTAGAGCTTTCACGCATGCCTGCATTTTTTGATGTGGTTCAAACTCCAGCAGTTCCCAGGGAAGCTCGCTTTTATAGTTCCACTCCGAGGTTTGACCAAATTCATTACCCATAAACAGCAGCTTGCCCCCGGGATGTGTAAACATATAGGAATACAGCAAACGGAGATTGGCAAATTTTTGCCATTCATCGCCCGGCATTTTATACAACATCGGGCTTTTACCGTGCACCACTTCATCATGACTCAGGGGCAGCATGAAATTTTCATCATAAAAATACATCATGCTGAAAGTGAATTTATTCTGGTGGTACTGCCTGAACACGGGGTCCATTTTAAAATAATCCAGTGTATCATGCATCCATCCCATCATCCACTTCATTCCAAAACCAAGGCCATCTGCAAATGTGGGGCGGCTTACATTTGGCCAGTCAGTTGATTCTTCCGCAATGGTCTGCACGTCAGGAAAATCACGGAAAATGGTTTCGTTCAGGTCTTTGATAAACTTGATGGCTTCGATATTTCCGTTACCACCAAACTGGTTGGGTTCCCATTGCCCTTCTGTCCTGGAATAATCAAGCCGGAGCATCGAGCTTACTGCATCCACCCGTATGCCATCAATATGAAATTTATCAAACCAAAACCTGGCACTGCTGATCAAAAAAGATTTCACCTCTCCCCTGCTGTAATTAAAAATATAACTGTTCCAGTCGGGATGATAACCCTTACGCATATCTGCATATTCGTACGTATGCGTGCCATCAAACATAAACAGTCCATGTGCATCATACGGAAAATGCGAAGGCACCCAGTCAAGTACCACGCCGATCCCCTCTTTGTGAAAAGCATCCACCATGGCCATAAAATCCTGCGGATCACCAAAACGTGATGTAGGTGCAAAATAACCTGTGCCCTGGTAACCCCAGCTTCCATCAAAAGGATGTTCCATCACCGGCATCAGTTCTACATGTGTAAAACCCATGTCTTTTACATAAGGCACCAGTTTTTCAGTAATGGTTTTATAATCATTGTACGTTTCTTCATCATTTTTATCCGGGCGCATCCAGCTGGCCAGGTGCACTTCATATACACTCCAGGGTGCATCGAGTGCATTGTGCTTTTTTCTTTCTTTCATCCAGCTTTCATCATTCCAGCCATAACCCAGTTCCCATGTAATAGAAGCTGTTAAAGGACGCTTCTCCCAAAAATTAGCATAGGGATCTCCTTTGTCAATTTCAACCCCTTTGTATCCTTTGATCCGGTATTTATATACCTCCCCTTTCGGAAATTCCGGAATAAAGCCTTCCCATATTCCAGAATTGTCAATCCTGACATACAAAGCATATTCATTGTTCTTCCAGTTGTTGAAATTTCCTTTTACTGATACGGCAGTGGCATTGGGCGCCCATACGGCAAAATAGTATCCACGTTTACCCAGCACTTCCACTTCGTGACTGCCCAGGTAATCATAAGCATTGTATAATGTGCCCGCCTGGAAATTTCGTACAAGCTCATCCGTAAGTAATGAATAATTCCATACATTTTTTGTACTGTCAACAAAATGTATGTCTTCATATTTTCCAGAGGTGATGTTTTCTTCTTTCATAGCAGGATCTTTTTTGGTTTTACTTGCCTTTTTCATCCCTTCATTGTCGTCAATAACTGTTTTTTTTACCGCTTGTTTTTTTGCAACCGCCATTTATATAATTGATTTAATGATTGAGAGAAGAATACAGCAACTTTGTTTTAACGTAAATTTAAGCATACTGTTCTTTGGAAATATATTTATTTCTGCTTATTTACGAAATATTTCATAGTTCCAAAACCAACTACCTAAATGAACTGTATAGCCAAGACCCTTTTGCCCCTGCTGTTATTAGTGGCGGGCGCCGCCAAAGCGCAAACTATTTCCGGAAAGATGTATGATGAAAGCGAAAGCAAACCCGTTCCCTTTGCGGTGATTGCCATTTTAAAACCTGTTGACTCCATCCTTGTAAAATTTACCCGCAGTGATAAGGATGGTAATTTTAATTTAAAGGATGTAACTCCCGGGAAGTATGTGTTGATGATAACCCACCCCAAATATGCAGATGTGGTTTATGACATTACAGCTGCTGACGATGGACTTACTTTGAATACGGTGAATTTTATTCCCAAAACAAAATTGCTGCAGGAAGTATTTGTAAGAAATGGCGGTGCCATTAAGATCAAGGGTGACACGGTTTCTTATATGGCAGACAGTTTTAAAGTAGGTGCCAATGCTAATGTAGAAGAATTGCTTAAAAAGCTTCCAGGCATTCAGGTGGATAAAGACGGAAAAATAAAAGCAATGGGAGAAACCGTGGAAAAAGTGCTGGTGGATGGTGAAGAGTTTTTTGGAGATGACCCTGGTATGGCCGTGAAAAATTTAAGGGCTGATGCCGTGAAGGAAGTGCAGGTGTTTGATAAAAAGAGCGAACAATCCGAATTTACCGGCATCGACGATGGAACGAAGCAAAAAACGATCAACCTGAAGCTGAAAGATGATAAGAAGAAAGGGTACTTCGGAAAAGTGGATGCCGCCGGCGGGCCATTGAAAAAAATAGACAACCGTTACAACACGAATGTCATGTTCAACGCTTTTAAAGGGAAAAGAAAAATATCTGTGTTCTCTTTAAATGGTAATACAGGACAGGACGGACTTAGCTGGCAGGACAGTGAAAAATATGGCAGCGAACGGGATGATGTTTCTATGAGTATGGATGAAGAAGGTGGAATGATGACCATGTGGCGTGGCGGCAGCAGTGATGATGAGCCATGGGTAAATACGCAAAACGGGTTTATCACCAACAATAATGCAGGGCTTCACTACTCTAATAAATGGGATGATAAAATAACCTTGTCTTTATCTCCCAAGTATAACCGCCAATTGTATAATAACCTGCAAACTAATTTTACACAACGGCAGATAGGTGACTCTGTTTTAAATGATTATTCTACTACCAGCCTCGATGTAAACCGGTACAACTTTAAAAACAGTTTGTCATTTGACATTAAATTTGATTCCAGCAACAGTTTAAAAATAACTGCCCGGGCAAATTTTTATCATACAGAAAGTACTGAAGAAATTATATCAGAAACCATCAGTAATACAGACAAACTTAAGAACAGCCGTAACCAGGTGCGTAACCAGACCAATGATAAAACAGCTATCAACACCAGTGCTATCTTCCGGCATAAATTTAAAAAGGCAAGAAGAACACTTTCTATCAATACGGATTGGAACAGGTTAAGTACCGAAGGAAACACCCTGTTAAAATCTAACAGCCAGATATTTGACAACATACCTTCCGTGATCATACAGGATCAGTTATCGGATAATAACAAGGTTACAAATAAATTAACGACAAGGGCTGTTTACACAGAACCGTTGAGCAAAAAAATGGCGCTTGAACTTGGTTATGAATTCAGCTTTTCAAGAGGTACTAACAATTCTGTAGTGAATCAATACTCCCCTGTATCTGGTAAGTATGATGAACTGTTAGATACGCTAAGCAATAATTTTAAGCAAACTATTTCTATCAATAAACCAAACATTAAGATCAGTTATAACTTCAAAAAAATAAAATTCAATTTTGGCAGCGGTTTTGGTATTACCAATTTTGATTTTACCGATGTTAGTTTCAACCAGGAGTACAAAAGAAATTTCACCAACCTGTTTCCGGCGGCTTCTTTCAATTATACTTACAAGGCCAACCACAGTATCAATTTTTCTTACAATGGCAACACATCGCAGCCATCACTTAACCAGCTGCAACCGCTGCGTAACAATAATGACTTTTTTAACCAATACATCGGCAATCCCAACCTGAAACAATCGTTCACACATTCTTTTAATCTGTCGCACCAGTCTTATGATTTCTTAAAAGACCTGTGGATGTACCAGTCCTTCAATGTACGCTCTACTGCCAACAGCATTACCAACAGTATTACAACCGATCTCCAGTCTGGTAAAACCGTAAGCCAGCCGATCAATACCAACGGAAACCTGAGTATGAACTTCTGGAGCGGACTTGGAATGAAAGTGAAAAAACTGAACCTGAATGTGAACTTCCAGCCTTCTTTTAGTTTCAACAGGTTTGCAGATGTTATAAATGGCAACACGAGTTTTTCAAATACATTGAATGCAGGGTTTGGGATATGGCTGAGTAAATCAAAAGAGAAAAAATATGATTTTTCAGTTAATAACGACATTACTTACAACAGGAATAAAACATCTCAAAACAGCAACATCAATAAATTCCTGATGAATACACTGAATGTAAATGCCACCGTGTATTACAAAAAAGTATGGTCACTTGTATCAGATTACAATTTCTTTGCACGGCAAAAAACAATTCAGTTCCAGGATAATCTTACCAACCACATATTGAATGCAAGGCTGCAACGCACATTTAAAGACAATGAATTTACAGCCTATGTACTGGTGAGGGATATCCTGAACCAGAATATTGGTATAGAAAGAAATTTTTATGGCAATGTTACGAGTGAAGTTACCAACCAGCGGTTGCAGCGGTATTTCATGGTAGGCTTTACATGGGATTTTAAAAACAGTGGCGCCAAACCTGCTGCACAAACACCATAACATTTTAGACTGAATATTGAATACTAATTTTGAAAGCATTAAAATATGAAGCAACTTATAGCAATAGTGATAGCCTGTAGTTTAGTTTACAGCGCTGCAGCACAACAAGTATTTATAGAAAAAGCCTCCATAGAATTTGAGGTAAAAACCAATGTGAAGAAAACCATTGGAAACGGTATGTGGGCCGATATGCTGAAAGAAAATATGCCCCAGTTTAA
>JAKQJG010000437.1 GCA_029561305.1 Bacteroidota bacterium | reverse complement strand
TTGTATTTTACGAAAGAGAAAATAGACCAACCCACCAATGATGCTGGCCATAGCATAAATTTCTTTCCTGAAAACCAATGGCACATTGTTTAACAACACATCCCTTATCACCCCACCAAAACTTGCGGTGATAGTGCCGATGGCAATACATACCCCTGTGCTGAATTGTAATTTAATCGCCATTTCAATTCCCACAATGGTGAATAGACCCAGCCCTAAAGCGTCAAACAAAAAAAGCGTGGTGGTAAATTGCCGCAGCCTTGCTTCAAAAAACATAGAGCCAATGGCAGCAATAGAAATCGTGATACTGGCGGTTTCATTTTGTAGCCAGCCAACGGGTAAATTGCCGATCATCAGGTCTCTTAAAGTTCCGCCACCAATAGCCGTTACAAACGCAAGGATGATCACACCAAAGGGGTCCAGCTTTTTTTCCATGGCAAAGAATGCGCCCGATACTGCAAATGAAAAAGTGCCAAGTATTTCGATGATATAAAGGAAACCGGTATTAAACATGTTGTATTGCAGGCATGCGTTTATTCGGCCATCATCTCTTTCACTACTCTTATGATATCTTCTGCGTTAGGCTTGCTGAAATAATCACCATCGCTGGCATAAGAAGGACGGTGCGGTTGTGCGGTGATGGTGCGTGGCGACACATCCAGGTAGCGGTAGCCACCTTGTTCTTCCATTACCTTATTGAACATGTAAGCAGCAGCGCCACCCGGTACATCTTCATCTATGAACACAATGCGGCTTGTCTTTTTAAGAGAATTAACAATGGTATGATGAATATCAAATGGTAACAGCGTCTGTACGTCTATCACTTCACAACTGATCCCCATTTTTTCAAGTGTTTCAGTTGCCTCTGCTATAATTCTCAGCATTGAGCCATAAGAAACAAGCGTAATATCGTCCCCTTCTTTTACAATTTCAGGTATCCCTAACGGTATTGTATAGGCCAATAAGTTGGAAGGCAGTTTTTCTTTTAAGCGGTAGCCGTTTAAACATTCAATGATAATGGCCGGGTCATTGGCCTGCAGCAATGTATTGTACATGCCCACAGCCTGCACCATATTGCGTGGCACACACACATAAAAACCACGAAGGGAGTTGATGATCATACCCATGGGTGAGCCGCTATGCCAGATGCCTTCTAATCGATGGCCCCTGGTACGTACGATCAGGGGGCAGCTTTGTCCGCCTGCCGTGCGGAAATGTGTAGTGGCTGCATCATCACTTAATGGCTGCAGGCCGTATAACAGGTAATCCAGGTATTGTATTTCTGCAATAGGTCTTAATCCACGCAAGGCAAGGCCTATTCCCTGGCCCATAATAGACAGTTCCCTGATGCCGGTATCAGAAATTCTGTCGGTACCATATTTTGCCTGCAAGCCTGCAAAACCCTGGTTCACATCTCCAATAAAACCTACATCTTCTCCAAATGCGGCTACTTTATTGTTGCTGGCAAAGAGTTCATCAAAGTATTTGTTCAGCACTTCATACCCATTTACCACGGTGGCATGTTCATCATAGTATTTATCGATCACATTTACCTTTAAGGCGCTTTTGGGTCCCTGGTTATACAAATAAGAATTGTACAAAGCTGCGTTTTCTTTTCGAAGCTTGTTATACAAATCCTGTAATGGAACCGCGGCAGTATGACTACCAGCTGCATCCAGTGCAGTTGCCAGCGCTTTCATTACTTCCCGGCGAAGCGGTTCTTTGTTGGCGTTTAAATTATCGGCGATGGAAGCAACAGCAGTTTTAGCATCTCCCTCCAGGGTTTGCGCCAGCGATACCAAAAACGGTAAGGCTTCGTCCGTTTGTTTTTTTACCGGGGCTAAAAATTTATCCCAGGCCCTTTGTTTGCTATCTTTTACAAAGTGCTTGGCAGTCATTTCAATTTCGTTCAGCTCTTCTACCCCCGCCAGTTCATTTTCCAGCATCCATTCCCTCATTTGCTTTAAACAGTCCCATTCTTTTTCCCAGGCAAGCCTTTCAGGTTTTTTATAACGTTCATGACTGCCCGAAGTGGAATGTCCCTGCGGCTGGGTTATTTCTTCAATATGAAATAAGGCCGGCGTATGTGTATCCCTGATCTTTTGAATGGCGGGTTCAAACACTTCACACATGCCTGCATAATCCCAGCCTTTTAGTTTATAGATATCAATACCATTGCTGCCGTTGGTTTTTTGCATGCCTTTCAGGGCTTCGGAAATAGAGCCCTTGGTGGTTTGGTATTGTTTTGGAACAGATATACCATAACCATCGTCCCACACAAAAACGGCCAGGGGTACCTGTAATACACCAGCTGCATTGATCACTTCCCAAAAATGTCCTTCGCTGGTAGAAGCATCTCCGATGGTGGCAAAACATATTTCGTTGCCATTATCACTCAGGTGGGTATGTTGTTTAAACACTTCTACATTCCGGAATAATTTGGAGGCCAGTGCTAACCCCAGTGAACGGGGCATCTGCCCGGCGGTGGGTGCCATATCACTGCTGCTGTTACGCATCTTTACCAATGGCAACCAGTCGCCATTTTCATCCACATTTTTGGTGGCAAAATGAGCATTCATCTGCCTGCCGGCACTAAACGGGTCATTATTTATATCGGGATCAGAAAAGAGTTGAGAAAAATATTGCTCCACATTGGCGATGCCCGCCGCCATCATAAAGGTCTGGTCACGGTAATACCCGGCCCTTGTATCACCCGGTTTGAAAAACTTGGCAACCGCCACCTGTGCCACTTCCTTGCCGTCACCAAAAATGCCAAACTTAGCTTTACCTGTCAGTACTTCCTTTCTTCCAAGCAGGCTTGTTTCCCTGCTTTCGCAAGCAATACGGTAATCTTTAAGCACTTCATTCCTGAAGTTTTCAAAGCTTAACTTTTCAAGCGTGGCAGCATCGTTACTGTATAGTGCATCCATGCGGCAAATGTAAATTAATAGTGGCGGAGATTGTTAAAAATATGTAAACCGGCCCACATTTAAAAACCTTTTTATGCTATGTTGTATATTTGGAACGTTATTTGAAAAACCGGTATTTACATGAAGAAAATAATAACCGCATTTGCTTTTCTTTCAATAAGTTTTATCGCCCAGGCGCAGAACGCACCTGCGGCACAGGCTGTTCAAAAACCTGTGGCTGCAGCGGAAGACAATTTAGGAATGAAGGAACTGGAATATGATTTTGGCAGGATACCTCAGGGAAAGCCTGTTACACACATTTTTACCGTTGAAAATACGGGTAAAGATTCCCTGACCATTTCAAATGTACAGGCAAGCTGCGGTTGCACCACACCGGAGTGGGAGCGGAATAAAGCGCTGGCACCGGGTGAAAAGACAAAGATTACAGTGGGTTATAACGCAGCAGCTGAAGGGCCATTTACAAAATACATTACCATTTTATATAATGGTACATTAAACAAGCAGGTAACTATCAAGGGAGAAGTTTGGAAAACACCCGCCACATCGGCACCTGAAAACAAAGACCTGAAAGCATTATCTGAAGATTGATCAAATTTTTATAAACAAACAAAAACTAAATAATAACATGAAACAAGTCCTACTTTCTGCAGCAGTATTTGCATTAACTGCCACTGCTTTTGCACAGAAAAAAATTGCTGAAGTGGCACGGTTCGCTACAGAAACAATCGATTTTGGAAAGATTAAACAAAATGCACCTCAAAAAGGAACATTTGTTGTAACGAATATTAGCAATGAGCCCTTGATCATTGAACAGGCCAACCCAACCTGCGGCTGCACCATCTCTGATTACACAAAAGAACCGATTGCACCAGGTAAAACTGGGGTAATCAATGCCACTTATAATGCTGCCGCTATCGGGCATTTTGAAAAACACCTCACTGTAAAATTTGCAGGTGTAGCAGAAATGAAGTCTATCACTTTTGTGGGAGATGTGATTGCTGCAGACCAGTTTGATAAAGACAAAGCCGACGAACCAGCGAAAGCAGTTGCACCAGTAAAAGAAAAGGATGCTCCTGCTGATGTTGCAGTACCTGTAAAATCAAAGTCAGCTGTAAAAACAAAATCTGCTGCCACTATGAAAAAAGTGCCTGCTAAGTCAGCTACCAAGGTAGCCGTAAAAAATTAATTGAATGATATTTTGATAATAAGGCCGGTAGTTTCTACCGGCTTTTTTATGCCTTGCCACCTGTTAAAGATCACAAGGGTATCTTTTGGTAAGATAATTGGTATAGATGCTCTAAAAGTCGTCATGCGTTTAATACAATTTGTGTCGTTGCTTTTTGCAGCTGCCCTATTTTTTTCCGGTTGCAGCCGTAAGCAGTATGCAGCACCTGCCAACGTGGAGGTTAAAAAAGCGGAAACCAAAACCGTTGTGAGAAAAGTGCCTAAAACACCCACTCCCAAAATAATTACCGTAGATGACCGGGCTGCAAAAAAAACGCCCGATGGAAGAATGTATTACGATCTCGGGGGAAAACGCTATTGGAAAAACTTTGATGATGGCAAGTATTACCTCTATAATAAAACGATGTACAATGAAGCAGCATTTAAACCTCATTGATTTTACTGTTCGTCCTTCCGGCAATGGCTGCTGGTTCGGGCAGTTTTTATTGTTGCAATCATATAGTTGCTTTAACAAAAACTTTCATCACTGTTAATAATCTATAACAAGCTTTTTCACTCTTATATGTACAGCGGCTGTAAACCCCGTTTGTATGATAACTATGAAAAAGAAAATTCTACTCTCATTAAGTTTAATGATGTCAATTGTTGCTTTCGCACAACAAAATATTTCTTACGGCGTGTCGGCAGGCGCAGGTATTTACAACATGCGGGGCGAAACAGTTAATGAACTAAAGCAGGTACTAAACTTTACGGACGGCATTATTACAACCAATGCAGTTACTGGTTTTAACGGTGGCGGCTATGTTAATATACCTGTTGGTGGAAACCTGTCTGTTGAACCCGGTTTGTATTATTCATCCAAGGGTTATCAATTGAAAGGTTCCTACACGGTGAAAGATATCAGCATTCTCAGTGCAAATGTTGTTTCTACATTGCGAACCGGCTATATTGATATGCCGATATTGTTGAAAGCAGATTTTAATGGTTTGCAGGTGTTTGTTGGTCCGCAGGTTTCTTATTTAACAGGTGCCAGTCTTAACACCAGGGCCTCAGTGGCTTTCTTCGATTTGCTCAATAGTGACCTGGATGTTACAAACAGGTTCAACCGTTGGGATGCCGCTGTAACGGGTGGCCTGGGTTACCAGTTCAGCAACGGGTTGCGCTTTACAGCATCCTATGAACGCGGTTTAATGAGAGCTGATGCGGATAGAAATACGCAGTTGTATAACCAGGGATTCAAAATTGGAGCAGGGTTTACATTTTAAATAACGCTGAGTTAATTGGCGGCGGGCTGTGTCAAAAGTTTTGGCACAGCTTTTTAGTGAAGTAATGTTGCCATGATAAGTATGGGAGGCAATGGTGTAATAAAATTGTTGGCAATGCCGTCATCATTAATTTTTTAGCAGGATATTTGCAACTATAAAAAAAACGCTCATATGAAATGGATCGCCTTTATCCTTGTTGCTGTTATCAGCGCTTCTTCAGCTAATGCACAATTAAAAGCGGCAGCTGTCTGTCCAAATATGCTGGTGGATGTTCTTGAAGGAACCGTCAATAATAAATTGTATACTACTTCCACAGCCGGTGAGGTTCAAAAATTATT
>JAKQJG010000419.1 GCA_029561305.1 Bacteroidota bacterium | reverse complement strand
ATTAACCGCTGGACAGGTGCTGCAAGCAATCATTGGGAAGATACGGGCAACTGGAGTTGTGGATCTTTACCTGGTGAAAATACAGATGTACTATTTGAAACGGGTGAAATTGTTCTTCGGTCTTCAGTACGAATAAGAAGCCTTGCCTTATTACCGGGTGTACATCTTATAATTGATGAGGGCGGAATGCTCGACATTCTTAAATAAAAGGAAAAGGCCCCCAACGAAGTTGGGGGCCTTTTTTTAAAAGCCAACCGCCCTGCTGATCCTGTTTTTTACCTGGGGATACAAACCACGGTACAATTCATTGATCACTTCCTGTTGCGTGGGCTGGTAGTAACGGTTGTTTACAAGCTCCCAATCCCTGTTGCTGAGCGCACGGCTGTCGCCACTGTAAGAGGCTGCTTCCTGCTGCCAGTTGTAAGAATCTGTAAACGTATCATAGAGAATATTTTTTTGATCAGCATCCTGTATATTCATATCCATTTGTGCGCTGGCGTTAAATGACCTTCGTTGGATATGCAAGGTGGCATAAACGGTTTTATAAATTGTATTACCAGAAGTATCTTTTCCATCATCCACTTTGGCACTCAGTTTACGGGTGTAATTATATACAGATGGTGATGGCAGATTGATATTTTTCAAACTAAGGTCTACAATCCAGTCTGCGTTTACATTTTCTCTTTGCGCCAGCCAGTCGGTATAAAATCTTGCAGGATAACGGCCGGCATTTTTGCCCCCCAGGTCGGTCACCAGGTTTTGTGGAAGGTTAGCACTGGTGAAATCAAATCCGTTGTTATTCCAGCCACTGTTATAAAAAAAGCTGTTGTCCTGTACCGGATTGATCACCACGTTTACAATGCTTCTTTGTTTGGCAGAATCCATCATCAGGCGGCTGCCGTTATAATTACTGATCCAGCCATCTGCTTTTTTAAAGGCCGTATAAGCTTTACGGGCATCTAGCCAGTTATCATAACTGTAATGTTCCATTGCAAGCTGGTAATAATCATCAGCTGCAGATTCTCTCGTTGAATCGATCTGTTTCTGATAACTAACTCCTGTAACCAGGTTACTGGCTGCTGAAGAATTGATGATGGCATTATACATATCCTGCAGGATGCTGTATTCACTGTTTATTTTATCCCAACGATTTAACTCAGTGCTGCTTTTGTAGTTTTCAATATTTGCCAAATGTGTTTGTTGCAGTTGTGCATACACATCAGGCAATGCAGCGGTGGCCAGTGCATCACCTGGTTTTTTATTCAATTGTTTAACAATGCTGTAAAGTGTTTTGTCTTCGTTGCGGTGCGATAAGTAATCTTTGCTGGTACTGCAGGAGGCTAACACTACAAGTGTGATTGCTGGTAAAAATCTGGTCATGGCTTTAGTTTTTAAGTAAAATGCAAAGCCAGTACCAA
>JAKQJG010000415.1 GCA_029561305.1 Bacteroidota bacterium | reverse complement strand
GAAGCTGCAAAGCTTACCAACATGACACCCGTTTCCTTCAGCCGTTTTTTTAAAATGCGGACCGGCATTACTTTTATGGATAGCCTGCTGGAGATGCGGCTGGGTCAATCTTCCAGGTTGCTGATCGATACCACGCAATCCGTGTCGGAGGTAGCGTATAACTGCGGTTTTAATAATATCTCCAATTTCAACCGCCTTTTTAAAAAGAAGAAGGGCTGCACTCCCAAAGAATTCAGGGAAAACTACAGCTATGGCAGCAGGATCTTCATTTAATTGACCTGGCCAATACAGCCACCGGTATTTTCCAGCACTTCACCCCGTTGTTTCTGCAATTCATTCCTTTTGCCCTTTAGGAGGGAACAGCTGCACTATACCTTAGCGTTGCAATTAAAAAACTACAAAATGAAAAAGGAAATAATGTACCTGAGTGCCGCTGTAGTAGCCGCAGGCTGTTTACTTTTTGGAACTGCTGCCTGCAGCAATACCACAGTAAAAACCAGCAAAACAGTTTCCCACGCTGCCAGCGCAATTTTACTACCTGCAGCCAGTACGGTACATGCCACGCCTGGCACAGCTTTTCCTGGAATCATTTACATTGAAATGTAACAGCCAACATATAGTATAGCCATGAAAAAAATTATTACCGCAGCAGCACTACTGGTATTTGTTGCGGCTTGTAAAGATGATATTAACCTGACGGGAACTGTATCCCGTTCCAACCATCATTCAAAGTCAACGGTACCTGTTGCTCTATTGAACCCTGCAGGTGAAAGCTGGAAGGTTTCACCGGTGGAGACAAGTTGTTATACTACTATGGATAAGGATAGCAACAAGGCAGGCAAAGAAGAAACTGCTTTGTTGAATGTAAAGTTTGAAGCAAACGAACATTACCGCTTTATCTACCAGTTAAAAGATGACGCCACCGTGCAGGTAGAGGGTAAAGTTTTGTTTAAATATAAACAAGGAAAAAACATTTTTGTACTGCAGCCGTTAAAAGGCACAAAAACAACTTCAGGAAGACAAACGATATTAACGAGCCGTGAATTAATGGACAATTACTCTACCCAATATCTTTGGGAAACAATCAGTTTTGACGAATTGCCCAGGGAAAATTTTCTATTGCTGGTGAACCTGGATGCACATCCCATGGCGGGTGCTGCCAAAACGGGCAGTATTGAAAGATCGTGGGTGGTAAAATTTTACTCACGGTAAGATCCATCCGTTACCGTTATACTTTGGGGATGGTAAAATAAAAAGTGCTTCCTTCTCCGGGTTTTGACATCAACCAGATCTTACCCCGGTGCATCTCCACAATTTTTTTACAATGGGCCAGACCAATACCCGTGCCGCTGTACTCATGATCAGGATGCAGTTTTTGAAAGATGCTGAAAATGCGGTGGTGAAATTTTTGCTCAATACCGATGCCATTGTCTTTTACTGCGAACAGCCACTCGGTATCATAATCACTGGCTGAAATGGCAATAACCGGGGGTATATCTTTTCGATGGAACTTGATGGCATTGCTGATGAGGTTTTGAAACAAGAGTTTTAGTTCGAAATAAGCGTTTACTGATGGCAGTGGTGATACATATATTTTTGCATTGCTGGCAGTAATACTGGCATCCATATCATTCAGCACATAGCTTACTTCTTTATTACAATCCAGGAACAGGAGTTTTTTATCGCTGCCGATCCTCGAATAATCCAGCATGTCTTTTACCAACTGGTGCATGCGTTCAGTTGCGTAGCCAATATTGGTAAGACATTCAGCGGCATGGTCATCTAATGTATGTTTATACTGCTTCTCCATCACATTCACATAATTCCGGATGGTCATCAAAGGTTCCTGCAGGTCGTGCGAAGCAATGTAAGCCACCTGTTCCAGCTCTTTATTGGAAGCGATCATCTGTTCCGCCATCAGGTTTACTTCTGCAGCCACTTTGCCGATCTCATTTTTTGAATGGACAGCTGCTCTTGCGTTGAGATCACCTTTGATGATTTTATCTGTTGCCTTTTGTATCTCGTCCAGGTCTCTCGTGATACCCCGGGTAACGAGGATGGTAATGAATACGCCGGTAAACTCAACGGTGAACGCTACCGTTAGTAATATGGTGAGTATCATTTTTTCCAGCCAGCGGCTTCCTTCACCCAATGTATATGAGAACGCATCCTCCAGCTTCGTTAACTGTCCATTGATCGCATCCACCCGTTCCATCCAGCGGTTCTGTTTTTCCACTGACGGACTCCCCGAATTCACATCTGCATAAAAACTGTCTGCTATTGGTATCAGCTGTAATAAAACTGTATCTGCTTCTTCCCAAATTTGTATTGATCTATTTAGGTATTTGTTGCTGTGAAAACGACGAAACAGATTGATCATATCGTCGATATCATCCGGGTGTATTCTCCCTTGCAGAAACCCCTTTCTTGCAATATCCAGATCCGGCTCTTTATTCAGCAGCTCTACTCTTGTAATATGGTCGCCAAGGGGTACCTGCATAAATTCCCTGTATGCTTTAAAATCCTTATAGTTGTGCGTGCGGTTATATTTACGCAATTCATAAACGGCGTCCTTCTGCGCTTTTGACCATAAGCCCTCCGCACCTACAAAAGCCCTGACTGAGGACAGGGTGTGTACAGCAAACCAAAGAGAGAGCAGTTCTATCACGATCAGGACGGCCATTGCCCCAACTATAAAGTATAGCTTTTTGGCTATCGAAACATCTTTAAGCTTTTTGAAAAGGGACATGTATATAGTTAACAATTGAAAGGCCGTGAACAAAGCAGGAAAGCAGACAGCAACTACAGTTATCTATAGTATCCACCGGGAATTGAAAAAAATATCATAGCCTGGTAAACTTTAAATGATACAACCCCCATGGTGCCGTTTAAACAGCAGCTGCCTTTGAGTGATGTTACAACGAAAGAAAAAGAGAAATATTCTATATGGGGGAAATTAATTTGAGCGAACCCTTTTGGTTTTCACCGCGATTTTTTTTACCCTTCAAAATCCCCGCAATCATGCTGTTTAAATTTCGGCAGTACCTTTTTTTGCGTATAGTATTTTGAAAGCCGTTTATTTTTTAATGAGAGAGAATCACCCTTTATGGTAAGCTCATAAACCGGGGCTGTTTCAATCTCTGTAAAAACAAACTCAGTTTTTCCTGTTTTAACAACCAGCTTATTAGCAATAAATTCGTATGTAAACTTCTCCAGCCGGTATGAATTATTTTTATCACATACATTGATGATATCGACATATTTTTTGTTGATGCTGACAGCAGCCAGGTTACAATCGTAGCAGTTACCGGCAAATTCAACCCCGAATTTTTCAAACACATTTTTACTTGCAGCATCTATTATCTCAATGGGAACCAGGTTGGCGTAATCACCCAGGTCTCTTGCTGTATTTGTCTCTTGCGGTTGATTATTATGAATGATGGAATTTGTTGCAGCAATATTTATGTATGGCTGATTGGAAGATTGCTGACTGCAGCTGGCAATAAAGCAGCAACCAGCCAGTAAACAGGCGTTAAAATAACTTCTCATAATGCTTAATTTAAAAAACTGCCGAACGGGAACGTAGCCCAGCGGGGTTAACGCTTTCATTTTTAAAATAAAATATAAAATATCAAAACAGCAACAGCACACAAAATATGAACAATGCTCATGATACATATCGTTGCCATTGCATGATTGATTTTGTTAGCTGCCAGTTGATCCGGAACATACCTTTTAAAAGGATGTCCTGATTCCAGCCACTTATTGATATCCATTAAACCTTCAATGTACCCAAATATAAAAGTCAATGACAACAGTGTACCGATCCTGTCCATTGAACGGGAAACCGCAAAGGTGATAAAAATCAACAACCATACCCTAAAGAGCGTGCGTATAAATACTTTTATAAAATCCATTATGGCTGAACTAAAGAACATACGGATACAGCAATAGCCTGCTATGGTGGAAGAAAATATAACGTGTATGTCAATGAGAACATCTTTAAAAAAAGGATTTTGGTAAAAGAACAATGTCCAAACCAGCAAAGCCATTATATAAACCAACAGGGTAAGGTAAAATAAGCTTCGGGATGTTCCTTCAGACATAATGCATTGTTCATTTAAATTGCAATTCAGGTTACAGGCTGTATGGGAAAAATACTGCACAGTTTTGAAATACTGAAGACAAGATAATCAGTTGGTCATTTCATTTTTCCGGTATCACGGCTATATTCTTCCTGCAGCCTTGAGAAAACAACTGAATCGTCAAATGTATCCCCCATCGGCGTATGCTGCCTCAACAACCCCTCTTGTACAAAAGAAAATTTTTCCATCAGCCTGAGGGACGGAACATTGGTACTGCCAACAAGCGCCTCCAGCCGGTTCAGATTCAGTTTGTCAAACCCGTATGCGATGATGGCTTTTACCGCTTCGGTCATATAGCCTTTATTTTTAAATGCTTCATCCGTCATTTGATAGCCGATCTCTGCCCGCCGGTGCTCCACATTCCAATTGTGAATGCCGCAGCGGCCAATTACTTTCTCAGATTCTTTTTCAGTCAACAGGAATAAAATAAACGTTCGGTTATAACTGGCGTAGCCATTTTGTTGTTTCTTCTCCTCTGTTAAAAAATCTTCTTCTGTTTGATGGCCGAGGATCTCTTTTATCTTCTCTTTATCAAAGTGCTCAAAAATATAAGTGAAGGTAGCTGGAGAGAGACCTTTTAAAATAAGGCGTGGGGTTTCGAGTATTGCTGCGTACATGTAAGTTGATCGAAATCTAAAAAGTTATGTTCTTTAAACTTGCTACAGGCCTTTTATCTGCACGGTATCACTGTTAATATCATCGACGTATTAAAACTTAAAGAATCAATGCTTTTGAATTGAACTCTGCCATTGTGCTCAATAATATCGCCGTATCCCTCCATAAAACCATTGTCTTCCAATTTGAATACGCTTTGTCGAATCGATTGTATTCCTTCAGATATAAATGTATAATCTGCAATTAAAAGACTGTCTCTCATAAAACCCTGGATAGTTCCCTCGTTTTTATCTTTTTCTTTCAATTTATAAACTAAGCCGCCTGTTATTGATTTTCCGACATGAATCAATTTCAGAATAACAGTATCATTTTCGTTCGCATAACGATAACAATGTACCAGGGAAGTTTTATCCAACTCAGATTGTTGGGGACTTTCAAATGCTGAATCCTTTTCAGTTGAATTGCAAGAAACTACTGCACTTAAAATTACTACAATATAGATTATTTTCATAAGTTGATTATTCTTTAAGATTGTACTGAATAAAAGAATCAAATAGGCTGGCTTCTTTTTTGATATCGGACTGGAAGACAGTGACTAAAAATATTTTATTGAAGATAGTAATAGATCAATGCAAACAAGATCGCTATTATTCAAAGAGATAAACCAATGCCCGAAGCAACCTGAAAATGTTGTTTAAAGTGTAAAAGGCGTTACTCCCTCATCATCCCCCTTATCTCCTCCTTCTTTTCCTCTCTAAGCAAAGCACCGCTATGCTCATGCACCTGCGCAGCATGGCGGGTGAAGAAACGAACCTGCCGCTGAAAACGGGTGCAGAAATCACAGATACGCAGGTGCAACCGCAGCTGTATCTTTTCCTTGAACACAAGCTTCCCCTCCTCTTTTTTACTCATTAAAAAAGTGGCTTGTTCGCAGCTTAACCATATCGCCCGGTACCATTTCATTGTATTCCGATCCAGTTTTTTTCGAGGCATTTACGCAACTGCAGTTTTGCCCTGTGTATCAGTACCCAATAGTTAGACGAGGTAATGTTTAATACCTTACAGATATCTTCTGCTTCTGCATCTTCCATGTACTTCATCACAAAAACCGCCTGCTGGATATCCTTTAGTTTTTGTTTGCATTTTTCCAATACTGAATAAAATTCCTTTTTTTCAACCGGCTGTTCTGTATACTGACCCCATTCTTTTGGTGCGGCAGCTTCTGTCCGGTGACCATCTTCAAAATATTGGCCTTCTTCACCGGCATCTAGTGTGAGAGAACCGGTGGATTCTTTTCTAAAATGATCCACGATCTTATTCTTCAAAATGGCATACAACCAGTTTTTTTCGGAGGCTTGCCCCTTGTAAGTTTCCCTCCCTTTCCAGGCACTGAGAAAAGTATTCTGTACGATGTCTTCCGCCAGCTGCATATCATTCACCCTCGCCATGGTATACGCATACAGCGCATCGGCATAATTGTCCACCCATTTATCAGGATTGAATAAAGCGAGGTGATTGTTCATTTATTGCTGCGGATAAAGGTTGCGTTTTACAAATTGGCATACATCTGTTCCAGCACTTCCAGGTTCTTTTTTACCCAGCTTATCTTTTCTGTGCTCCACTTATATTTTTTGGTGATGATGCCGTCCATTATCTTCTGCGCTTTTACCGCCTGCTCTTTGTTGTAAAAACAAGCGATCCAGTTATCAGGTAAATCTTCCACATTGATCATTCCAATACCGCCACCATACCATTTTACACAGGAAGGAAACCCATAAAAAGAGATCAGCTTTTCTTTTCTTTCCAGGTTGTCCCTGTAAAAAAGTATATGAAAATACACGAACGCTTTTAAGCGCTGGTGTACCTGTTCATCGGTCTCGGATTTTGTTGGTTTGATGCGCCAGCGGTTATTTTCTATATAAAAAGGATCCTCGCTTTTGTCTTTGTACCGTACACCATCTGCCAGGTACGTCAATTTAGTAGCGCTGTTGCTGGAACTGTTTAGAACGATCATATCATTGGGACCAACAGCTGCTATTTTATATTCTCCCCTTGAACCATCGCTGGCTTTTAACACGATCATTTTCTTTGCTGCATCATATTGCCAGGTGCCATGCTCCATGGCATTGCGCACATTACGGGTATAGGTTTTGTCATCAAAAAAATAAAAACAGCGGTAAGGATAATTTCCTTCGGGTTCATTGTTACTGGCCAGCACCTCCACATCATCATCCATTACCCAACCCTGGCAAAGCAATTTTTCAATATCTGTCTCCCCTTCCAAACTTGTAAACTTTGGGGATGCAGGTATAGTTTTCTTGTTACTACTGGCTGATCCGGTTGATTCTTCCAACGCAACCACTTCACTGTCAGACTTCACCTCCTTTTGGTCGGATGAAGTTTTGCCGTTGTCGTTACAAGCAGTAAACAGTGATAAAATGAACAATGATAAAATAAAAATTTGCTTCATGGTAAATGGTTAAAGGATGTAAATTAAATAGTCCAGGTAGTAAGACCATATTTTGTGAAAAGATAATTTTTTACTTCTCCGCCAAAGGTTTTGAGTGTATCAATTACGGCATACCTGGTGTTGCCCGGACAATAAAAGATCATAAAACCGCCGCCGCCTGCACCGCTGATCTTTCCACCTGTAGCGCCGGCAGATTTGGCAGCGTTGTAAATATCCTCGATCATGCTGTTGCTGATATTGTGTGCCATTTTTCTTTTTTGCTGAAAACCAAAATCGAGTATTTCGCCAAACTCATGGAGTCTTCCTTTCAGCAAAGCTTCTTTCATCATCCGCGACTGCTCCTTTAACTGGTGCATAGCATCAATACTCTTTTCATTTTTTTCGTTCACATTCTTTACCTGTTCTTTTATGATGTGGGCACTTTCCCTGGAAGAAGCAGTGAAATACAATACAAGATTGTTGCCGAGTTCATGCATGTATTCTGGCCTTATCCGCAGGGGATTGACGATCACTTTATCATCTGCATAGAACTCCATAAAATTTACGCCACCGAAAGTTGCTGCATACTGGTCTTGTTTGCCACCAGCCAGCTGCAGGTCTTCTCTCTCAATTTGAAAAGCCAGGTGTGCAATATCATAATCTCCCAGCGGCAATTTCAGCATTTCAACAAAGGCACCAAGTATGGCTACCACTAAAGTGGAAGAAGTGCCTAAACCAGAACCAGCCGGTGCATCAACAAAGGTTGACAAACGGAAGCCCCTGACTGGAAAAGGAAAATCTTTTTGAATTCGGTTGTACACACCTTTCAGCAGATCGAGCTGCCCGTTGATGGGCAGGGAAGTTGACAATTCAAAACGCTGCTGTTCGTTGCGGTCGAGCGTTTCCACAATGATCTCGTCTGTATCCAGTAATTCAATACTGGCATTGGCAGAAAGCGAAATGGTGGCATTTAAAATAGCGCCGCCATACATATCGCTGTAGGGGCTCACATCGGTTCCACCACCGGCAAGGCCTATACGAAGAGGGGCTTTACTTCTAAAGATCATGGAGCATTTAATATTTTATATTTAGGAAGTACTTTTGGAAGACATCTCAAAGATAGCTTCTGTCATTTTCTGCCAGCTGTATTTTTTCTTTTCTTCCACCAGGTGAGGGAGAAAGGTTTCGCTGCCTTTTTCAAAATACGCTGTTATTTTTTCTGCAAGAGAGGCGGCATTGGGTTCTGCTATCAGGCCTACTTTTCCCTCTGGTACAAGGGAAGGCAACCCGCCTACATTGGTCACGATCATCGGCACTTCAAAATGATAGGCCAATGGTGTAACGCCACTTTGCGTGGCATTGCGGTAAGGCTGCACCACCACATCGGCCGCACAGAGATAATATTTCACTTCACTATCTGGAATAAAATCTGTTTTTAATATCAACTGGTCCTGTATTCCCAATGCGGCTATTTGGTCTTCGTATTGTTTTTTGTCTTCGTAAAATTCGCCAGCGATCAAAAGTTTGCCCCCAGCCCCTAAAGGGGAGTTATTCGAAGACTTCAATATTTTCATTGCATCTAATAATATATCCAGGCCTTTGTACTTGCGGATAAAGCCAAAAAATAAAAGGATCTTTTCGTCGTTACCGATTCTCAAATATGCCCTCGCCTCTTGTTTAGATATTTTTTCTCCAAAATTATCGTAAAGCGGATGGGCTACAAATGTTGCTGGTTTGCTTCCGGTAAATGCTGGCAGGTCGCTTAGTACTTTTTCACTCATTGTAATAAAAGCATCCACGGGTTGTACAAAGTATTTTGTAAACGGCCTGTCGCCGGGTCTTTTTTCGTGCGGTACAATATTATCCGCAATACAAACAACCCTGGTGTGACCATTCTTTTTCACCCTTCTTAAAATGGTACCCAGGCAAGGTCCCATAAACGGCAGCCAGTAACGAACCACGATAATATCTGGCCGCAGTTTTTTCAATTCATTACCAACGATCAACCAGTTCAATGGGTTGACAGAATTGATACAAACTTTGATCGGAATATCTTTTGGTGCTGGTTCTGTTGAGTACTGCGTGGTACCGGGAAAAAGAAAGCCGGGGTATTGTAAAGAGAAGGTGTAAATAGTGGTTTGGCAACCTTGTGAAATAAATTCTTTTGCCAGCCTTTCGTCATAAGACGCCAGTCCGCCACGAAGCGGATGTGCAGGACCGATGATGACGATTGATTGTTGATTGACCACAGGTGATGGTTGATGTGTTTTTGAATAGATACGCTTTGCAGGTTTGTGTGCCACGAACCTTGGCAACTGATACGTTGATTGAGCGGATTGATACGGATAAAACGGATCAATACAACAATCTTTTTTAGCTGCACGCTTTGTCACGCTGCTTCCTTGTCCTATCCCTCAATGCCAATTTTTTTCTCTATCAAATAGAAGTTCCTGTCACTGGCATTTCTTGCGATCATCTCCCCTAAAAAGCCCGCCAGGAATAGTTGTGTACCCACTACAATAGAAATGAGACCGATATAAAACAAAGGCCTTTCCGTCATACTAAAACGGTCAAAGAAGATCTTCTCAACAAATAAATATATCCATGTGCAAAAACCTGCAAAGAAAACAATGCTGCCCCAGAGGCCAAAAATATGCATGGGTTTTTTCCCAAACTTACCCATGAACATGATAGAGAAAAGATCAAGGAATCCATTTACAAAACGGTTCCACCCAAACTTAGTGGTGCCATATTTCCTGGCCCGGTGTTCCACTACTTTTTCCCCTATTTTTCTAAACCCGGCCCACTTGGCCAATAAAGGAATGTACCGGTGCATTTCTCCATACACTTCAATACTTTTTACCAATTTATTTTTATAGGCTTTTAAACCACAATTAAAATCATGCAGTTTTATCTTGCTCACCCTGCTGGCAGTAGAATTAAATAATTTAGAGGGCAGGTTTTTTGTGAGGGCGTTGTCGTAGCGTTTTTTCTTCCAGCCGCTTACCATATCAAATCCATCCTCTATGATCATCTTCCTCAATTCGGGTATTTCATCAGGACTGTCCTGCATATCTGCATCCATGGTGATCACCACATCTCCCTGGGCAGCTTTAAAGCCTTCATTAAGTGCGGCACTTTTACCATAGTTGCGTTGAAATTTTATACCCCGGATACAGTCATTCTTTTTTGACAAGTCTTCGATCACCTGCCAGGAGTTGTCATTGCTGCCATCATCCACCATGATCACTTCATAACTGTACCGGTTAGCCGCCATCACACGTTCTATCCAGGCAGCCAGCTCGGGCAGGGATTCGTCTTCGTTAAAAAGTGGTATTACAATTGATATGTCCATGCACCTGATCCGCCGCCAGCGGAATTATTAGATTATGTTATAAAATTATTTTTTAAAAAACAGGTTATTTTCCTGACCGTTCCTGTTGCATGAATGACATACAACATCAAACTTACTCAGCATATTTTTTTCGCTGAATAAATACCGCACTGGTAACTGCCGTAACCAGGGCCCCGATAACAAGATAACTAAATACAGCAGCCATCAGCAAGGCAGGCATAAAACTCTTTTTGGCCATTGCAATGGTTTCGTCAATTTCTTTTGGCGTTTTATTCCCCTGCTTTATCATGGCCTCCTTTACATTCACTGCCATCTGTTCTTTCATCTCCGGGTGCATCATCAAAAAAACCGCAGTAAAAAGCACCATCAGCAAGGTAACTACAATAAAACATTTGAAGCCAGTGGAAAAATAAGAACCAAACTTGGTATCGTCACCCGCTTGTTTTGAAAAATCATACAGCGCCCACACCACACCCAGCAGGTAAATGCTGTAGGTAACATATTGAAGTTTGTTATCAAAACCACCTTTTGTGTAATAAATAATAAATGACATAGCGATCATCGCAGCGCCGGTTACCAGTCCTTTTTGTGTTGCCGAAATACTCATCTTAGTTTAAATACATTTTATCTCCGTTAATAATGCCGATCACTTTACCTTTTAGCTGCTTGCCAATAAATGCTGAATTTTTTGATTTTGACCGTATCATCGATTCTTCAAAAACATAAGTTGTGTCCGGGTTAAATAAGGTCAATTTAGCCGCCGAATTTTCCTCTATAACAGGAACGGGCAGCCCAAAGATCCTCCTTGGCGCAACCGCTAACTTCTCCACCATCTTGCCTATTGCCCATTGACTATTGACCATTGACCCTTCACCATTCACCATTGACGATTCACCATTCACCATTGACCAAACCACTCCAAACAAACTCTCCAGCCCGATCATTCCGTTCTTTGCATATTCAAATTCACATACTTTATTATCGTAATTATAAGGTATATGATGCGATGCAATGCAATCCACCGTTCCATCAAACAAGGCCTTGAGCAACGCTGACTGGCTAACGGCATCCCTTAAAGGCGGGTTTACTTTTAAATTAGTATCGTAGCTCCGCAGATCCTCTTCATTAAAAAACAAATGATATGGCGTAACAGAACAGGTAATTTGAATACCACTTTCTTTTGCACGCTTTATATATTCCAGGCTTTTGGGTGATGTAACGCCGGTAAAATGCAGGCGGCTGTCAGCATACCTTGCCAGTTTGATATCCCTTGCCACGATCAGTTCCTCTGCCATCATGGGCTTGCCGGGCAAACCTAATTGAGTAGAAACGATCCCTTCATTCATCAGTCCATGCGCCGCAATACTCCGGTCATCAGGTAGTTGAATGATGGTGCCGTTAAATGTTTTTACATATTGCAGGGCTTTTATCAGCAGGCCGCTGTTTTGAATAGCATTAATGCCATCCCCAAAGGCAAGGGCGCCACTTTGCTGCATGTCGTACATTTCGGCGAGTTCATTTCCCTCGGTGTTTTTGGTCACCGCTCCAATGGGGTAAATATTGACCGGCATCGCCTTCGCCTTCTGCACAATGTATTCCACTTGTGATTTATTGTGAACGGCCGCATTGGTATTGGGCAGAAGCATCACATCCGTAAAACCGCCTGCAGCAGCAGCATCGGCGCCGCTTTCCAGGGTTTCCCTGTATTCCAGGCCGGGGTCGCAGAAATGGGCAAAAATATCCATCCATCCGATGCTCACATGGAGGCCGGGCTGCTCTATTATGCTGGCATCGCTGTCTGAAATATTATCGCTGATACCGGCAATAATGCCTTTATCTATAAGAATATCTTTTATATGTCCGTTGAAAGGAGAAGAGGGCGAAACTATGGTGGCTTGTTTGATTAAAACCTTCATGCAAAAAAAGTTGCGCTAAGATAATGGAACTTACCCTTTTTAGAATTGAATTTTTCAATTACTTTTGCCGCCCCTCTCACCGTAGGGTGATAAAAATGATATTTCGGGATGTAGCGCAGCCCGGTAGCGCACACGTCTGGGGGGCGTGGGGTCGCAAGTTCGAATCTTGTCATCCCGACATTACTTCTCAAAGGACAATCTTGTAAAAGGTTGTCTTTTTTATTTTCCCCTAAAACCTTGCCAGGTAACGGATTGAATAAAACAATGAGTTTATTTTTGTATTTCGAAATGTATCATTTATTTTATTATACAAAATACCTTCAGGAAAAAGTAAATACTGTAATGTTTGTTTCATGGAATAATCGCTGGAACACTATATTTCACTGATGGTTTCAATGATATCCAAACCTTTATCTACAGCTTTTAAAGGTACGAACTGATGCTGGCGCAAATGCTGATAGCATGCGTCAAACGTAATTGCATTTAGAAAATGTTGTTTTTTTTTAAATCGCAGAATAATCAACCCATCAGGTAAGCCAAACCATCGTTTACGGTTTCACACAAATCAGTTACTTTCTTTTGCTGGCACATTGCTTTAAATTGATCCCTGATGATTTTATAATCATTATGAATGGGACAGGGATGTGTGGCAGAGCATTTACTTAATCCCAGCCCACATTGATCAAAAACCTCTTTCCCATCAATGGCATCTATTATATTTATGATTGGCTGGTTCTTTTGTTTTATTGTAATAAAAAACCCACCGGTTGGGCCTTTGGCGCTATTAATTACTTCTTCTTTAACCAATGTTTGCAGCATTTTACCAACCGTATGTTCACTGGCATCAATAAATTCAGCTATTTCTTTAATACCTGCTTTTTCTCCAGATTCAAATTTAGAAGCCAGGTATATCACTGCTTTAATGGCTGTTTTACAAGTAAGACTAAGCATTTATCTTTTATTTAAAAATTCACGTCCTTCTTCTGAAATCATTTCATGGCTCCATGGTGGATCAAAAGTTAGATCTATTTCAGCCTTATATTCAGGGAAGCTCCGTTTCAAATTTTCTTTCACAGCATTTGTAATAGATTCACCCATTGGACAAAATTGTGTAGTAAGCGTCATAGAACAATAAATCTTCTTTTCACTTTCATCAAAGTCTAATTGATAGATCAAACCCAAATCCACAATATTCAAACCAATTTCAGGATCCATTACATTCTGCAGGGCTGCCAAAGCCACTGTACTTTTTATGTTGTTATTTGTAATTACACTCATCATAAAGAAACAGGTTTATGCAGCAGCAATTTTATTACATTCCAGTTATACAACAAAGAAGTTAGTACTAATAATGCGGCAGCTGATTGTAAAACAATTGTGGAATAAAATAAAATACCTGTAGTAAACAAAACAAACCCCAGTACATAAAAAATACACATCCATTTAAACACCCTATTGCTAAACAAGTCTTTGGGATTGGGCGTTTTACCTTTTCCCGCCAGGTGATGATATACTTTGTTCCAAACAATAAAAGGCAAGGTTTTAAAAGTCATCCCTAAAATGATGGCAGTAATCCATCCAAAAAAAATAATAAATCCGTAAGTTATTATGAGGTTGACATTTTCTTTTGATGACAGTATCAATAAGATTATAATAATAACAAGAAAAATTACCGGCAACAACATCATAAGCACTGATAGTAAAGAGACTTTCATTTGTTCATCCACTTTTTTACGAATGCGCTGCTGGTAGGATTTGAAACAGAAATTGCCAAACAATACAATGGCGGATGCCACAGCTAATAACGGCATACTAAACAATAATCTGCTATCTGTATATAAGAAGATACAGACAAAAGCCAAAAGGCCTCCGTTTATTAATCCATAAATCCACCAGAGCTGGCGGGTATTGTTGTACTTGGAAATCAGGAACATGGGTATCAACCTGGAACCTACTCCCATTACCAGTAATAAAAACCAGCCAATTATACCAATATGTGCATGTATCGCAAGATAATTCAGTGAACCTTTAGGCAGTAACGGTTCAGTAAAGTTGCAGAGCAGCAACAGTCCAACAATTGCAGTTGCCAGTAACCACAATGCAGCCGTAAAAATAAAAAAAGCATGTACATTTTCCTGCTTGCCTTTTACCATACTTGCAGCAAGGTTAATCAGATAGGCAGTGATGGCTAAGATGATTAATATGCCACCGCATTGGGTATGCAAACCCATATCAAAAACATAAAAACCATATACTAATAAAGGGATACCAATCGCAGACAAAATAAAGGATGCATAGGCCAATTTATTGCTGTATAATTTACCTTCAATCAATACTGGCACCAATTGATGGCTGGCACCGAGTATCATCATAGTACCCCAGCCAAGCGCCATGATATGTGTGATGGCTAAAGTGTGCGGAAGAAAATAATGACTGGTAATATCATTGGCAGATAATAATAAAAGAATATTGGCGATGAGAAAAGAAAGCGCTGCATAAGCGTAAAAAGGTAGTACCACTTTCCAGGAAGTAGTCTTTATGGTTTCAGTATTACCGGTTGTTGAAAACATATCAGTTTTTATAAATCAACAAATGTACTTCTGCATCGCTGATCTCTTTGATGCGGTAGTTAAACTGCTGTTCTTCCAGTTCGGGTAAAAGGAAGACAGGAATACGTTTATGATAAACAAAGAGGGCTTTATCGTTTGGTAATGTATTTAATGCATCCAGTATTGTATGCATGGGCACAGGCATTTCTAATGTTCTTACATCAATAGTTACAAGATTACCTTTAAAACGATTCAATATTTCCTCCCAGCCTTTTGAGTAATCTGTTTTATTGTTTTCAGGTAAAATAGTAAGATCGCCTTTTTTATAGAAATACGTATTTACCAATTCCTCACTGATTGTTTCGGCATAGAATTCAAAACCCTGTTTGCCGAGTAAGTGCATTAGCGGGGTGGGTTCAAAACTATTGATTATTTTAAGTACAGCGCCTGTTTCCAGACACTTTACTTTTTTCACTATAATGTCAAGCGGATCTTTACCCGATTTAATAACAGGCCTTACATCCAACTCAATAATTTCAGCAGCGGTTATATTTTTCATGAATGCCGGAGCAGGCTTATTTTCATTCTCCTTTTCCATTACAACAGTTGCTGTGTCAATTTCAAAACCCAACGGCTGCAACTTCCTGAAAAAATCATCCGCACTGCAACCGCCGAGTTTTGAGGCCATAGCGATACTGGTTCTTGCGGCGATCACTTTTCGTAATATGGGGTTTCTCAATTTTGTAAATTTGGGCGATATACTTACAATCGCTTCAAGTGCATCTGCATTATGCTTTAGTAAGCTGGCAATTTTTGTATTGGCGTTAATAGTCATCATTATTCAAAGTATTGTGGAAACAGGTTGAGTTGCTTTTCAATTCCACCAAAAATTGTTCTGGCAGTTTCAATACTGTTTGCATTTTTAAGTTCTATTGTGTTTTTCATAATCGGTTCCAGCCAATGGTGCAGGGCTTCATGATCGGCTCCTTTCATTTTACATTC
>JAKQJG010000411.1 GCA_029561305.1 Bacteroidota bacterium | reverse complement strand
TACAAGATCATACTCTTTAAAAGTACACAGAAGATATTGCCGCAGATGCGCAGATTTGACCCTCTGCGAATCTGCGGCCTTTTCATTTTCCTTCCTTATTTGATTTTAGCTGCGGTAAAAGTGTTTACAAGATCATACTCTTTAAAAGTACACAGAATATATTGCAGCAGATGCTCAGATTTGACCTTCTGCGAATCAGCGGCATTTTTATTTTCCTTTCTTATTTAATTTTAGCTGCGGTAAAAGTGTTTACAAGATCATAGTCTTTAAAAATACACAGAATATATTGCCGCAGATGCGCAGATTTGACCCTCTGCGAATCTGCGGCCTTTTTATTTTCCTTTCTTATTTGATTTTAGCTGCTGTAAAAGTGTTTACAAGATCATACACTTTCAAAGTACACAGAAGATATTGCCGCAGATTCGCAGATTTGTGAATGCCAATCTGCGGCATTGTTATTTTCCATTCTTCTTCGTCCTCCTCAACTCCAGCAAATTCAAACTATTGGGTACAAATCCCGATATATTTGTATGCACCAAATGTATGGCCATATCATACCAAAGTGGTACCACGGGTGCATCGTTTATCAACATCTGATCCATCTGCTGGTATAATTGATATCGAAGCGAATCACTTTTTTCTGCAATGGCTTTTTCATACAACCCATCAAACGCATCATTGTGATAACGGGTGTAGTTAGGCGGTGCCGGATTTTTACTGTAAAACACACTTAAATAATTCTCCGCATCAGGATAGTCTGCGATCCAGCTCCCACGAAAAAACAGGGCCTGTGATTTGGAGGTCTGCTCCAGCAATAAACTTTTTTGAATGGTTTCCACCTGCACTTTTATACCCACTTGTTGCAGCTCGTTGGCTATATAACTGCCAAGGTCGGCATAAATGGGAATGGTGAGCAGTGTTATAGCAGGCAGTCCGCTGCCATTGGGAAAACCGGCTGCTGCTAATAATTGTTTTGCCTTCAGCGGATCATAATGATAGCCTTTTACCACAGCTGTATCATAGGATGGAAGTCCTGCCGGTACAAAACCACTTTCTGCTGCAATGCCAATAGAATTGCGGAGGTAGAGCATCATCTTTCTCCTGTCAAAACCAACATTGATAGCCTGCCGTATCTTTTGCAAACGAAGTGGCGATTGTTTTACCAGCGCATTGTTGCTGTCGACCAATATGCCGAAATACTCGATATTGAGATAGGGATGTTTTTGCAACACCAGTTTACCGGCCCACTCTTTTTTCAGGTTGCCGGTCTTGGTCAATACTTCATCTTTAAAAGAAGCCTCAATGTCATTGATAAAATCGAGCCTGCGCTGCTGAAATTCCAGGAACTCTGTTGCCTTGCTGTCGAAGAAAGAAACTTTTATTCCATCCAGGTACGGTAACGCCTGCCCGCTTTCATCTTTTTCAAAATACTGGTCGTTCTTTTTTAATACCAATGCCTGTCCCTCTTCCCAGGCTACAAAGGCGAATGGTCCTGTGCCTACAGGATGACTGCGAAAATTGCTGCCATATTTTTCAACTGCTTCTACAGGGATAATGGAACAATACTGCATACTTAATATGCCTAGTATGGGCTGAAAAGGCCGTTGTAATTTTAATTGAAAAGTGGAATCATTGATGGCTGTAAATGGCTGTATGGAGTCAACACGGTTATTAAAAATCCATGCACCCGGACTTGCAGTATTCTTGTCCATGATTCGGCTGAAACTGTACAATACATCTTCAGCAGTCAGTCTTCTGCCATTTCCATTTTCGAAGGCCTCGTCATCATGAAAAAAAACATCAGTACGCAAGTGAAAAGTAAATACGAGGTTATCAGTGGTAATATCCCAGCTTTTTGCGAGGAGGGGTTTTATCTGCATATTTTCAT
>JAKQJG010000393.1 GCA_029561305.1 Bacteroidota bacterium | reverse complement strand
GTGGTGAGCGCTGCAAGTTTTTGGTTAATCGTCACTTCAACTTCTTTTACATAGCGGTCCATTTCATCTACGCCATCCATTTTGTTGAGGATGGTGTTTTTGGGCTGCATTAAATAAATTTTTAAATATTCCGCATTGGCGGCGTTACATGCAAGTGGTAAAAGTAGGGCGAGCATTGCGAGAAATTTCATTTTAGGGTCCTTTATATGTGGGTAAAGCGTTAAATTGGGGCATTTAAAAATCAATATTGCTGTGTATTACACTGCTAAGGTGCCACTTTTATGCAGACTTAACATACTTGCTTACAGCCAAGTAATTGGCTGTACTCTTGCGCGAGCTCTTTATTGATGTTGTTGATGGCAACATGAATATCATGCACGGTTGATTTGTCACCTTCCGATTGCGCAATAACGCCTAACCGGAAAAGCGCGTCCGTATTGCTCGCGTCCAACGCAACGGATTTTTGGTAAGACTGTTTTGCTTCGTCAATTTTGAACAGATTTTCTTGAGCTTCGCCCAGCGCGTACCAAGCATCGGAGTTTTTAGGTTCAGCGACTACCCAGTTTTGCGCTACTTCAGCCAGTTTAGGCCAATCTTGGTGTATTTCTGGTAGCGCCACCTGCATGAAGAAAGGCTTTTTATTGTCATCTTCTTCCCAAAATGTTTTACCGACGATGGGGAATGTTGTCTCAACAGGTTGTTTTTCTAAATCTGCCAGCCATTCAATCGGTAGTGAATAAAAATACGCTGGCCTGCCTGGTGTTTTAAAGGTATTAATGCCAAGTAAATTACCTTCAAGGTCAAAAATACCGCTACCGCTTGCCCCCATCAGAAATTTTGCACTGCTTCTAATGACATGGCCGCCGTCAAACATATAGGTCGATTTTACCGCACCCGCTGAAGTTAAAGGGTTTGGCACACCGTTAGAATGCCCCATGGAAAGTATCTCTTGACCACGTTTAATGTTGTCCCACTTACCAAGCGGTGCCGGGTTGAGCGGCAGGGTTGAGGTGGTGACTAAACATAAATCGCGCCAGCGGTCAGCCTTTACTGATTCAATAGGGTAAGAATCTTCGCCACGGGCTACCCACGGCTCTTTTGTACTGCGAAAAATATGACAATTGGTAATGACAGTGTTTTTTGCAACCACAACACCTGAACCATATGATAGACCGCCACTTGCGTTATAGCCGCGTATCATGACGACAGAC
>JAKQJG010000392.1 GCA_029561305.1 Bacteroidota bacterium | reverse complement strand
TTTTATTGTCTGTGGAGTATTCCAATAAATACTGGTAATACATTTCATCGCTGCGGCCAAACAATGTTGTTTCGTTCTCTGCATAGTTTACCTGTACAGCGTTGACAGTACATTCCTGTTGCAGGTCCATTGTTATCCATTCACCTTTTTTGCCTGTTGTCGCACTCCAATAGCTGCGTATTTCTTCATCGGCAGCAAAAGCTTTTGGATGACCAGGCAATTCAGATGAAACCTGAACGGGCTTCTTGTAAGAAAGCAACATCCATCCCGGGAAAATTTCATCAGCAGTAGTTATCTTTTTTGTTGGTATGGTATAAGGGAAATCGCCAAAGCCGGTGTAAGTATGTAGTTCGCCGTCCTTGTCAAAGAAGGCAGGAAATATTCCCAGCCGGCGTTCAAACATGTGTTTTTGGGAAATGGTCATGGTGGAAATGCGCAGGTAGTTGCCATACTTATCCTGGAAAGTGCTGCTATGTCCTGCGCTGGCAATAAAACCCTCAGGCCTGTACGAAAATGGATTGTTTACTGCAATAGTAAAAGGCCCCAGCGGCTGATCGGCAATATATACGCCATCGCTGTAACTTTTATATTCTGTACCCGGACCTGCATACTGCAGATAGTATTTTCCTTTGTATTTCGTCATCCACGCTCCTTCGATCCATGGCCTGCCGGGGGCATCATTATAGTCGCCTTTTCGTTCCCATCCATTTACTTCTTTATTGCTGTTCATAATTGCAATGGGTTTCCCGATAGGGTTTAATGTTATAGGATCTAATTCCACACCATACAACGGGTTGATGTCTGAACAACCATAATAGAAAAACAATTTGCCATCATCATCCACATACAGATCGGGGTCAATCATCCCAATTGGAAAAGCAGCATTGGCCACCTGCCAGTTACCGGATTTTGGATCGGCTGTCTTATAAATTTTTACTGGCGCTGGTGCCGAAGCCATAAAATACAATGTATCATTCATTACTACTGCCGTAGGTGCATAATGTTCCAGCGGCAGATCTTTGGTTGTGATCAGGTCCCAGTTAATCAGATCTGTCGAATGGAAATAACCACCAGACTTTGAAGCAAACAAATAATACTCCCCTTTAAAAAC
>JAKQJG010000388.1 GCA_029561305.1 Bacteroidota bacterium | reverse complement strand
CTCCTGCATTTCCCAGGCGAGGTGTCTGCCGATGCCATTCGTTACTAAGCAATCAACTATTATAAATTTATGCAGGTACTTGCTTTGAAAAACTTATTGTGTGGCCAACACAAAGAATAAAACCTTTGCCATTCACCCTGCCGTTCATATCCCCGTTTTTATTACTTTACAGAAAATTTCTCCCTTGAATCTTACCGAAGACCAGATACTAACTCTTGCACCTGATGAAGCCTCTAAAAAATCAGGGAAAGATCTGTCAAGCCCTGCTAAATGGGTGAGTAAAGGTGTAAATGAATTCGCTCTCTGGGGTGAAGCACAGGGCAGCGGCAGCAAGCCTTATCAGACCCAGGTTGACCTTACCAATATTGCCTTTAAATGTTCCTGCCCCAGCAGAAAATTTCCCTGCAAACATGGGCTTGGCTTATTGCTGTTGTACAGCCGCCAACAAAATACTTTTACAGATAACAATGCCCCGGCCTGGGTAAAGGAGTGGATAGAAAAGCGGTCTGAGAAACAGGAAAAGAAAGTAATACAGGAAGACAAACCGGTGGATGAAGCGGCCCAGGCAAAACGCCAGCAAGCAAGGCAACAGAAAGTGACCGATGGTATAGCCGAACTGAGATTGTGGATGAAGGATATTGTACGGAACGGAATTTTGAATATGCCGGAGAAAGGTTTTGCCTGGTTTGATGCGATGGTCAAAAGAATGGTGGATGCACAGGCGCCCGGTTTGGCTAATATGATACGAAACCTGGCAGAAACCAACTTTTATGCGGAGGGCTGGCAGGCCCGTTTTATGGAGCAGTTACTTAATATCTTTCTGATAACAGAAGGATTTACCAACAGCAACAACTTGCAGGGACCATTGGTGCAGGATATCAGGACATGGATCGGGTTTACACAAAACCAGGAGGAGTTAAAAGAGCAAACGGGTATCACAGACGCCTGGCTCATACTCGCCAAACAGGTAACGGAAGTGGATAGTATTACCACGGAAAGAAACTGGCTGTATGGAACTAACAGCAACCAATATGCGCTGGTATTGCAGTTCATCGTTCGGGGGCAGGGAGGACAATTAACCCTTACACCCGGTATGTATATACAGGCTGAACTGGTTTTCTTTCCATCGGTGACACCGTTAAGAGCCATTATAAAGAGACAGGTTGCTGCCAGTGCGGTGGCTGAATTTTCGGGTATGGGTCACTGGGAGCAGGTAGTACAGGCAGAAACGGAACAGTGTGCATTGCAGCCTGTACGGGCAGAGCGGCCATATATTGTGCAGCAATTGACACCGGTGCAGTATGATAATCAATGGTGGCTGCAGGATACCGCATTTAATTTAATGCCCATTAAAAATCATCATAAAACCATCTGGAAACTGTTGTCACTCAGCGGTGGCCGTGCTCTGGATATGGCGGTGATCGGTAAAAGTGAATGGTACGAACCGGTTGGTGTTTGGAATGAGGATGTTTATACCATACTGTAAGCAACATTAACAACATGAGTCTTTTAAAAAACATAACATCCTTTTTTGCACCCGTTTATACAAAGCCGGCATACCGTCACAAACTGGAAACTTTGTATAAAAGCAGGAAAGGTTCTGTGCAGGTACATGGCAGTACCAGCCTGCCGGATGAAGACATGTATCCCTATATTGGAAAGCTATCCAACCAAACCTGGGCAGCTAAACTGATGAGTGAAAGAAAAGAGGAATGGTTTACGGTTTCATTTTTTGGGGAGGTAGTGGAAGAAACCATTATGATGTCAGATGACCCGCTGGTGGCCAAAGTAAAAATTAAAACCCGGCTTAATGAAGAGATAGAATTGTTTGATTTGGCTTATGATGGTTACGATGCCTTATTTGTTGATCTATATGAGGAAGATAAACTGCAAGAAAGAACCTGTAATAAAATGTATATAGCAGAAAATGGTGAAACAGCATTCAGGTTGATGATGGTGGTTAAGTATCATGAAGAAACAGAAAGGGAACTCAATGAACAGCTTCAGTCAGAAGGGAAAATCATGGATGATTTCGACACAGAAATTGATGCGAACCTGGCTTTAAACAATAGCTTTTCCTATATAGCCATTTATGCGTTTGACAAAAAAGGGAAAGTGTATAAAATTATTGACGAAGAAACTGCTTAAGGATGCAATCCTGGGATAACATCATCAACACCGCAATGCTCGGCACCGATAAAAAAATGCCGGATAACAGGGATATGCCCGAAGAACTGGCAGGAGCTTTTGCATTGATCCAGTCAAATGAAGTGGCGGATAAAGAGGAAAAATTTCTGCAATCAGCAGCACTGCTGTACAATTATAAACAATGCGGCCTGATGCCGGTGAAAAAAGAAACGGTGACATTAACCGCTGCACTGCCCGAAACAAAGCCATGGTGCAACAATCTTTCTACGCAGGTATTAAAAGATATTTTTTTTGAAGAGAGTATTCCGCTGCTGTTGTTTTGG
>JAKQJG010000362.1 GCA_029561305.1 Bacteroidota bacterium | reverse complement strand
AAGAAAGAACTACACTATTTTCCCAAAACTGGGGCAGCCAGTTGATCTTTATTGGTGATGCCGGGCATATTAATGCAGATTCAGGGCATTCCAATTGGGATGCAGGTTTAGAAATACTGAACACATTGGGTTAATTCAAATGAACAGCGTACTGCATATAAAGCATTTTGTGTTATCTTCATTCTATTCCAATTGTTCAACGTAAACGAATCATTTCTCTCTCATTAATATGGCAAAACAAAAACTTTTATTGGTTGCATTGCAACTAATGCTGGCATTTCAGTATGCTTCAGCCCAGGATTTGAAACTTAACAAGCTTGAGTATTTTGAAACACAAGGCGTAAACGTACTGGTGTACAACAATCTTTTTACCGGGGGCTTCAACGATGAAAAGAACGCCGGTATTGAATTGATTCACCACGGTGTGAGAACAGCACAGGGAGGTGCTGTACGGCTTTCCAACACGCCGGAGCAGTGGGACCTTGTACCAAATATTTCCAACCGGAAAGTAAACGCTGCCGCTAAAACCATTGAGGCTACCTTGAAGTATGAAGATTACAAATTTGAATCAAGGGTGGTAGTAACGGCCAAGGGTAAGGCTGTTGAAATAGCGGTGTACCTTGATCAACCCATTCCCAAAGCATTGGAAGGCAGTGCAGGATTTAACCTGGAGTTTCTACCTTCTCAATATTGGCAAAAAACCTACCTGGTGGATGGGCGCTATAACCGTTTCCCACGATATGTAGTAGGCAACACCGTTACCCGGCCTAACAGTGAAAAACCAAAGCAGTTTAAGGGATATAAAACTTCCGATGACAGGGGAACGGGCAAATATATTGATCCACTGCCACTTGAAACAGGGCGCAGCTTTCTTCTTGCACCGGATGATCCCTCACGTATGATAAAAATCACCTCATTGGATGCTGACCTGCTATTGTTTGATGGCCGCATGCTGGCACAAAATGGCTGGTTTGTTATGCGTAGTTTATTACCGGCAGGAAAAACAGGAAAAGTGCTGAGCTGGATCGTTGAACCAAATGCAGTGAATGGGTGGATACGGGAACCAAATATCGGTTTCTCACAAGTTGGGTACCTTCCGTCGCAGCCCAAAGTTGCGGTGATCGAGCTGGATAAGACAGACAAACCGCAGATAACTTCTTCTTTGTATAAGATCGGCGACGATGGCAAATCAACCAAAGTATTCACCGGCAACATTACGCCCTGGGGAAACTATTTTAAATACAACTATGTAAAGTTTGATTTCTCCTCAGTAAAAACGCCCGGCATATACTACATTCAATATGGCGATATTAAAACCAATAACTTTTTAATACAGAACAACGTTTACGATAAGATCACTGATGCCACCAGCGATATATGGATCCCCATACACATGAATCACATGTTTGTAAACGAAGCGTACAGGGTATGGCACGGTGAGCCCTTTAAAGAAGGTTACCGCCAGGCTCCACCTAACACCGATCACTTCGATCTTCATGCACAGGGGCCAACAACAGATACAAAGTATCAACCGCTTGAATTGATCCCGGGATTAAATATTGGTGGTTTTTTTGATGCAGGTGATTTCGATATTGAGACCGGTGCAAATATCAGCGTGGTACAAAATTTTGTGAGAACATGGGAATCTTTTAAACCGCTAAGGGATCAGACTTTTGTTGATCAAAAGCAACGCTATGTGGATCTTCACCGGCCCGATGGAACACCAGACGTATTGCAGTTTATTGAACACGGCACGTTGAACCTGGTAGCCCAGGCAGAAATTATCGGCCACATGTCTCAAACACTCTCCAATGCCGTGCTTGACAATTACCATCACCTGGGTGATGCAGCCTCGCTAACAGACGGTCTTCCGTATGATCCAAAACTTGGCGCTTACGAAATAGCAGCAGACGGCCGTTCAAGTGGCGTGAAGGATGATCTGTGGGCATTTACAAGCCGCAATCCTGGTCTTGACCTTGCAGCAGCAACCATGTTTGCCGCAGCAAGCCGGGCACTAAAAGATTACAACGACGATCTTTCGGCAAGGGCGTTGGTACAGTCAAAAAGACTGTTGAAAGAGTCAGCGGAATTGTTGGCCAATCAACCGGTGGATAGCACCCGGAGGTCATGGGGTGCAGCAGCAAATATTTCAACGAATCTTCAACTATATATCGCAACCGGGGAGAAACAATACGTTGATAAATTCCAGGAACTTTTGTGGCCCGTTCTTGATCGCAACCTCACTTTTGTGCTTCTTACTGCATTGGATGCCATACCGCATATGGATGCGGCTTACAAAGAAAAACTGCAGCCTTATATTGTAAAATATAAAGCATATATCGCTAACCTTGAAAAAGATAATCCTTACGGTGTACCCATCGGTCTTCGTAACTGGGCAGGCAGCGGCGATGTGGTGAATTTTGGCACGACCATTTGTTTTGCCAGTAAATATTTCCCGCATATCATTGATGAAAGCCATGCTTTTAAGGCTGCAAACTGGTTATATGGATGCCATCCATATCATAATTATTCGTTGGTGGCAACGGTGGGGGCTACACGACCTAAAGCAGTTTTTTACGGTAACAACAGGGCTGACTTTTCCTTTATACCGGGCAACCTTGCTCCGGGTTTATTGTTCAGGCAGCCTGACCATTTTGAAAACTACGACGACTGGCCATTTTTCTGGGGACAGAATGAAGGCACGATCGGTGGTAATACCAGTTACTTGATCTTTGGATCCGCTTTTAAGAATTTAGTAAAATAAATCGCCTTTAATAAACAGTTTGAATCAACAGTTGATTCAAATTGTTTAAAAGTTAACTGCGATTGTAAGTTTTTGATAAGTGCTTTTTTTTAGCTTACTAAGTTTAAATAAAAGCGCCCACTGTTTCACTATAAAAACCAATCACCATGAATACAAAAATTATCTCCTTTGCCGCACTGGTGATAGTCGTTGCAGTTATTGTCGGTTTTCAGCAACCATCAGTTAATGAGAATACACTTATCAAAAAAGGTATGATCAAGGTGACGATCCTTTATCCAAATGCGGAGGGGAAAAAATTTGACATGGATTATTATGCCAACAAGCACATGCCGCTGGTGGCAAGCTTACTGGGCGACTCGTTAAAGTTATATGGAATTGACAAAGGCATTGGAGGCAGAACGCCGGCTGATCCCATTCCGTATGCAGCAATAGGATATTTATACTTTGACAGGTTATCGGCTTTTCAAAAATCATTTGGGCCACATGCGGAAAAAATAAGAAATGACATTCCAAACTATACCGATATACAGCCAGTGATTCAAATTAGTGAAGTGCTGCGGTGATGGATTTGTTGTTAAGCAAGG
>JAKQJG010000357.1 GCA_029561305.1 Bacteroidota bacterium | reverse complement strand
TGGGTTTAATCGATTTACTATAGCATTTAAACCATAAAAAAAGCAACCCCATAAGAGATTGCTTTAAGAATTTCCTTACAGAGGTTTGGTTACTCTTCTGTCTTTGCTTCTTCTGCGGGTGCTGCCGGAGCTTCAGGTGCTGTTGCAGTTTCAACCTTTCTTACGACAGGTTGATTGCGGTCGTCCCTTCTTGCTTTTTTGTGGGCAGCATGGCGCTTCGCTACATGGGTATCATGTTCAGAGGTCCATACAGTAAATTTCTGCATGGCAACCGTTTCGTCGAACAGACCTAAGGTTACACCACGAAGCAAATGTTTCAAATACAATACACCCTTAAATGAAAGGATGCGGCGTACAGTATCGGTTGGCTGAGCACCTTTGTGCAGCCAGTCCAATGCTTTCTGACGATCGATCTGGATGGTAGCCGGAACGGTCAGTGGATTGTACGTACCAAGTTTCTGAATGAATTTGCCATCACGTGGACTTCTTGCGTCTGCCACAACGATGAAATAGAATGGCCTCTTTTTAGAGCCATGGCGTTGCAGTCTCATTTTAACAGCCATAAAAAATAGACATTTTTTTGGGTTACAAAATAGGGTTTAACTCCCCTTAAATAAGGGACGGCGAAGATAATAAGCTGTAAAACAATATCCAAATAATTAATCCCCCTGCCTCATTGCCAGCGGCATTTAATGTCATTATATTTACAATACGGCTGTTTTAGAGCCGATATCTGTAAAAATTAGATATGAAAAAGCTCCTTTTACTGCTGCTATCCTTGTATGTTATCGGCTGTGGTTCTTCCAATAAACTCAAAAAATATTACACATTGGAGGATAAAACAGTATTTGAATTACTGGAAAGATTGCAAAAAAATGCCAGCGATAAAGAAGCACTCGACCTTCTTCCCAGTGCTTATCAAACAGCGCTCGACAAAAGAAAATTATTGACAGAAGCCAGTTACACTACCCTGCCACCGGGCGACAGGTATATGGCCCTGGCAAAAGAATATGGAGTATTGCAGCAAATGTATGAACAGGTAAATGCGATCCCGGCTGCAAAAACAGCAGTAGTTGGTCTTTGGGATCCCTCGGCTGAAATTATAAAAGCGAAGAACAATGCAGCCAAAGAATATTATAACCAGGGCCTGGAATATATGACCTATGATAACCGGCAATCAGCCAAAAGTGCTTATGAATATTTCTCGAAGGCCAATAGAATTTTACCTGGCTACGAAAATGTAAGAACACTGATGACCGAAGCACTTGACCGGGCCACCATTAAAGTGATCGTGAGGGCTGCTAACTACAACAATTTTGGATGGAATCACTGGGGATTTCAAAATGACTGGCTGCAGCAGCAGATCATTACAGATCTCAACAACCAATCTTACAGCGATGTACGCTTTTATTCTGACTGGGATGCCAACTCAAGAAGAATCCGGGCAGACAGGGTGGTTGAACTTAATTTTACTGAGCTGTTTGTTGGACAGGTGTATACGGACCGACAAACTATTAACCGGAGCATTGAAGTTCAAACGGGTTCTACTAAAACAAATCCACCAAAACCCATATACGGTTTGGTGTATGCAAAAGTCTTTATAACAAAAAGATACATGCAAAGCAGGGCTACATTGGAAAGCCGCATTTATGACCAGGCTACCGGGAGAAATTTATTATTCGACCGCTTTCCTGGTTATGATGACTGGAGTGTGGAAACTGCCACATACACTGGTGACAAAAGAGCGCTTACTTCAAATGACTGGGCATTGATCAATAACAACAATAATACAATTAACCCAACCCGTCAGCAAGTAGCCGACAGGCTGGTGAGAAGTTGCTACAATTTGTTGCTGAGCAGGATTAAATCAGGGGTACAATTTGGAAATTAATCCTCCAGCCTGCCGCCGGCGGTAATCCAGCCGGTGATAATGGCTTTTTGGGCGGGTGATAATTCCGGCCCCCCTTGTGGCATGGAGCCTTCATCAACTGCTCTTATTTTAATACGACTTTGAAATTGTATGATGTTACATTGGTTCGCCCAGTTCATACCACCATTTTGGGTGCTGTTATTATGACAAGGCTGGCAGGTACCGCTCATTAAAGTTTTAACCGCCGCAAATAAAGGCCCCGGCACTCCCGTCCCGTTCACTGTTACAGAGGTTGTTTTTTCACAACCAGCTGCATCTTTTGCAAAAACGGTATATGTACCTGCAGGCACGCTGTTGAAGGTACCCGAAGCCTGGTAAGCGCCACTGTTGTTCAATTTGAAAGCAAAACCCGTACTACCGGTGGCGGATACCGTAACAGTGCCGGTGTTGCCGCAGGGAGAAGATGCAGTTGCTGCTGCAGTGAGTACGATTGTTTTGCCTGCACAAGGATCGGCAGCCGGCCCTGGTGGATTGCTTTCTTTACTGCAGGAAAATAAAAAAATGATACTTACGAGAACGGATATACGATTTACACTAAGGAATTGTTGAACTTTCATCAGGCAGTTTTATATCCTTTCGTAAACAACTTAAAAAAAGTTGCCTTAATATAAAACTACTTTTTAAACGGATAGTATTTTATACCCAACAGGGCAGCAGCTGAATAGATATTCATTTTACCATCGCCTACACCAGACAAAGGGATACTGACAGACGGCTCTGCCAGCAGGGAGAATTTTGAAGAGAGTGGTTTTTCAATACCAACAGAGAACATGGCAGTTGAAAACAAATGCCTGTTACCGCTGTATTTCCATTCCTGTTCGTAGATATTATTGTAATACCAATAAGAACAATTATATTTTTCCTTTTGAATGATATACGATTCCGCACTTCCAGTTACATATAAAATAAATGATGGCCTGCTCACGATATCATAGCGCACCGTTACAGGAATTTCATACACCAGGCAGGCCGCTTTTATTTTATCAATGGTGTAGGCAGTCATTGGTGAACCTGGTTTAAACTTGTAATCTGCAGCGCCCGCAACATACTTTTTATTATTTGCATAAAAGCCTGTTTGAACACTCCATCTTTTATTAAACCGGTAGCCAATACCCACCCCATATTTTGGCGTAATACTGCTGTTGGCAAACGAAAGCAATTTTGTACTGCCTGCATCAGCACCGCCTGCTGCCAGTAAATACAAACCGTTATCTTTTTGTTTTTTCTTCTGCCTCATTTTTTCTGCAGGCGTTGCATCTTTTTCTTCCACCTTTTTTTCAGTAAGCCTTTCAACTGTTTTAGTTTCCTGCGCCAATGTTTCGCTCTTTTGTTCCGGAGTAACAACTGGTGCTGTTTCTTTAGTTACTTTTTCAAGTTCCAGTTCATTTACTGCAACATCCTTTTGTGGTAAATTATCGTCCCCGGTTATTGTAGTGTTTGTTATTTCATCGGCTTCTGCACCGGTAACGGTTGATTTAATTTTTCCTTTCTTTTTACCCACAATCTTTTTGTTTTTGTACAGGGAACTGGTGTTGTTTCCTGATGTAACAACATCCTGTAAAAAAGAATTTGCTGCTGGTTGCTGTTGATTGATTTTTACATCAATGGTTTTCCGGTCTGCATTTGTAACCTCCCGGCCGGTTACCGTTGTACTAACTAATTCCCCATCTTCCGGCGTATCGGCTGCCAGATTTTTTGAGGTTGATTCCTGCTTATTACCGTTATTATTTTTATTCCCTGTATTCGTCACAGCAGCTGTTTGGGTTTCATCCGTCTTGCCATCGTATTTATTGTAGATTGCCCAGCCACCTGCCAGCAACAATGGCAAAATAAACCACCATATAAGTGGCCTGCGCTTTTTCTTATCCTTATCAAGCTTTTCTTCCATAGCCTGCCATGCCTTTTCATCAAAGACAGGCAAGTTGTTTTCAGCAGCTTGCTTTATCTTATCCTCAATATGATCAAACGGCTTTTTGCTGCTCATAAAATTTAAGGTTTGCTTCTTTCAGCATTTTCTGGATATTGACCCTTGCTTTCGCAAGGTTTGATTTAGACGTTCCTACAGAAATGTTTAGCTGCTGGGCTATTTCTTCGTGTTTGAACCCGTCAATTACATGCAGGTTAAAAACCGCACGATAACCAGGGGATAAACGCTGAACCAATTCCATGATCTCTTTATAACTCATCCGGTCAAGCGCCGATGCATCTGCATCGGTCATTTCCTGGTGTTCTTCCTTTATGTCACCTACCAGGTAACTATTCTTGTTTTTCCGGAAATGGTCTATCGACGTATTGATAATAATACTTTTCATCCAACCCATCAATGAGGCCTCAAAATTTTCGTGCCGGGGTTCAAAGTGTGGCAACGTTCTGTATATCTTGATAAATCCATCATTCACTACTTCCATTGCGTCATCATGTGTGTTACAATAACGCATACAGATACCCATAGCAAAGCCATAGTAGAGTTGATAGAACTCCTTCTGGCTCTGCCTGTTTGCATTTACGCAACCCTGGATGATATTTTTGAGTTGCTGCCTGTCTGGCAAAGTATTCCCTTTTAATATTGTTTCTTAATGCCCGGCTTATTTTACTCTTTGCTTAATTAATCGAACCCTTTTAGTCGATGGTTGCCGGGAGACCAATAAAATTACTGCAATATTTTATAAAGAAGGGCCGGTTTTAGCAGTCCCTATAAAAAAGTATTCTCTTACCTCTTCATCCCCATGCCAGGCATCCTGCCCATGGGCATTTTATTCATCATTTTCATCATATCCTTCATCTGTTCAAACTGCTTTAAAAACTGGTTTACTTCTGCAATGTCCTTGCCACTGCCTTTGGCAATGCGTTGTTTACGGCCCGGGTTGATCACATCGGGGTTTCTTCTTTCTTCCAGCGTCATTGAATTGATCATGGCTTCAATGCCCTTAAATGCATCATCATTGATGTCAAGATCCTTTATTTGTTTGCCCACACCAGGTATCATACCAAGCAAATCTTTCAGGTTACCCATTTTCTTGATCTGCTGCAACTGGGTTTTGAAATCCTCAAAATCAAACTGGTTCTTACGGATCTTCTTCTCCAGTTTTTTAGCTTCGGCTTCGTCAAACTGTTCTTGTGCTTTTTCCACCAAACTAACGATGTCGCCCATGCCCAAAATACGCTGTGCCATCCTCTCGGGATAAAATACATCCAGCGTGTCCATCTTTTCACCACTGCTGCTGAATTTGATGGGTTTGTTAACCGTATACTTGATAGACAACGCAGCACCACCCCTTGTATCACCATCCAGTTTGGTAAGTACCACACCGGTAAAATCAAGCCGTTCGTTAAACGCTGCAGCAGTATTCACAGCATCCTGTCCCGTCATACTATCCACCACAAATAATATTTCCTGGGGGTTGATAGCAGCTTTTATATTGGCAACTTCTGTCATCATCACTTCATCAACAGCCAAACGGCCTGCTGTATCCACAATGATCACATTCTTATTTTTTGCTTTTGCTTCCAGGATAGCATTCTGCACAATACTTACTGCATCTTTATTCTCTCTTTCTGCAAAAACATCCACGCCTATTTGTCCACCGAGTACCTGCAACTGGTCAATCGCTGCAGGGCGATAAATATCTGCGGCCACCAGCAATGGCGATTTTCCTTTTTTTGTTTTAAGATAATTGGCCAGTTTACCGCTGAAGGTGGTTTTACCACTACCCTGTAACCCTGCGATAAGGATAATGGCCGGCGCTCCGGTGATATTAAACTCACTTTCGGTACCGCCCATTAATTCTGTCAGTTCATCCTGCACAATTTTAACCATCTGCTGACCGGGGTTTACCGACAGCAAAACTTTTGAGCCCAGTGCTTTATCTTTTACTTTATCAGTAAACTCTTTGGCGATCTTATAGTTCACGTCTGCATCTACCAGCGCTCTTCTTATATCCTTAACAGTATTGGCGATGTTGAGCTCGTTGATGCGGCCTTCGCCTTTAAGGTTTTTAAAGGCGGATTCTAATTTCTCTGATAATGAATTAAACATGTATG
>JAKQJG010000353.1 GCA_029561305.1 Bacteroidota bacterium | reverse complement strand
TGCAATTGTGGCGGTGTATGCCTGTGTGCTGCTGATAGAAAAATTTGTGCCCTGGCTGCACCAGTTGAGGGATGGCAATAATATGCTGCTGATCATTATGGGTATCCTAATACTGGGAATAGTTATTTCTGTTGCCAGTACCCACCGCTCAGTACTGAAATACCTCCGGATGAAATTGGACGACCTTTATTAATCCCGTTTGAAAAAATAGTGCTTTATTTGCACCCTAAAATGTAAGTGATGGCGACAGTAAAGAAACAACAACCTGCAAAGGCGGCCAAGTCCCCGGCAAACCCCCTTTTTACAAGGGACAACTATATATGGATGCTGGCAGGCGTGGCAGTGATGACACTGGGTTTTATTTTGATGGCGGGCGGCAAAAGTGCTGACCCTACTAAATTTAATGATGACGAGATTTATAGTACCACCCGTATTACCATTGCCCCCATCCTGATCATGGCCGGTTTTGTGATAGAGATCTTTGCGATCATGAGAAAACCTAAAAGCGAACAAGTTTAATAATTGCTTTATAGCAACGTTGAATAAACACATTAAAAGCACTGTATATTGCAGTGCTTTTTTACTATTCTAAATGCTACAATCTGATGGATTTTTTTCAGGCTTTTATAATTGCAGTAGTGGAAGGGCTCACAGAATTTTTGCCCATCTCTTCTACTGCACACATGAAGTTTGCCGGCCCGCTGATCGGTATTAAAGTACCCACGCCCTTTACCAACATGTTTGAAGTGGTGATACAACTGGCGGCGATTGTAGCGGTAGTGGTGCTCTACCATAAAAAATTCTTCAACTTCAAACGACCGGAATTTTATCTCAAACTGATCCTGGGTGTAATACCTTCTATTATTGTAGCGTTGCTATTTAAAAACAAAATAGATTCAGCGCTGGATAACGTAACTTTTATTGCCTATGTAATGATCGGCGGCGGCATTATCCTCTTGTTTATAGATAAGTTATTCAATCATCCTATGTTCAGCGATGAGCAGTCTATCAATTATCGCAGGGCATTTGTGATCGGTTGCGGGCAAACGTTAGCTGTACTGTTTCCCGGCCTCAGCCGCAGTGCTGCCACTATTGTAACCGGCATGGCACAAAAACTCACCCGGCATGAAGCTGCTGAATTTTCTTTTTTCCTGGCCGTGCCAACCATGTTCCTGGCATCGGTAAAGAGTTTTTATGATACTTATACCCAACACCCGGAAGTACTCAATACATCTAACCTTGGTTTGCTGCTGTTTGGCAGCATCGTTTCCTTTGTTGTGGCGCTGATCGCCATTAAATTTTTTATCGGCTTTTTAAAAAAGCATGGTTTTTTTGTGTGGGGTATCTACAGGATAATCGTAGGCGTTATCATATTGATACTCATAGGCCGCGGCGTAATTGCCTGAATCTACAGATTGAATTTTTCGCTGTCCTTAGTCCAAACCCAATCTTTACCAACCTGGCAACCTTGCGGTAAAGCTATATTCGGTAGCTAATCCACAGGCACTTCTTCGAAACCCTGATTCCCTATCAACCATTGGACCTTCTTTCAGACTGTATGCTGTAAAACGACCAATAATTTCCTGTTCTGCCGGTTGAGAGGTTTCAATACATTTGCAAACCATCACCAGTTGAACTGACAGTATGAAACTTTATATTAAAAACATGGTTTGCAGCAGATGTAAAATGGTCGTAAAATCCCATTTGGAAAATAATGGGTACCAGCCAATATTTGTTAACCTGGGCGAAGTAGAAATACAAGGCGTTTTATCAAAAGATCAGTTAGCACAGTTGGACAATTCATTAAAATCGCTGGGCTTTGAAATTATAGACGATAAAAAAAGCCAGACAATCGAAAAAATAAAAACTGCAATTGTAACATTGGTGCATCATTCCGACCAGAATATAAAGACAAACCTTTCTCAATTTATTAGCTCGCAAATACACCAGGACTATAATTACCTGAGCAATCTTTTTTCTGAAGTAGAAGGAACAACCATTGAAAAATACTTTATCACACAACGGATTGAAAAAGTAAAGGAACTGATCGTTTATGATGAACTGAGCTTGTCTGAAATTGCTTACCAATTGGGTTATAGCAGCGTTGCTTATTTATCTAACCAATTTAAAAAAATTACAGGTTTTACGCCCAGTTACTTTAAATCGCTAAAGGAGGATAAACGAAAAAATATCGAGGAACTGTAAAAGTTACAACTCTAATACAAAATTCCACAACAGCGCCCCGGACAAGCCAAATTACCTTTGTGTAAAACAAAAAAACAATGACACACACGTATAAAATCACTGGCATGACGTGCGGCATTTGCGAAGCCAAAGTAAAAAGTAGTTTACTCATGTTGCCAAATGTTACCGAAGTGGAAGTTTCAAAAGTCAACCAAACGGCAACTATTTCAATGGACAAGCATATCGCATTATCCACTTTTCAAAATGCTTTAGATAAAAAATATTCCATTACTGCAATAGAATACAACGAAGCGGCAGAGGAAGCCCAAAATTGGTTTTCTACCTACAAACCAATTTTAATAATTTTTGCTTATGTAACTACCATTTCAATCATTGCAGGTACACATCAAAATCAATTTCATTGGATGCAAGCCATGAATATTTTTATGGCAGGTTTCTTTCTTACTTTTTCTTTTTTTAAAATGCTTGACCTAAAGGGCTTTGCTGAAAGTTACAGCATGTATGATATTGTTGCTAAGAAGTTAAAAGCATGGGGCTTCATTTATGCCTTTATAGAGTTGGGTTTGGGCATTGCCTACGCTACCAACTTTCAACCTTTAATTACAAATATTGTTACGTTGGTTGTAATGACAATCAGCATTATCGGGGTATTGCAGAGTGTATTAAACAAAAGAAAAATACAATGTGCCTGTTTGGGTGCAGTTTTTAACCTGCCAATGAGTACGGTAACGATTATTGAAGATGCCTTAATGATTGCCATGAGTGGAATTATGCTGATTACCATGCTATAAAACCAGTACTTTTTAAAAACCTATCTTTGCTAAAGTGAAAAAAATAGTTGTCATATTACTTCTCTTAATCTATGGTTCTGCAACCATGGGGGCAACTATTCACATGCACTATTGCATGAACGAACTTGTTGGTTGGAGTTTATGGCATGGTGAGAAAGACAAAGAATGTGGCAAATGTGGCATGAAGGAAAAGAAAGGCGGTTGCTGCAAAGATGAACACAAGCAAGTAAAACTTAAAACCGAACATCAAAAGAGTGCAACTGCACAGTATATTCAGTTTTTAGATGTTCCTGCATTAACTACTCCCGTTGCTGACTTTAGCTTTGAGATAAAACCAGCTTCACTGGCTTTTCCAGTGTCTAATGCTCCGCCGAAAATCCCAAGAGAACGGCTTTACATTCTTCATTGCTTTTTTTTAATTTGATTTACAATTAGTTTTTTATCTGCCGACACTTTGAAAGTGCATCGGCTTAATGTGCATCTAATAAATCAAAAATTAAAACTAAGTAAAATGAAATCAATCATATTAATGGCTGCCGTTGTCTTGTTATCAACTTCAGCTTGTCAATCTCAAATAAATAATGCCAAAACTGAAACAGTAAAAGTTTATGGCAATTGCGGAATGTGTGAAACCACTATTGAAAAAGCCGCCAACAAAAAGAAAATTTCAAAAGCCGACTGGAACGAAGAAACCAAGATGGCATCTATCACATACGACAGTAAGAAAACAACTTTAGATGCAGTTTTAAAAAACATAGCTCTTGCAGGTTATGACAATCAAAGTTTTCTTGCACCTGATGCAGCGTATAATAAATTACCAGGTTGTTGCAAATACGACAGAGAGAAAAAGCAAGTAGCAGTGATAACACAGCCAGCGAAGGATACAACAAAGCCCATGCAAAATCATGGCAACCACCAGCATGATGGCATGAACAATGCAGCACAGGAAACAAACCAGTTGACAGCAGTTTTTGACACTTACTTTTCATTGAAAGACGCATTGGTAAAAACTGATGGAAATACAGCATCTGCAAAAGCAAAAGATTTGCAAACTGCAATCAATGCAGTAAAAATGGACAAACTACCAATGGATGTTCACACGGTTTGGATGAAAGTGTTAAACGACCTGAAAGAAGATGCAGAACATATAAACGGAACAAAAGACATATCACACCAGAGAGACCATTTTATGAGCCTTTCAAAAAATATGTATGAGTTAATTAAAGTTGCAAAACCAGCGGAAACGGTTTACTACCAGTTTTGTCCAATGGCAAACGATGGCAAAGGAGCAAACTGGCTAAGTAAGGAAAGCGGAGTAAAGAACCCTTACTACGGTTCTCAAATGCTTACTTGCGGTAAAACAGTTGAAACGATAAAGCAATAACTTCTTAATCAGGTGCTATAATTTTTCTGTAGCACTTGATTTTTTTACTGAAAAACTATTTTGTTGTTCAGCAGTTTCTATTTGCAAATACAATAATTATGAATCATGCACATAACAATCATTTAGACGAACATTCCCAACATACTACTAAAAACCCATCAATGGGCATGGCAGGTCATAACCACCACGCCATGATGATTGCCGATTTCAAAAAACGATTTTATGTAGTGCTTATCCTTACTATTCCCATCATGTTGTTATCAGAAATGATACAGCATTGGTTAGGAGTACATTGGCTGTTCGCAGGTTCTCAATATATCCTGTTTGCATTAGCAAGCATTGTTTTCTTTTACGGGGGCTTTCCTTTTTTAAAAGGATTGGTGGACGAAGTAAAAGCAAAGAATCCCGGCATGATGTTTTTAATTGGCTTCGCCATTACAGTTGCATACATCTACAGCGTAGCAATTGTATTCGGTTTGCAGGGCATGGACTTCTTTTGGGAATTAGCAACCCTAATCCTTATCATGCTTCTAGGACATTGGATAGAAATGAAATCCGTGGCAGGTGCATCTAAGGAATTAGAATTATTAGTACAGCTAATGCCATCAGAGGCTCACATGGTAATGCCCGATATGGTTCATGATGTAAAGACGGACACACTAAAGGCAAACGATATTATTTTAGTAAAGCCCGGAGAAAAGGTGGCGGCAGATGGAATAATATTAGAAGGTGAAAGCTACCTGAATGAAAGTATGCTTACAGGCGAAAGCAAGCCCGTACAAAAAGTAAAAGGTGATAAAGTGATTGCAGGTGCAATCAATGGTAATGGTTCAATAAAAGTTACCGTCTCTCATGCTGGCAAAGACTCTTATTTGTCGCAGGTTATAAAACTGGTGGACGATGCACAAAAATCAAAATCACAAACGCAACTACTGGCAAACAAAGCAGCAAGATGGCTAACCATCATTGCATTGGTTTCAGGTATCGCTACATTTCTTTATTGGTATCTCACAGGACAATCATTAGCCTTTGCAATGGAAAGAATGGTAACAGTAATTGTTATCTGTTGCCCTCATGCTTTGGGTTTGGCAGTTCCGTTGGTGGTTGCAAAGTCAACAGCCTTATCAGCAAAAAATGGATTACTCATTAAAAACAGAACTGCTTTTGAAAATGCAAGAAAAATAACAACCATCGTTTTTGACAAAACAGGAACATTGACAGTTGGTAAATTTGAAGTATCAAAAAT
>JAKQJG010000342.1 GCA_029561305.1 Bacteroidota bacterium | reverse complement strand
TTTAAGCGGCCCAATCATATCTCCGCTCCTATACAGTTAAAGGATGGCAGCTGGTGGACCATTGGCCAGAGTTATGAAAAGTATGAAGGGGATGATTGGTCGGGCAAAGGCCGGCAAACCTTACTCTTCCCGGTAATTTGGGAAGGCGACCGCCCCTGGGGAATGGCTCCTACCACAGCTCCCGTTAAAAAACCAAACTTAGCCAATACAGGAACATTGTGGCGGACTGTGCAGACAGATCATTTTGAAAAAAACAGTCTTGACCTGGCCTGGCATTTTTTAAATAAAAAAGATGCAGGAAATTACTCATTTAGTTCGAGGAAAGGATGGATAAGATTAACGCCTGACAGTGGAAGAACAAGCGTTTTGCAAAAAGAAACTGATCATTATTATGCTGCCGTTACAAAACTTGAATTCAATGCAACCGATACTGGAACAAGTGCAGGGCTTTATCTAAGCAATGGCAATCAGTCGGTGAATGTGCGGCTGTTTGCAGGCTATAACAATGGCAAAAAAATCTTCTTCCAATTGGACTCTATGCTGTACAGTGTACCAAATAAATTGGGCAATACGGTATGGCTGAAGCTGGAAAGAAACATGCATGAATTAAAAGGATACTATAGTGCTGATGGAAGAAAATGGTTGCCCGTTGGTGGTTCCATCAGTGCCATTCCATTAGACAAAACACAACCCAACTATAATTCGTGGGTAGGCACCAGTATTGGTTTGTTTACTGAAGGCAAGGGGGCAGATTTTGATTTCTTTATTTGCAAGGATGGGTTTTCTGATATGCCTGCTGTTGGATACAGCAATTACTACGGAGTGGAAAAGGTAAAAGACGCTGTAACAAACAACTCTAACAACGGCGGATGGCTGATGATAGCGGGTGTTGAACTTGGCAATAAACTAACTGCAGCCAACCAGGTGGAAATATCTGCAACAGCAACAAAAGCGGGCAGCATAGAAATCTGGCTGGATGACTTAACAACCGGAAAATTAATTGCTACCATACCGGTATCGAATACACGAACTAAGACAGCCTGGGCAAAATTCAAAAGATCAATCAAAAGTACTGGCGGTCACCATGATGTGTTCATTAAATTTCCAAAAGGCAACAATCAGCAGATCTATATCAAAAACATCCGCTTTTTAAAATCAACCTAATTCAGTCACTTGATAAAAAAACTTACATACAGTTTGGCTTTATTGCTTTTATTACCTGCTGCTTTGATAGCACAACAGGTAGTAAACCTGTACCCCGGCGCCATACCAAATTCAAAAGTTACGGGTGCTGTTGAAGACAGTGCTGACAGATTTTCGCCGCTGGTACACCGGGTGATAACACCAACACTGGAAATT
>JAKQJG010000338.1 GCA_029561305.1 Bacteroidota bacterium | reverse complement strand
CCAATAGGTTTTTGATGGAACGGTTAACTGGTTTTTAGATGAAGCTGCTGCTTCGGAAATGTAGCAGTGCTTTGTAGGGTTCAGGTCGCTTGAAGCGCCCCGACCCAACAGGTTTTTGATGGAACGGTTAACTGGTTTTTAGATGAAGCTGCTGCTTCTGGAATGTAGCAGTGCTTTGTAGGGTTCAGGTCGCTTGAAGCGCCCCGACCCAACTGTAGTCTTAGGGTTCAGGTTGCTCTAGCGCCCCGACCCTGTTCGGCCAGCACCAACTCAATCCGTTCTTCCATTGCTTCATATGGCGTGAAGCCCTTCGCCAATAAATGAAATTTTGTTTCGCTTAACTGCATCAGTACGGCTGGAAAGGCCGTTACCTGTAATTGTTTGCATAAGGCAAATTCGTAGAATGCCTGCTCTTTGTATTCGTCACTTTTTAGTTTTGAATAAAACGCTTCGGGATTAATGCCATATTTCTCCAGCAAGTGGCGGTATGCTTCATCATCATCCAGGTCTCTTCCTTCATAATTCAGCGCATATTGCAGATCGGATGCAAATGACAATTGCTTTTCGGGGTAGAATTCTTTGAATATGCAAAGTGCGATCGCAGCTTTTTCGGAGTTCATCACCCAGTCACTTTGATCAGGATGATTGATGTGCCATAAAAAATCTTCTCCAAATTTTATCCCCGTTAGTTCTTCAACTCTTGCATAAGCAGCTTGTATAAATGGGGCGATCTTTTCAATGGGCGCCACATTCTCTTCAATCATCATTCCCCCGCTAAGTACTTCTATTTCAAACTGGCCCTTGAATTTCTCTTCTATTTTTTTTAAAACGGGGCTAAAGCCATAGCACCAGCCACAGTATGCATCATAGCAATAAATTAAAATGGGTTTCATCTGGCAAAGGTAACCTTGCTGGGTAGAGGAGAGCTGTGAGATGTGAAATATTTATTGAAAGGCTATTCGAATATCACCGTCTTGTTCTTCCATATCAGCACCCGTTCTTCAAACACCAATTGTAATGCTTTCGCCAATACAGCTGTTTCAATTTCTTTACCTGACCTTACCATATCGGAAGCGGTGAAGGAATGATTAACCGGGATGATCTGTTGTGCAATGATGGGTCCTTCATCCAGGTCGTTGGTAACAAAATGAGCGGTGGCACCAATCAATTTTACGCCTCTTTCAAATGCCTGCCTGTAAGGGCTGGCGCCAATAAAGGCTGGCAAAAACGAGTGATGGATATTAATGATCCGGTGAGCAAATTTTTCAACAAATGATGGCGACAGTATCCGCATGTATTTGGCCAGCACTAAATAATCTGTTTTGTATTTTTCAATTACTGTCACCACTTCGCTTTCAAAAACATCCTTCTCTTTGTTTTCATGTGGCACAAAGTGAAAAGGGATATCAAAACGTTTGCATACATCCTGCAATGTTGGGTGATTCCCGATCACACACTGTACTTCAGCACCCAAAGTTTTAAAATGATTGCGGATCAGGATATCGCCCAGGCAGTGATATTCTTTTGTTACCAATACAATCACTTTTTTTTGCGTGGAGGGGTTTACTGCTATTTCGGCTCCTTCGGGCAGGATGGCTTTTAAATCCGTCCAGATGGGCATTGCTTCCAGCACGCCGTCTACAACTATGCGTACAAAAAACCTGTTCTCAAGGGTATCCACATGTTCTTTCATGGCCACGATGTTGATACCAAGTTTTGCAATAACACCGGCTATATCGGCCACCAGGCCCACCCGGTCTTTACATTGAATGAGTATTACCATAGTTTATATGGGTGGGTCGCCCCCTAAGGGCGGCTCACCCTGTTTTATTAGTAACGTTTAATATTAAGCGCATTAATACCAGCTCACTGGAACCGTGAAGTTCATTGCGGCTGCATAAAAGCTATTCTATTTAGAAGAAGGCCATCCTCTACTGTAAAAATAAGCAACCTGTTCTTCATGAATTTTTAAAAATTGCTCTTTCCCTTTAAAAAAATCAAGCACATTATTCACATCTGCATAATACGAATCATCCTTCATAATATTGTTGAAAGAGGAGTGAAAATGTTCTTTATAGTCGCTGATTACTCCATGTTTCTGTACATTTGCATGTACATAAATAACCGCCTGTTGTAAATATTCTTCCCCGTTAATTTGTAATCTTTTGAAGGGGCTTTGAAAAACACTTCCCCTTCGTTCGTATTTATTGTTTAGGTAATTGGCATAAGAAACAAGGAACCTGTTCATCTGTCGTTCCAGCATTTCGTCAAATAAATCAAGGTTTGACTTTTGTCTTTCCCATTGCAGCATTGACTTTGTTTTTTCCTTTTCCGGAAGGATTTCAAGAAAAACAGTAATCGATTCCACACTCTTTATTTTGCATATATAATGTGTGTGATTGCTTAACAATGAATATGACCAGGTAGAAACAAAATCACCCAGGAATTTTTTAAACCGTTCGAGGTAAACCTCATGGTCTTTTTCCTGGTAAAACAGAAGAATTCCATCAACACTTTTACAAACAAGGTGATAAAAAGCACCCGGCAAAAATGGTGCTTTTAATTTTTCAGGTGTCGGCATATAATGATGTTTAGGGTTATATCTTCCGATCAGTAACATGCTGGGTGAGCCGCCCTTAGGGGGCGACCCACCCATTAATGTGCCGCCAGCCAATTGTCCCCCATACCCACTTCGGCATCGGTAGGCACATCATGCGGTAAAGCCATTGCTGTTTGCATACATTCTAAAATAACAGGTTTAATTTTTTCCACTTCCTCTTTATGTGCATCAAACACCAGTTCATCATGTACCTGCAGCAGCATTTTTGATTTGAACTGATGCTGCTTAAAGGCTTTGTCAATCTTTATCATCGCCAGTTTTATCATATCAGCGGCACTGCCCTGGATGGGGGAGTTGATGGCGTTTCTTTCTGCAAAACCACGAACAGTGAAATTGGCAGAGTTGATATCCCGGAGCCAGCGTTTGCGGCCCATCAATGTTTCCACATACCCATTCTCCTGGGCAAAGTGGATGGTATCATCCATGTACTTCTGTATGTTGGGGAATTGCTTTTTATAATTATCAATGATCTCTTTTGCTTCGGCACGGCTGATGCCTAAATTATCCGCCAGGCCAAAAGCTCCCTGGCCATAGATGATACCAAAATTTACACTCTTGGCTTTGTAACGCATTTCTTTGGTCACATCTTTTTCTTCTACATTAAACACCTTCGCCGCTGTAGCCGTGTGAATGTCTTTTCCTGTTTTAAAGGCATTGCACATATTTTCATCGCCGCTGATGGCAGCTACAATACGTAATTCTATCTGGGAGTAATCGGCACTCATTAAAACAAACTGCTCATTTCTTGGTATAAATGCTTTCCTTATTTCTCTTCCCCGCTCTGTACGTACCGGTATGTTTTGTAAATTAGGGTCTGTGCTGCTAAGCCTGCCCGTTACTGCTACGGCTTGTGCGTAGGAAGTGTGTACCCTGCCCGTTTTTTTATTCACCATTGTCGGCAAGGCATCCACATAAGTGTTTTTAAGTTTTGTCAGCTCCCTGAAAGCAAGGATGTCATCACAAATTTTATTTTTAACCGCCAGTTTTGTCAGCACATCTTCTCCGGTTGCATACTGGCCTGTCTTTGTTTTTTTTGCTTTGGGATCCAGTTGTAATTTATCAAACAATACTTCCCCCAATTGTTTTGGGCTGGCCAGATTAAATCGTACACCTGCTTGTTGGTAAACCGATTCCTCACTTATTTTGGCTTCAGTTTCTAATTGTTTGCTGTATTCATTTAAAAAGGCTTCGTCAATTCTGATGCCTTCAAATTCCATATCGGTCAGCACTTTTACCAATGGGTTTTCCACTTCGTAAAAAACTTTTTCTACTGCCTTTTCTCTTAACTGAGGCAGAAATACATTTCTTAATTGCAAAGTGATATCGGCATCTTCCGCTGCGTATTCTTTTATCTTTTCTATTTCCACATCCCTCATATTCCCCTGGCCTTTTCCTTTTTTCCCGATCAGTTCTTCAATATGTACGGGTTCATATCCGAGGTATTTTGCACTGAGGGCATCCATACTTCTTTTTCCGTCTGGTTCAATAACATAATGAGCCAGCATGGTATCAAAAATATTTCCCTTGAGTTCAAAGCCATACCATTTCAGCATCAGCATATCATACTTGAGGTTTTGCCCGATCCAGGTCTTGGTTTCATCATTGAACAAAACAGCAAACCGCTGTAACAGTTGCAGACAGGCTTCTTTGTCTGCCGGGCAAGGAACATAGTATGCCTCTCCGGGAGTAAATGAAAAACTTAAACCAACGAGTTCGGCATTGTTGGCGTCGATACCGGTGGTTTCTGTGTCAAAGCATAGTTCCGGTTGTTCTATTGCTGCATTGATAAATTGCTGAATGGAGTGATCATCGTTTAATAATATATAATCATGTTCGGTGTTGCTGATATTTTTATCGGCCTCCCTGCCCTCCGGGGGAGGGTTCTCAGATACTAAAACTTCAACACTCTTTTCTTCTTGTTCAACAATATTCCCAAAAAGATCCATTTGAACATTTGTATTTGAACTCTTTTTAACCGCAGTGTCTGAAGCCCCTCCTTCAGAGGGGTTTGGGGAGGCCTCCTCTCCCAAAATCCTTTTGCCCAGTGTTTTAAATTCCAGCTCAGCAAATACTTCTTTCAATGCTTCTTTGTTCACCTCCTTCACCATAAAATTCTCTTCATGAAATTCGGCTGCCGGAATATTGGTGATGATGGTGGCCAGCTTTTTACTCATGATGGCATCCTCTTTTCCATTTCTTATTTTTTCTCCCAGCGCTCCTTTGATAGTATCTGCATTGGCCAGAATGTTTTCGAGTGTATCATACTCTGCCAGCAATTTGGCGGCAGTTTTTTCACCCACTCCTTTTATACCGGGGATATTGTCTACTGCATCCCCCATCAATCCAAGAATATCAATCACCTGGTCCACCGTTTTGATGCCCCATTTTTCACATACTTCTTTGGGCCCTAAAATTTCGTATATACTTCCCTGGTAGGGTGGTTTGTAAATTTTGATATGTTCTGTTACCAACTGTCCGTAATCTTTGTCAGGTGTTACCATATATACATCGTAGCCTGCTTTCTCTGCCTGTTTTGCCAAAGCGCCGATCACATCATCTGCCTCGTAACCATCGATCCCGATCACAGGAATATTCATTGCTTCTATGATCCGCACAATATCCGGTACCGCACTTCTGATATCTTCCGGTGTTTCCTGCCGGTTGGCTTTATAATTGGCAAAATCTGTATGGCGTTCGGTTGGTGCCGCCGTGTCAAAACACACGGCCATATGGGTTGGCTTTTGATTATTGAGCAGGTCCACTAAGGTATTGGTAAAACCAAACTGTGCATTGGTGTTGCGGCCCTTACTGGTAATACGTGGGTTGCGTATCAATGCGTAATAGGCCCTGAAGATGAGTGCATATGCGTCGAGTAAGAATAATTTTTTTTGCATGGGATAAAAGTAAGTAAAAATGGGTTTGGCCACGAATACTTCGGCTACGCTCATTACACACATAAGCATGACTGGAAATACAGCCACAGATCACACAGATCCACGCAGATTGGCCTTATAATATAAAAAAGGCAGAAGAAAAATATTCTCCTGCCATAAAACTTCTTCAGCTTATTTTCTTTTTTTCCTTTTAGTCCAAACTCTTCCTCCTCCTCTTAGCCTAGAACCTCGTATCAATAAACATCGGCAACATCGCTCTCCAGGTGGGCCAGTCGTGTTTCCATTCTTCGCCCCATACGCTTAGTTCATAGTTGATGCCTTTATTATATAATATACCTGCAAATTCCCTGGCAGCATCCGGTGCTTCATAATCGCCGGTGCCGGTAAGGATATGTATGTGGTGGCTGCTCCTGATCTGTTCTAAGATATAATGATCCGTAAGATTGGGAACGTAGTGACAGGGCGAGTTGAAATATACCTGGTCGTCATAAAAGCCTTTGGTGTATTCCATCAAATTGTATACACCACTCATAGCAATCACGCCATTGATGAGGTCCGGTCGTTTTAAAAACAAATTCATGCTGTGCAGGGCGCCAAAAGATGCACCTGAAACAATAATGGGCGTATCCCAGGAAGTATTATTTTTTATAAAAGGAATCACTTCATTAAAAATGTACTCATTAAACTGGTTGTGGCGGATGGCTTTGTGTTCACCTGCCATATTATTATTCAGCCAGCTTTCATTGTTAATACTGTTTACCGAAAATACTTTCACCTTGCCCCCTTCGATCAACGGTGCCAGAGCATCTATCAGTTGAAAACGTTCGTATTCCAAATAATCCGCTGCTGCTGTGGGCACCAGTAACAGTGAAAAACCATAATGGCCATACATGGCAACGGGCATGTCTTTTTGTAAGGCCGGACTGAACCAGCTTGTTAAATGTCTTTCCATATTGTAGTTGTTAAATATCGTGGTTAAAGTACTAACAAATGTTCAGGTGGTGAAATTTAATATCTTTGTTTATTGCTTTTTTGCAAGTAACGGTAACCCATGAAAATATTTGATTATGAAGAAAAACGTTTTGATAGTTTTCCTGGCAGCATTTGCATCACTCTTTTTTATTTCTTGTGAAAAAGAGTATAGCTGTGAAGGCTGTGGCGGGGTATTGATTACAGATGCAGCAACCTTTTCATTTAACAGTGGCAGCGCAGGCTGCACAGGGGCAGTTGCTTCTGGTGTGTTTGTAGCAGGTACTGTTGTTACAACTGCTAATACGGTATTATTAAATGTAATGGTTGATTCTGTGGGTACATATACTGTTTCTACCAATAGTGTGAATGGTATTTCTTTTGCAGCAACCGGGTTTTTTACCAGCAGTGGCCCACAAACAATAACCTTAAGAGCTTCTGGTACTCCTGTAACAGCAGGGGATTTCAATTTTACTATTGGTGGAACGGGCGGGTGCAGTTTTACTATCACAGTAGTGCCGGTTATCGACAATAACTTCACCTACTACTTCGAAGCTACAATTGATGGGGTATTTTACAGGGAGACGGTTACTACCACCAATGGTAACGAGGCAGGCTATGGTATTTTGGGAACCGATGATGTTATATTGTCTTCCAGCATATTGCCCACCAGCTTTCCAAACATACCGGCAGGTAAATCTGGTATGCAAGTGAACAAAGGCCTTTTATACAACTACCCCACCAGGAACAATACAGAGTTTAAAACTTTTTTTAACCTGGGTGATTACTCGTACATGAATCCACCATCGATCTCTGACGGTGCTATCATTTCCTGGTTTGATCAGAATGGCACAGAATGGAGAACTGATAATGCACCTGCTACCCAGCCTGGCAGCAGCTTTGCAGTAGTGCTGGTGGAAGAAGCTGCCCTCAGTCCTGTTTATACGGTTGCTATTACATTCAATTTTAACTGCAAATTGTATGATAGTAACGGTAATGTGAAATCGCTGACCGGAGGCATATACAAAGGCGTATTTGGCAAGGAGTAGTTTTCAGTAAATGTAATGAAACGCCTGGCCAATGGCTATTACCCATTCGGTTTTCTGCAAGTGAGTAACCGCCTTCCTGCTGTTTAGGTCAGTAAATTTAATATATTTGTTGTACATACATTAAACACGACAACTCTTAAAAATGATCACGAAGAATCAACTACTCTTAATAACGACTATCTTATTTCTTTCATTATTGTTTGTTTCCTGCGAACGGGAAGGCAGTTTTGAAAATGGTGGAGCACCTGGTGTTGGAAATGGTGGCGGCTCCGCAGGAGGTTCAGCAGAATATAGTTTTGCCGGTGGCACTGGATCATGTACGGGAGCGATACTGTCTGGTACATTCACAGCAGGTACAGCGGTTACAGCTTCCAACAGTGTCACCTTAGATGTAACGGTGGATTCTATCGGCAGCTGGACAGTAACTACCAATACTGTAAATGGCATTTTCTTTAGTGGTACTGGTAATTTTACCGCTACAGGCGCTCAAAATATCGTGCTTAATGCAAGCGGAACACCATCCGCTGCCGGAGCTTACAATTATACATTTGGCACTGGCAATTGTGTATTTTCTGTGACTGTTGCGCCTGGATCCACCCCGGTGACAGGCGATTTCAGGGCAAAGATAGAAGGTGTTCAATGGGTGGCGGATAAATATGCCCAGTGTGCAAGGATGAATAATATAATTAATATTAGCGGGCTGGGTTTAGATAAGAAGACAATAACTATTACACTGCAGGATTCAGGCGTTCATAATTATACCCTCGCCTGGGATAACAGCTCCATGAGTGCCGGTGCGTTTATGGATAGCGCCCTTACTGATGTTACAGCTTTTACCTCCAATGCAGGCACCTCACCTGACCAGGCAGGAGGCGTACTAAGCATTACATCTATAAACGAGGTAACCAAAACAATGTCGGGCACATTCAGCTTTAAAGCGGTGCGGCAAACAACTGGCGAAACAAGAACCATTACCGAGGGTGTGTTTAACAATATTCCATATATTACTTCTCTGCCGCCCACCACTTCCACCGACACATTTAATGTAAAGATCGATGGCGCTACTTTTACACCGGTATCAGTATTTGGAATTAAAAATACCATTGGACTTTCAAATATTGCTATTACGGGGTCAGATGCGTCCGGCACTAAGACTGTAGCTGTTTATTTTCCAATAGATGTTACACCGGGAATTTATACCATTGGAAGTGCCTTTAGCGACTATTTTGGACAGTATAATGTTAACAGTACAACCTTCCTGGCATCCACCAGTGGCACTTTGGAGATCTTATTTCATGACCCGGTAACTAAAAGAGTGAGGGGCAGATTTAATTTTGCTGCTGATGTATTCCCGTTAGGAGGTGCGCCTGCGCAAATAACGGAAGGGTATTTTGCAGTCACGTACTTATAATTTCAGTTTACTTGACTCAATAAAAAATGGCAGGAATCTCTCCTGCCTTTTTTTATATTTTTAATCTTGCCAGTTTTTTAAAGCACCCCCTCTTTTATTTCTATCCACAACTCACGGTAACACTGAGCCGCATAACTGCTGTTGGCAAATTCCATGATCGGTGCCTTGTGAATGCCCATTTTTTCCACATCACTTAAATAAGGAATATAGTTCTGGAAGAATCGTTTGTCTTTGTATAATTCTTCCATTATTTCATTGTGCAGGTTCTTACGCAAATCGGCCATTGTGAAAAAACACATCATCTTTTTTATATCCAGGTCCTTTTCTTTGAAATAATCCTTTACCATGTGGTAGGTACGGACAGACAACGTGGTTGGTATTACGGGCATCAGTACAATATCTGCAGCATTAAAAATATTTTCGTGCAGGGCACTCAATCCCGGGGGACAATCAATAAAAATAAACTCGTATTCACCGTCCAATTGTTTCAATATACTTTTCAGGCGGTTCTTGTTACCTTTCATTTCTTCCAGCATGATATCAAAACTCTTACTGCTGTTATCGGCTGGGATCACATCCACCAGTTCAAAATCAGTGCTTAACACAGCGCTTTCCAGCACTGCATCCTTGGTGATCAGTTTTTTTATACCAGGATGCACCTTGGGCTTTGCTTTGTAATAAAAAGAAGCTGAACCCTGTGGATCAATATCCCACAACAAAGTTTTGAAGCCATCCGCCGCAGCCAGGTAGGTGAAGTTTACACAACTGGCGGTTTTCCCTACTCCGCCTTTCAAATTATAGAGGGCAATCGTGGTCATAGCATAAGTTTTAAAATATATGAAGGGTTAAGATAGTGATTTATTATAAATCTTTATCTTTTCAAAAAGAACAGTATGAAAATACCTCCTCAATACAACAGGCTGATGCCCTACCTCATTATTCCCAATGCTGCCCGATTCATAGAATTTATGAAACAGGTGTTTGGTGCCACCGAGCAAATGAGGGTGCCGGGAGAAGATGGAACCGTGATGCACGGCGAAATACGCCTGGGTGAAACGGTCATCATGCTGGCAGAAGCATCCGATCAGTTTAAAGCCAAACCAGCCGGGATGTTTATTTATGTGCAGGATCTAAAAGAAGTGTATGAAAAAGCAATACAGGCAGGCGCCGTTTCCATTATGGAACCTATGCAAAAAGACTATGGGTTTACTTGTGGATTTAGTGATCCTTTTGGGAACGACTGGTGGCCAACGGAGGTTTAAAAAGGAAGTCAAGTTTTTAAAACTTGACTTCCTTTTTAGTTAACTTTAAGGGTAAATTCTTTAACCGGATTTTCAAATTGCCAGTAAACACAAAATATATCGCTCCATTTGCAGAGAATAATTTCTTTCACATTATTGCGAAAGCCAGTGGACATAGCCTTCTTTTTAATTCTGATGAAAACAAGCGTTTTTTTCTTCGAAAGTATTTATCCTACTCATCTCACTATTTTGATACCTATTCTTATATCCTGATGGATAATCATGTGCATTGGCTTGTAAAATGCAATAGCCATTCAGAACTTATTAAACATTTGAGTGGAATGCAAGCCGAAAATCTAAAAACACACCAAAAGAAATTTATTAAAGGTGAAATTACTTTTGAAGAAGCGTTGGAATTCCAATGTAAAGATTTTTTTATCAGTTATGCAATGGCTTACAACAAAGAAAACAACAGGCAGGGGGCTTTGTTTTTAAATCCATTTAGAAGATTGAGGTTAATCAAGAAGCTCATTTTACGCAACTGATCATTTATCAGCACGCAAACGTTTTAAAACATCTTGGTCAAAAAAATTTCCAGGATTATAAGTGGTCGTCATACCAGGCAATCTTATCAGAGAAACCCACTCATTTAAAACGAGAAGAAGTACTGGAATGGTTTGGAGGAAGAGATAATTTCATCAAATCGCATAAAGAAAATGCAGCATACTTTTATGCGCATTCGCTAAGCCTGGAGTAAGTTAAAAGGAAGTCAAGTTTTTAAAACTTGACTTCCTGAAAAATTATTATCCCTTCATTCCCTCCAGTTCCTTCTGCAGCCTGAACATCTCGTCTCTCAACCTGGCGGCCTCCATAAAGTCCATATCCTTTGCTGCCTTCTCCATCGACTTTTTTACGGCAGTGATCCGCTTTTCCATTTTGGGGATGGTAACAAACTCTTCAGGTTCTTCCGCTGCAATAGTTACAATGCCCTGGTCATCTCCAATGGCATAGGATTTCTTTTCATCAAAACCTTTAATGTCCAGCACACTGGTTTGTGCAAAAACCTGTTCAGTTGTTTTGATAATTGTTTTTGGCGTTATGTTATGTTCAATATTATAAGCGATCTGTTTCTCCCTCCTGCGCAAGGTTTCGTCCATCGTCTTTTGCATGCTGTCAGTAATTTTATCCGCATAAAAAATTACCAGGCCATCCACATTTCTGGCGGCACGGCCAGCAGTTTGAGTTAAACTTTTTTCATTGCGCAGATAGCCTTCTTTGTCTGCATCCAGTATGGCCACCAGCGAAACTTCCGGCAGGTCCAAACCTTCTCTTAATAAATTCACACCCACTAATACATCAATCACACCAAGTCTTAATTCTCTCAATATTTCAACCCTTTCCAATGCATCCACTTCGCTATGTATGTATTTGCTCTTTATATTAATGCGGTGCAGGTATTTATCCATCTCTTCCGCCATTCGCTTGGTGAGCGTGGTTACCAGCACCCGGTCGCCTTTTTTGATGCGGTTATCAATTTCATCCAGCAGGTCATCTATCTGGTTGATAGAAGGACGTATTTCAATCGGCGGATCCAGCAGGCCGGTTGGTCGTACTACCTGTTCCACTACAATGCCGCCGGTTTTTTCCAGTTCATAATCTCCCGGTGTGGCAGACACGAAAATGGTTTGCCCCATCATATTTTCAAACTCGTGAAAATTTAAAGGGCGGTTATCTAATGCGGAGGGCAAACGAAAACCATAATCAACCAACACCATTTTCCTGCTCCTGTCTCCTCCATACATACCACTTACCTGCGGTACGGTCTGGTGACTTTCGTCAATTACACAGATAAAATCTTTTGGAAAATAATCCAGCAAACAGAAAGGCCTGGTACCGGGTTTTCTCCGGTCAAAAAACCTGGAGTAGTTTTCAATGCCATTGCAATACCCTAATTCCCGGATCATTTCCAGGTCATAATTCACCCTTTCGCTCAGGCGTTGGGCTTCGATAAATTTTCCGGTTGCTTTAAAATATTCTACTTGTGCAGCTGTTTCATCCTGTATTTCATAAATAACCTCCTGCATAATATCTTTTGGCGCTAAATATAGGTTCGCTGGAAAAATGGCAGCATTTTCAACCTCCGCAATTCGTTTGCTGCTGCTTAATTCCAATGTTTCAATGCTCTCAATTTCGTCACCAAAAAAAGTAATGCGGTAGCCATAATCAACATAAGGTAAATTGATGTCTACTGTATCTCCTTTTACCCGGAATGTACCCCTGGTAAAATCTCCCTGGGTCCGGCTGTACAAACTGTTCACCAATGAATGCAAAAATCCCTGCCTTGAGATCACTTGCCTCTTCTCTATTCTGACGATACCATTTTCAAATTCAGTTGGGTTACCCATACCATAAATACAGCTTACACTAGCCACCACAATGATATCCCTTCTTCCACTAAGCAATTGCGCTGTCGCCTGCAAGCGGAGTTTATCTAATTCTTCATTGATGCTGAGGTCCTTTTCAATATAAGTATTGCTTACGGGGATGTAGGCTTCAGGCTGGTAGTAATCATAATAGCTCACAAAATACCCTACTGCATTATCAGGAAAAAATTGTTTGAACTCACCATACAACTGCGCCACCAGTGTTTTATTGTGTGTAAGCACCAGTGTGGGTCTTTGCACATTCTGAATCACATTGGCAATGGTAAAAGTTTTACCACTTCCGGTTACCCCCAATAAAGTTTGATAGCGTTCGCCTTCCTGAATCCCTTCAGTCAGCTTAAGGATAGCATCAGGCTGGTCACCCGCCGGGGAATAATTTGATTGAAGTTGAAACGGCATGAAAAATATTTACTGCAAATTAGCGGTTAAATGAAAAATATAAAAACCAACTGTATTGCGCTTTGTTGGATGGGTATTCTAATTTTACCCTGAATTTAAACAACAACAATGAAGCCAACCATCACCATCGATTACTGCCCCAAATGCAATTGGCTGTTAAGGGCTGCTTATATGGCGCAGGAGTTTTTAACCACTTTTGGTGAGGAATTAAAAGGAGTAACACTGCAACCCAGTGAAACCAGCGGCAGTTTTCACATCAGCATTGATGGTAAGGTAATTTTCGACAGGAAGGAGTTTGGTGGTTTTCCAGAGATCAAAGAATTAAAACAAATGATAAGGGATGTGGTAAGCCCCGGGAAAAACCTGGGACATTCGGACACCACAGTTCATCA
>JAKQJG010000322.1 GCA_029561305.1 Bacteroidota bacterium | reverse complement strand
TGTGGTTTGCCAAAAGATATGGCGGCAGAATTGTTCAAGCCGTTTATCATCCGTAAGCTCATTGAAAGAGGCATCGTGAAAACGGTGAAGAGTGCACGCAAACTGGTAGATAAAAAAGAATCAATTATCTGGGATATCCTGGAAAATATATTAAAAGGTCACCCGGTTCTGTTGAACAGGGCCCCTACGCTTCACCGTTTGTCGATCCAGGCCTTCCAGCCTAAACTGATCGAAGGTAAAGCGATACAATTGCATCCATTGGTTACAACGGCCTTCAACGCGGATTTCGATGGAGATCAGATGGCGGTTCACGTTCCTTTGAGCAATGCAGCTGTATTGGAAGCACAGTTGCTGATGTTGTCATCACACAATATCCTTAACCCGCAGAACGGTACGCCGATCACCCTTCCTTCACAGGACATGGTACTCGGCCTGTATTACATTACCAAGGGTAAGAAATCTACAGCCGAAGAAAAAGTAAAAGGCGAAGGAAAAGCATTCTATTCTGCAGAAGAAGTGATCATTGCTTACAATGAAAAGCAGATCGATCTTCACGCAAATATCAGGGTAAGGGCAAACTGGCGTAACAGCGATGGTAGCCTTACTTATAAACTCATTGAAACAACGGTTGGTCGCGTGATCTTTAACCAGTTCGTTCCAAAAGAAGTAGGATTTATCAATGCATTGCTTACCAAAAAAGCATTGCGTGAGATCATTGGCGACATTATCAAATGGACCAGTGTTCCTATCACCGCCAGGTTCCTGGATGACATTAAAACACTGGGATACCGCATGGCATTCCGTGGTGGACTGTCGTTCAACATCAATGACCTGATCATCCCGGCCATTAAAGGAGAACTCGTGGAAAATGCACAGACAGAGGTTGCCGAGGTTTGGGATAGTTACAACATGGGTCTCATCACCAACAACGAACGCTACAACCAGATCATTGATATCTGGAGCAGGGTAGATACGAAAGTAACGGAAACGCTTATCCGTGAATTGGCCATCGATAAACAGGGTTTCAACTCGGTTTATATGATGCTTGATTCCGGTGCCCGTGGTAGCAAGCAGCAGATCAAACAGCTTGCAGGTTTGAGGGGATTGATGGCCAAGCCGCGTAAATCAGGTTCTTCGGGAAGTGAGATCATTGAAAACCCGATCCTTGCGAATTTTAAAGACGGACTGAGTGTATTGGAATACTTCATCTCTACCCATGGTGCCCGTAAAGGTCTTGCAGATACGGCCCTTAAAACAGCCGATGCCGGTTATCTTACCCGTAGGCTGGTAGACGTTGCACAGGATGTGGTGATCAACGACGAAGATTGCGGAACCCTTCGTGGTATTGCAACACAGGCGTTGAAAGACAATGAAGATATCATTGAACCACTGAGCGACAGGATCGAAGGACGTACTTCCCTGCACGATGTATTCCACCCGGTTACAGAAGAATTGCTGTTGACTGCTGGTGAAGAGATCAGTACGGATGATGCGAAAAAAATTGATGAAAGCGGTATTGAAACCGTTGAGATACGTTCGGTACTAACGTGCGAGAGTAAACGCGGTGTTTGCGTGAAATGTTATGGCAAGAACCTGGCTTCAGGTATCCTGGCACAACGTGGAGATGCAGTAGGTATCATCGCGGCACAGTCGATCGGTGAACCAGGAACACAGCTTACCCTCCGTACCTTCCACGTGGGTGGTGTGGCCGGTTCTGCATCAGTAGAATCATCCTTATATGCCAAGTTCGACGGTACACTCCAGTTCGATGGATTGCGTACGGTAAATACAGAAAGCAACGACGGTAAAAAGATACAGGTTGTTATTGGTCGTACCGGTGAGGTGCGTAATATCGACGTGAAATCGGATCGTTTATTGAATACCATGCACATACCTTATGGTGCTGTGCTGAACGTGAAAGACGGACAGAAAGTGTCGAAAGGTGAAGTGATCTGTACATGGGATCCATTTAACAACGTAATTGTTGCGGAAGTGAATGGTAAGATCAAGTTTGACGCGGTTCTCGAAGGTATTACTTACCGTGATGAAGCAGATGAACAAACTGGTCACAGGGAAAAAGTGGTTATCGAAACAAAAGATAAAACCAAATTACCTTCGATCATTGTAGAAGGAAAAGAGAAAAAAGCATACAACTTACCGGTAGGTTCACATATCGTTATCGAAGAAGGTGATGATGTGAGAAGCGGACAGGTTCTTGTTAAGATACCAAGGGTACTAAGCAAACTGAAGGATATCACCGGGGGTCTGCCAAGGGTAACAGAGTTATTCGAAGCAAGGAACCCAAGTAATCCAGCTGTTGTTTGTGAGATCGATGGTGTTGTAACCTTCGGTGCCATCAAACGTGGTAACCGCGAGATCATCGTGGAAGCTAAAGATGGTGTGGTACGCAAATACCTGGTTCCATTGAGTCGCCAGATCCTGGTTCAGGATGGTGATTTCGTGAAAGCCGGTGCTGCATTGAGCGACGGTCAAACTGCTCCTGCAGATATTCTTTCGATCAAAGGGCCATTCGCTGTTCAGGAATACGTAGTGAATGAGATCCAGGAAGTATATCGTTTACAGGGTGTGAAGATCAATGATAAACACATTGAAGTGATCGTTCGCCAGATGATGCGTAAAGTAACTATCGAAGATGCTGGTGATACCATATTCTTAGAAGGAGACGTGGAAGATAAAATGGACTTTAACACCGAGAACGACGCCATTTTTGATAAGAAAGTGGTTACCGAAGCCGGTGAAAGTACTAAGCTGAAACCAGGCCAGATCGTTACCCTCCGCGACGTAAGGGAAGAAAATTCTATCCTGCGCCGTGCGGATAAAAAGCTGGTTGAATTCCGTGATGCTTCCTCTGCAACCTCTTCACCGTTGTTGCTGGGTATTACCAAGGCTTCATTGGGTACACAAAGCTGGATATCTGCAGCGTCCTTCCAGGAAACTACCAAGGTATTGAGTTCTGCTGCCATACAGGGCAAAACAGACACCATGCTTGGCCTGAAAGAGAATGTGATCACCGGTCACCCGATACCAGCAGGTACAGGTCTCCGTGAGTTCGAGAACATGATCGTGGGCAGTAAGGAAGAATATGAATTGCTGATGACGACGAAAGAAGCGATGAGCTTTGACGAAGAAGAGTAATCTTTAGATGAATGATAGTGAAGGAGCAGGATTTTATTCTGCTCCTTTTTTTGTCACAAATCAGTCAAACACTTCTTAAAAAAATCTTAACGCCCCCATTGTTTATTTTTTTCTAAAAATTTACTCCTTATTTTGCAACAGTTTTCCTTGTTATATGTTGCTACACAGGAAAATGGCAGCAGCCAGTGCTGCCGGCGCTTGAACTCTCTTTGAAAGTAAGATTAAACCAACAACAGCATGGCAGAACAAACTGCACGGGATATGTTTACCCATCCCGTAAGAAATATATTAAAAGTAATACGCCTGGAGAAAAATGAGATTTCTTCGGTTTATTTCTATGCCATACTGAATGGGATGATCCAGCTTTCCCTTCCCCTCGGTATCCAGTCCATCATCAGTTTTGTGCTGGGGGCCACTATTTCCACCTCTTTAATTATTATGATGTCGCTGGTGGTACTGGGCGTGTTCCTTAGCGGAATGCTGCAGGTAAACCAGATGCGGCTGATTGAAAAAGTACAGCAAAAGATATTTGTTCGCTATTCATTTGAGTTTGCCGAACGTATTCCTAAGCTGGACCTGCAGCGTGTTGATAGTTACTATTTGCCTGAACTGGTAAACCGTTTTTTTGACACCGTAAGTCTTCAAAAAGGAATTTCTAAACTACTGCTGGATATTCCCGCAGCATCCATACAGATCATTTTTGGTTTATTACTGCTTTCGTTTTATCACCCGGTATTTATTTTTTTTGGTATAATACTGGTTTTAATTATTTACCTCATCCTTCGGTTTACCAGCGCCAAAGGAATGGAATCCAGCCTGCGTGAAAGTGACTACAAATATGCCGTTGCTGGCTGGCTGGAGGAAATGGCAAGGGTGATCAAGTCATTTAAATTTTCAAGAAATACATCGCTGAATATTCAACGTACCGACAAACTCGTTACCGGGTACCTGCAGCAGCGCACGGTTCACTTTAGGGTGTTGCTGTTTCAATACTGGACGCTGATCACGTTTAAGTTAATGATCACTGCTTCCATGCTGATCGTGGGTGTGATCCTGATGGTGGATCAGCAACTAACGGTTGGACAATTCATTGCGGCAGAAATTGTGATCATCCTGGTGATCACTTCCGTAGAAAAACTGATCATAAACCTGGATACAGTTTATGATGTGTTAACTGCGGTGGAGAAACTGAGCAAAGTAACAGAGAAGCCATTGGAGGAAGATGGTGATATAGAACTGATTCATGAAGACAAAGGTCTTTCTGTTGAAATGAACAACGTAACTTTTTCTTATGATGAAGACAGTATTCCCATACTGAATAATATCAGCTTTGATATACAGAGTAATGAAACCGTTTGCATCATGGGTGCCACAGGTTCCGGAAAATCAACCTTACTGCGGCTCATGAGCGGGGCTTATAATAATTTCCAGGGAAACATTTTTGTCAATAATATCCAGTTGTCCAATTACCGGCTTGACAGTCTGCGTATGCAGACGGGCATCCTGTTGAGCCAGCAGGATATTTTCCAGGGCACCTTGCTGGAGAACGTCACCATGGGCAACAGCAGTATATCGCCACAGCATGTGATAAAACTGGCAGAAAAAGTGGGCCTCAAGGCTTTTTTTGGGCAACTAACGGACGGGCTTAGCACCAAAATAGATCCGGGAGGGAAAAAACTGTCGAGGAATATCGTACAAAAAATACTATTGCTGAGGGCCTTGGTTAATCATCCAAGACTGGTATTGCTGGAAGAACCCTTCGATGGTATCAGTGATGCGGCAAAGCGATCTGTTATCAATTACCTGCTAACAGAGACCGCTTCACAAACGATTCTGATCAGTTGCAACGATGAAAATTTTGCAGCCCAATGTGATAAAGTGATCTACCTCGAAAAAGGTACCGTAAAAGCAATCGGTAAATGGAACGACATTCAGGAAATCGTAAAACAATAAGCCATGAATTTTATTGAAGCAAAAATAGAAGAGGAAGCAAGTAGGGGCGGCATCCGTTCTTTTGCTGCTATTTACCGGATCAATAGAAAAAGCAAGGTAAAGTATTGGGCCATTGGCATATTTGCTTTGTTGTTTATCATTTTGTTTTTACCATGGACCCAAAATATATCTGCCCGGGGAGATGTAACCACCCTGCGGCAGGAACAGCGTCCACAGCAGCTCAATACCATTATACCTGGTAAAGTGGCTAAGTGGTTTGTAAAAGAAGGTGATTATGTAAAAGAGGGTGACACGATCATGCATTTGTCTGAAATAAAGGACGACTATTTTGACCCCAACCTGCTCAACAGAACCAAAGAACAATTGACAGCCAAAGAAATGTCTGTTGAAAACTACCGGGGCAAGGCGGGTACTGCTGATGTGCAGATGGACGCGTTGACCCAGGCAAGGGCTTTAAAGATATCGCAGATAGAAAACAAGATACGGCAGCAGCGGATGAAGGTGCAGGCAGACAGTATGGATATGATCGCAGCAAATAATGATTATAGTATTGCCACTAAACAATTCACCCGCCAGAAAAATATGTACGACAGCGGGCTGGTTTCGTTAACGCAACTGGAGCAGCGCAATATGAGTTTTCAAAATGCGACGGCTAAAAAGACCAGTGCAGAAATTAAATTTTTAAACGCCAAACAGGAATTGGGCATTCTGCAACTCGAACTAAATGGAACGGTGCAGGATTACAATGAAAAAATTTCCAAGGCAAGTGGTGATAAATTTCAATCACTTTCGCAGATAGCAACGGGGCAGGCAGATATTGCCAAACTGCAAAACCAGTACATGAACTACGATATCCGCAGTAAGCTCTATTACATTACTGCACCACAAAGCGGCCAGGTGGTGAAGGCAAAAAAAGCAGGTATCGGGGAAATTTTAAAAGAGGGAGAAATGATCGTGGAGATCGTACCGGATCATATTCAATACGCCGTGGAAATATTTGTGAAACCTGTTGATCTTCCTTTGCTGGACAAGGGACAAAAAGTGCGTTTTATGTTTGATGGTTTTCCAGCCATTGTTTTCAGCGGATGGCCCCAGGCTTCTTATGGAACTTTTGGCGGGGTGGTAACAGCCATTGAGAGCAGTGTGAGCGACAATGGCAAATTTCGTGTACTCGTTGCCGAAGACCCCCGTGACCGCAATTGGCCGCCGGAGTTGAAGATGGGAACCGGCGCCTCTGGTTTTGCACTACTAAAAGACGTGCCTGTATGGTATGAGTTATGGCGGAATATCAATGGCTTTCCGCCGGAGTATTATAAAAACACTGCGGCGTCAACTGGCAAGGAAAATAAAAAATAATCAGCCCCGATAATTTAACAGACGATGAATTGAAACTTACCGCTAACAGAACAATGAAACCATTTATATCCATCTTTATTTTATTTTTTTTCATTAGCCCCCTGGTACCTGCCCAGGACAGTGCCAGTAAAATTTTATCTCCTGAAAATTTTATTGCCATTGTAAAGCAGTTTCACCCTGTTATTAAACAGGCCAATATCAATATTGAAAAAGCCGCAGCAGATATCACCACTGCCCGTGGAGGTTTTGATCCATCCATATATCTGGATACAGACCAAAAGACATTTGATGGTAAAAATTATTACAGCTATGTAAATCCTGAATTAAAGATTCCTACCTGGTATGGTATAGAAGTGAAGGCAGGACTTGAGAACAACGGCGGACAGTTTTTAAACAGCGAGACCAGTACAGGGCAAAGCAGTTATGTAGGTTTGTCGGTACCGTTAGCAAAAAATCTGCTGATGGATAAACGCAGGGCAGTACTGCAACAGGCTAAAATTTTTAAAAGTCAAACCGAAGCTGAAAGGCTGAATATCATCAATGACCTTTTATACAATGCCTACAGCGCTTACTGGAACTGGGTAAAGGAATACCAGGTGTTTTCCATACTTACAAACACTGTAAAAATAAATGAAACAAGGTTTGAGCTGATAAAGATCGCCTATAGGCAGGGCGACCGCCCGGCAATAGATACGGTGGAAGCAATGGCACAACTGCAAAGTTTTCAATTCCTGCAAAGTGAAAGCCAGGTACGTTTAAGGAATACCGCAGTAGAGGTTTCTAATTTCTTATGGCTGGCCAATAATAGTTTTTATCAACTGGGAGATGATGTAAAACCGGAAGACGGCTGGAGCAAACAAAGCATTGCCAGTTTACCACTGCCGGTATTAGATGAACTATTGTACAATGCAAGACTTACGCATCCCAAATTAAAAATGTATAACTACAAGTTGCAATGGCTGGAAGTGGAGCGTAAACTGAAATTTCAAAGCCTGTTGCCCACAGTGAATGTAAGGGCAAATTTGCTGAATAAAGGTTATGACATGTTCAATGGAATTGGCAAAACAGGTTTCTATGAAAACAACAATAAGTTTGGTTTGGAAATTGGTCTGCCTCTGCGCCTGAGCGAAGGCCGTGGGGGATACAGGGCAGCCAGGTTAAAAATACAAGAAACCAATTTGGAAATATCAATGCAGCAGCAGGCCATTGAAAATAAAGTGAAGACGTACTATAATGAACTGCTCGGTTTGCAACAGCAGGTAAAAATTTACGAAGCTGCTTTTCTAAATTATCAAACTCTTTTTCGTGGAGAAGATACCCGGTTTAAAGCAGGAGAGAGCAGCCTGTTTTTGCTCAACACCCGTGAGAACAAGCAACTGGAAGCGCAGCAAAAACTGGTGGAACTCAAAACAAAATACTTTAAGGCATTGCAGGCAGTGCAATGGGCGGCAGGGCAGCTACGGTAGTGATCTATAAAGTTGCTTTTACTTTCGTATCCATTTTCTTACGAATCCGTTTACCGGTCTTTCAAACAACCAATACAATAGAATGGAAATAATCCACAATAAAATAAAATTCCTGTCGGGTAACAGTGTCCAGCCCTTTATTCTCAGGTTTACATAGCTGATATGCACCAGGTAAAAAGCAAAGGATGCATTACCCAACAGCACCATAATTTTTGTTGAAAACAGTGTACGCATAGGAGTTTGTTCTTTCACCAGGCCATAAAACCATAACATGGCGCATAATGGAACAACCGTATACATCAGTATGGCACCCGCAACGGTATCATAGCCATGATGAAAGATATCCGGCTGAAAAAAACTGATCCCAAAAAGGCTTAGAAAAATTCCTGTAAAACCTATGTAGGTTTTATGCCGGAGCCTTTTAAAAGGATCGGGCATTTTTTTATGCAAAATAGCGGCCAGCCATACTCCAGCCAAAAACTCGGGAAAACGGCCAAAGAAAGTGGAGTGTAAAACAAAAAGAACAGGGTAAAAATAGTCATCTGTGTTGCCATTGATT
>JAKQJG010000321.1 GCA_029561305.1 Bacteroidota bacterium | reverse complement strand
GGTGGTTTGGCGGGGTTATTGAAATCAAATGAGTAAATGAGACTGATCAATTTTCTTTTCCTGTATGTACTGATGCCAGTGATCATTGTGTGGATTACTATCCGTTCGGGCAGTGGGTATGGTTTTTTTGCGTTGGCTTTTTATGCAGCCGGGGTCGTTATTTCTCAATTCCAGCAATGGATCTTTCTTCCCATACCTATCATTTTCACCATTTGGTATTGGTACGCTTATGGTCTGGGCCCAACGGATTATGTTTTTGGCTTTTTAGTGTCGCTGCTTGCGGGTGTTGGTTTGAGTGAAGCCAGCAAACAATACAAAAAGTTCATGTACAAGGTTTTACCCGAACAAATGGACAATGTGGAGTACAACGAAAAGGTGGATGAACTTAACCGACGCATTGATATCTTCCGAAAGGAACATCCAAATGAAAAAGTTACCCCTGAGATCGTTGAAAAGATCAGGACCGAGGTTTTTTTCTAATCTGTTGTTTCGCTTTCTGGCTAATAATCATTCCCTCCGCCGCTTTTGGGCTTGTCGGTTTTTGCAGGTTTCTTACTCTTGTCTTCTGGTTTATTTACAGGTGCCGCTACCGGCTTGGTCTCTTTTTTATCTACAGGCTTTTCCGGCGTCTCCGTTTTTTGCTTTGCAACAGTATCCTTTTTTACCGGTTGTGGTTTTTCATCTAAACTTTCTATCGGTATATCAGAATTATACTCTGTCATTGGCCCCTGTATATAGTCATCTGCGCTGCCATTGCCTTCGTTTTCATATTGGCTGCTGTCGCCCTGTTCTACCAGGTTCCTCAGGGCATCTGCAGAAATCGCCTGGTTAAGGCTGTCATTAGGTATGTCAAATTTAAGCGTGGTACCATAGGGGAGTTTTTTATCTGCATATACTTTGTTCATAAAATAGCCCCATTTTGGCAACGCCATTTCGTTACCACCAGATGTACCTGCATATATCCTGATAAAAGGATCATCGCAGCCAACCCAGGTACCTGCTAATAGCTCCGGCGTGTATCCTATAAACCAGCCATCCGTATTGTCGTTGGTAGTACCGGTCTTTCCAGCTTTTTCTGCAGGAATATTATAACTGTTCAGCGAACGGCCGGTACCAAATTGCACCACACCTTTCATTAAAGTTACCATGGTGTAATTATCGCTTTCATTTAATACCTGCTTGGTCTCCGGTATAAATTCCTGCAACAGGTTGCCGTTTTTATCTTCTATCCTCGACATAAAAACCGGTTCGGTATTGTAGCCCTTATTAGCGAACATACTGTAACCCTGCAGCATTTCCAGCATCGGTATTTCTGCAGAACCCAGAGCGATTGAAGGGTAGGGTGGTATCTTGGTTTTAATACCACATTGCTGTGAAAATTCAATTGTTCTTTTAACACCGATCATACCCATCAGGTGCCATGCAGCTGCGTTGAGTGATTTCGCCAGGCAATGCGCCATCGTACCACCACCGCCCGTGATTGTTTTACCGCCGAGGGTTAAAGGTCCGCCAGAAATATGAGTCTCCGGCGTGTAACCTGCATCCTGCACAGCTATTGAATACAACAATGGCTTAAAAGTAGAACCCACCTGTCTTTTGGCAGTAACGTGGTCAAACTTGAACCATTTAAAATCAATTCCACCAACCCAGCATTTTACTTCGCCGCTCTTGGGATCCATGGCCACAAAGGAAGTTTGTAAAAGCTGTTTGTGGTATTTGATTGAATCTCTCGGAGTCATTACCGTATCTATTTCCCTTTTTGCATTCCAGGCAAATACTTTCATTCTCACGGGTTTCAGGAACGTGGCTTTGATATCCTCGTCTTTCATTTCATCTTCTTTCAACTGGCGCCAGCGTTCGCTTATCTTCATGGCATTGGTGATCACGCTTTCTCTTTCTTTCCACATCTTATCGCCGTTGGCTTTTAAGAGGGAATTTAATTTGCGTTGGATAACCGGCATGTGTTGTACCACACTTTCTTCTGCATATTGCTGCATTCTTGAATCCAGTGTAGTATAAATTCTCAGGCCATCCCGGTGCAGATCGTAGGGTTCGCCTGTCTTAAGATTCTTATGATTTTTGCACCATTCTTTCAGTTTGTCTGCCAGCACCATACGGAAATAAGGAGCAATACCCACTGATTCATCTGGTTTTCTATAATTGGTTATTAGCGCCTTTGACTTTAATTTTTTTGCCTTGGCTTCATCAATATAGCCGGCATTCTGCATTTGCTCAAGCACCGTATTACGCCTCCCCAATGATTTTTCCGGGCGTCGGATAGGATCATAAATACTGGGCCCTTTTAACATCCCGATTAATACAGCTGCTTCTTCAATTGACAATTCGGAAGGTTCTTTTTGAAAGTAGGTGATGGCTGCATTCCTGATGCCATAGCTATTTCCCCAGGGTGCCCTGTTGAGGTATAAGGTGATGATCTCTTCTTTGGTAAAATTTCTTTCGAGCTTTACCGCAATGATCCATTCTTTTATTTTTTGAAAACTTCTTTGGATAAAATTTCCCTTTCCTTGTCCCAGCATCATTTTAGCAAGCTGCTGCGAAATGGTGCTGCCACCGCCTTGTGACCCACCTGACATAAGCGCTCTTGCAACCGCCCTGCCGTCGATACCGGAGTGCTCCATAAAACGTTCATCTTCGGTTGCTATCAAGGCATTGAGGATATTGGGTGATATCTGGCTGTACTTTACTTCACTGCGGTTTTCAGCGTAATATTTTCCCATCAGTTTGCCATCAGCGGAATATACTTCCGTGGCAAGGTCAGCCTCTGGGTTTTCCAGGTCTTTTAACGAAGGCATTTTACCAAACAGGCCAAAGTTGGCTGCAGCAAATACCAGCACCACAGCCAGCATGCCAAAAAAGAAAACCCTCCATAATATTCTTACAGATCTCTTCATACCATTATGCTTTTTGTTCTTGATACCTTTCTATTTAATGATGCCGGGGTATTGTTTGCTGATCAGGTTTTTATAACCCGTAATGTCCTGGGTATTTTTCATGCGTTGCAGGTTTTCTTCATCAATCATCATAAAAGAGTACTTACTGGCAGGCAACCACGAAATTTCTTCTGGTGCTGCTTTCTGAACTTTGATTAAAAATGGCAGGGCCTGTTCTGCATTGGCAAAAGGGGAAAATATCAATATGGTCTTTTCTTTGTTAATGGTATCTTTTATTACTGTGATACCTGCCCCCCTGAAATAATCCGTTGCATACCTTCCCAGGGCGTTTTTAGATTCGTTGATATAGGTCATGTCAACTTTATCCAGCACCATGATCACGTATTGCGGTGCTGCCAGGTTCAGCGTGTAAGGGCCGCTTACTAACGGTGCCGCCACAGGTGCTTTTAATAAAGAATCTGTTCTGATCACCGGTTTGTTTACAAGGGATGAATCATAGGTTCTTGGGGATACAATAAGGTTAGAATCATTTCTAATCATCATCCTTGGTGGCGTTACTGTTAATACAGAATCATCTGGTGCCCTGGTTACCTGCAGGTTGGTCAGGTATTCTTCAATTTCTTTTCTCCTGCCCAGTACATCCACCATTCTTTCTGCCTTCACTTTTAGCGGAGAGGTTGGGTAAAGGCTGATGATATTATTCAGCACTGCAATGGCAGCACTGTCATCTTTTTGTCTTACCTGGTATACAGCTTCAATATACAGCAGTTGCGGCGTCCAGAAACTGGTGCCATACATACTGTCTGCCTTTTTCTTTTCGGCGAGGGCTTCATCAAACCGGCCTTCAATAAACAGGTTGTAAATACCTTCGTACTGTTTGGTGGCTTCGGGATTCTTGGTGCCCGTTTTTGCGGCATTCATTTGCTGCAGCATTTTATCGGCTTTGCCGCCGGCAAAATTTTGCTTCACCATTTTTTTATACTGCTCTGCCTTGTCATTCATCCCCAGTTTGCTGTAGCAATACGAAAGATTTACATAGATCTCGCCATCATAAGTGGAGTCAGGGAAACGTCTGAGGGACTCATCATAGGTGGTAATTGCTTCCGCATAATCCTCCACTTCCTGCTGAAATACCTTGCCCAATGCATAGAGGTTATCAGCGAGCAATACATTGCTGGCCGTTTTTTGCTCCTCTGTTAAAGGCAGGTTCGACATTAAACCTTCAAAAGAAATATCTTCTGGCTGGCCATCTGCAGCCTGGCCACCACCAGCCGGTCTTTTGCCTTGTTTTCCTTTTGACCCGCCGCCTGATTTATTGTTGTTAAGATCAGCCACCGTTTTATCATCCGGTACGGGTGCCGGTGCAGGCATATCAATATCATCAGGGTTGCCGATCATTCCGGCATTACTATTATCCGGTGCCATTTTATTGTCACTGCCTGCTGCGCTTTTTCTTCTCCAGTTATCTGTATTGGTTCTTGGTCCCCATTTCTTTTTAAAGTCGCTAAAACCTTTTGACTTGGCTCCGGCATTATGAAAGTACCAATCTCCACCGGAGGCTTTATCATTGCTAAACAGATCACGGGGCTGGTCTTTGTCTTTGTCAAAACTGATCAGTTCATTGCTGTTACTGTCGTCTTCCTTAAAACCTTGTTCTTTCCGCAGCTTTTTCGCCATCTTTTTTACAAAGGCTTCCCTGGCAACCGGTTCCATATTGGCTATGCGCTGCAGGCTGTCTTCTCTTTCAATGATCACCACTCTTTCTACAATCTTTGAAAGTGCATTTCTTCTTGCCTGTATGGAAGCTGTTTTTTCTTTTAAGGAAGTATCACCGCTTTGCAGGCTGTCATACATAGAAAAAGCTTCTACATACTTCCTTCTGTCATAAGCAATTTCGCCTAATTGTAAAAAAGCTTTGTTTTTGTATGGAATATTATTTTCGTTGTACAGCAGGCTTTTTTTAAAAAGATCAACTGCCTGGTTGGTATCCGGCTTTTGCATGGCCAGTTCACCAGCAGAATAAAATAACACATCCCTGTAAGCTTCAAACTTGTCTTTTTTGCTTAGTTTAATGAGGTTGTTGATGCCATTGTCAAGCCCTTTTGGATCCGAGCCTTTCATCATTTTGGCGTTATTCATTTGCGCATGAATATCCATCAATGCTTTGGTAGTATGAGAAGATGCTTTATCATAAAACTCACTGGCCTTTTCGTAATTGCCATTCATTTCATATAACTGCGCTACTAAAAATTCGGCCCTTGCCAAATCTTCTTTATTGTCGGTATTCGTGAGGCCTTTTTCTAAATAAACGGCCGCACTGTCATAAATACCCTGGGTGTAAAACCAGTAACCATACACATCATTCAGATCGTCCTGTAATCTTTTGGGAAGATTGGGGTCGTTTTGCAAGGTGTTTACCAGGCTGGCTGCGTCAAACAATTCGTTTTGTTCTATCAGCGTACGGGCCATCCATACCAGGGCGTCGTTACGGCTGGGCGGCTGCGAAGCGATCTTTTGAAAAATATTCTGTTTTTCTTTATTGGCAATGCTGATCACATTGCTCTTGGTTTCTTCGTTGTCATTGGTGCCAATCACCCTGTTACCATCTTCTCCTTTTTTGCGGGGAAAAAGGTTGTAGTTGATGAACTGGAAAGTGGAGGCTGCCGTATCAAAATCTTTTCTAAGGAAATAGGCCTTGCCCATCAGCAGGTACATATTGTCGATCCAGTCGTTTCTAAGATCATGCAGTAATATACCTGCAGTGGCTTTCAGGATCACAGAATCCAGTTCTGTTTTTTGGGAGGCTGTATTTTCGAGATTGTATGGGTAGTAACTCAACAGCTTTGTATAATCATCCTGCTGTGCATCCTTGGCCCTTTCCAACACCAGGTTGATTTTGTTATTGGCATTATAGAAATAATTAAAATGAGTAAAATTATTTTGAATGACCCGCCTGTAGAGATTAAATTTCTTTTCTGCCATCTTTTCGGAACCCAGCTTTCTTTCTGCAAATTTTTCCGACCTTTTGGCCGAATCCAGCAGGTTAAGCGTCCATGTAGGGGGTTGTGCATGCACGGGAGAAAATACAGCAGCACATAGCATGATGGATATGAAAACTAAAAGCGCTCTTTTATACATGATTTATGGGGTTGTACCAGCGGTTAAATATCGGATATTTTAAGTAATTATTGCCCCGTTTGCCCGCTGTTTCTTAATTTTAACAACCAATAAAATATTATGAACAAATTAGATACCAGCAGTACCCTTAAAAGATTGCGAAACAGGTACCGGCTGGTGGTGATGAATGAGGATACTTATGAGGAGGTAGTAAAGTTCAGGCTGAGCCGTATGAGTGTGTATATTGTTTTCAGTAGTTTACTCGTTGTATTCATAGCGCTCACCATGGCGATCATTCTGCTTACGCCCATTAAATACTATCTGCCGGGCGCTGGCTATGGAGATGCAAAGCAGGTGAGGGAATACCGTTCGCTGAAAATAAAAACAGATTCTATTGAAAATGCCATGCGGCAGCAGGAGCAGTTTATCAAAGGGGTAAAAAAAATGCTGACAGGGGAGGCTGTAAAACTGGATACCACCGTGCTGGAACTGCCCAGGATTGACAGTGCGGGGGATTAATGGTGAATGGTGAATGATGAATGGGGAATAGGGAATGCAGAATAAGGAATGCCAAAATGAATTAAAATAACGAATTCCGAATATCGAATTACAAAAACCAAATCTATATCTATGTTCAATTCCAAAACTAAAACCAACGATGCCCCAACCGGTAATGGTACTACTATTATTGGCGCAGGGACTATTATTAATGGCGATATCAGCAGCAATGGTGATATACGGATCGACGGAACGCTTATTGGCAACCTTTCGTGCAAAGCAAAAGTGCTGATAGGGCAGGAGGGTATCGTGGAAGGAGATATCAACGGACAACAGGCTGATATTATGGGAAAGGTGACAGGAATGCTA
>JAKQJG010000309.1 GCA_029561305.1 Bacteroidota bacterium | reverse complement strand
TTACCTTACATCAAAATCAATCACCACCTTCTCTGTCAGGGGATGCGACTGACAAGTTAAAATAAATCCCTGCTTTATCTCTTCTTCTTCCAGTCCCCAGTGTACATCCATCTCTACCTTGCCTTCTATCAATTTTGCTTTACAGGTACAACATACACCACCCTTACAGGCAAAGGGAAGATCAGCACCTTGCTTCAAGGCTTCGTCTAAAATACTTCCACTATCCAAGCCCATTGGAAAATCAACCGTACGTCCATCTAATTTTATCTCTATGGTGCTTTTAATTTTTTTATCTCCTTGACCTTTTGCTTCCTTGCCCTTTTGTTTATTTGCCCCCGGTGTGGTAAACAGTTCAAAATGTATTTTCTTTTTATCAATGCCCCTTGCTTCTAAAAAATCCTTTACACAAAAGATCATTTCTTCCGGCCCGCAAACAAAAAATTCATCCTGGTTATTATAGTCAACCAGTTTACCCAATTGGTTCAGCTTTTCTTCATTGATCCTGCCAAAGAAAATATCAGCGTCTGTTTTTTCTCTTGTAAGCAGGTTTATAAAATTGAAACGCTGCAGGTATTTATTCTTTAATCCTTCCAGTGCTTCAAAAAAAATAATGGAGGCCCGGTTGCGGTTCACAAACACCAGGGTGAAATTGCTTTGCGGCTCTGTTTGTAGGGTTGTTTTTATGATCGAAATTACAGGGGTGATGCCACTGCCTGCAGCAATAGCCAGGTAGTTCTTTTTACTGGTTTCGCTTAAAGCCGTATTGAATTTCCCCGTTGGAGGCAGCACTTCTAATTCATCACCGGTTTTCAGTTCATCATTTGCATAAGTACTGAATTTGCCGCCCTCCACTTTTTTGATGGCCACGCTTAATTCGTTTTCAAAAGGCGCTGTGCAGATAGAATAGGAACGCCTGAGTTCTTCTCCATCAATTGTTTTCTTCAGTGTAATATTTTGCCCCTGCGTAAAACTAAAATCTTTTTGCAGTGCTTCAGGTATTTCAAACGAAACAGAAACACATTCTGGAGTCTGCCTTTTTACTTCTTTAACCTTTAATGTATGAAAATGTATTGCCATATTTTGTTGAATGCCAAGCCCTAAGGCTACTGCGTATTTTTAAGGTGCTATTTTCAAATGACTATTACACATTTTGAACTATTCCTCTCCACCCTCAGCGCCCCTGCGTGGAATGAATCTTTAAACGATCCCATAAAGTAATTGATTCACCATATCGTTTTCAAGCACGTGCAACGGAACGTTTTTTTTATTCCGCTGCCAAAACTCCAGTCCACGGACAGCAGAAAGTATAGTGAGCACTGTTACATATGGGTTCACCGCTTTAATTTCATTTTTCGTAATTCCTTCTTCAATAAACCCCATCAGGCTTTTTTCATAATTACGCCGGATGTTTAAGAAATCGGTGAGATAAGGTTCATTCAAATGTTTCCACTCATGATTGGCAACATACACTTCATCAAAATTTTCCGCCATCATCTCTATATGAAAGCGAATCACAGCTTCAATTTTTGCAACGGTACTTTTATCGCTGGTGCTTATTTGTTCTATCTGTTCGGTAAACTGGCTCCCAATTTTAAAACAGATATCCTGCAGCAGTTCACTTTTACTGCCAATATGGTTGTACAGGCTGGGAGCCTCTACGCCCACCACATCAGCCAGTTCTCTCATGGAAGAAGCACTAAAACTCTTTGTTTTAAAAAGCGTGGCTGCCTTTTTCAGGATAACTTCTTTTTTGCTATGGTTCTTTCCGGTTACAATTTTTGCCATTGGCTGCAGTCGCTTTTTACAAAACTAACACTTATTAGTTTTTTTCGGTGATGGTTTCACAACCTTTTTTACAGGCTAGCCAACGTCGGGAGGCTATGTATACAGGAAACTGTTTTAAAATAGGGAATTTTATGGCTTGATACTCCTGTTAGCGCCGGCATTTTTACCAACGGTCGTTTCAACCGCTATTAATGTGTAGTTTTGCGCCTTTAAATTTTAGTTATGCAATTAAGGGCTGTTGATAAAGTTGACCATATTTCACCAACAGATTTTAAGTCGGGATACTACGAAACCAAAAGACCATTGGTCATTACAGGACTTGCGAAACAATGGCCTTGTTATGAGAAATGGAACTGGGATTATTTTATCAATGTAGTAGGTAGCAAGGAAGTGGGGGTTTATAATAATATAAAAAGCGATGCATATACACCTATCAATACGGCAGATGCTTACATGAAGTTTGGTGATTATTTACAACAAGTAAAAGATGGTCCACTGGAACTAAGGATATTTTTGTTCAACATATTTCAGCATGCGCCGCAACTGGTGCATGATTTTGCCTGGCCCGAAGAATACATGAAGGGATTTGTAAAAAAATTCCCCATGCTTTTTGTTGGTGGCGAAGGCTCTATTACCCATATGCACTTTGATATTGACATGAGTCATATATTACACACCCAATTTATGGGTAGAAAAAAAGTATTGCTTTTTCCGCACCAGGAGCAACACAAACTTTACCGCAAACCATGGGAAGTACTGAGCCTGGCCAATTTTGCCCATTATAACGACCAGTTTGACTATCAGAATTTCCCGGCAACCAGGTTGGCAAAAGGTTACGAAGTAATATTAGAGCATGGTGACACGTTGTTTATGCCCGCTGGTTACTGGCATCATATGGAATATATTGAAAGCGGGTTTGCCATGAGCCTTCGGGCTATGCAGGCAGACCTGGGTGGCAAATTACAAGGTGTTTGGAATCTTTTTGGTATGCGGGGCATTGATACGATGATGAAAAAAACTGCCCCCATTTGGTGGTACAACCAAAAGAAAGAAAAAATATACCAGCTGGCAGACCGTGAAATTACTATGGCAAAAAAATAGCTGGATATTTTTGAAGGATGTATCAAATATTTTTTTACTTTTATGACCTGCCACTAGCGCAATTGATTTTCCTATATTACTGAAAACCCCCACTGTCTCGTCCAATTTTCTGTTGATCAATCTGTCTGCGATTTTCCATGTCGTTTAATAGTATGTATTTATATATATAGTAAGTTTTTTTCTTGTGGTTTCAGAGGTAAGCAAGGCCGGGGATATTTATCCCTGGCCATTTTTTTGTATAAACGGTTTTCTTTACCGGCACATTATCCTGCTTCCTGTTCATGCGCTTTGTCGAGGCAAACATTCCCGGGATCAGCTTTAAGATTTCTTTAAGAACAGTTGTTTCAATTAATTTTACCTTGCTGCTGTTAAAACAAACTTGTCTCCCTTACAATGAATTAATTTTTACCTACCAATACTGGCTGCATGGGATTTTTATTCAGTAAAAATTAATTACCATGGGCAAGCAGTCAAAATCAATTATTGCAGTTATCTTTTTTATAGCATTGGTATTTTCTTTGCAGGCACAAAGTGGATATAAATGGATGGCCGGAATTAACGGTGGTGCCATTATTTACCAGGGCGATCTTACTCCATCATCATTGGGTTCTTATAAAACGGCCTCGCCGGTACTGGGTTTTTCAATTGCAAGAATCATGAGTCCCTATTTTGCAATCCGTGGCAATGCTGCTTTTGGAAAGCTGAAAGGAGATGATGCAGCTTATGATAACCCCGCCTGGAGAAAAAGCAGGGCATTAAATTTTTCAACACCCGTAACCGAACTGTCGGCGCAGCTATTGTGGAACCCTTTTGGCAACAACAGTAACGACCTGGGTATGCGGCTTACTCCTTATTTATTTGCAGGAGCAGGTGTAAGTTTTATCAATGTAAGCAGGGATTACAGCCAAATGGATACTACTATATTTTCTTTCAATTCAAAAACACAGGTGGGTTTGCAACAGGATGCTGCTGTAACGCCACCCCGCTCTCTTTTTGTGTTGCCTGTTGGCGCCGGTTTATCCTGCTCCCTGGGATCAAGATGGTCTCTAAACTACGAATTGAATTTCCGTTATACATTCAACGATTACTTAGATGGCTTTAGTTATACAGCCAATCCAAATCAAAATGATTATTACCACTCCCACACGGTTGGGTTACACTACCGCTTTGGGGGCAATGGCGGGGATGGGGCCGATAAGCTAGGCTGTCCCATTATGAAGTATTGAACAGGTGAAATTTATTGCATCGCATGATTTAAAAAACTGATCATAGGCTTCATCGCTTCAAATACCTTGCTCACGTCTTTTATAAGACCCTTATCGGTGAGTTGAGCATCCGTTAACGGTGTGCTGGCAATAAAACTTTTCATTTTTAAAAATTCAATGGCTGGATTGTCAACACTGTATCCTTTTGGTGGTCTGCTTAATACTTCAACACCGTCTATTTTAGGAAAATACTTTTTAAAGCTTTTGTGGTTGATGATCTTTTTCCATTCATCAAAATTGTAATCTATCTCCTGCCTCACTTTGGCAAGTACAGGCGGCTCTGGCACATACAATCCACCAGCAGCAAAATTCTGACCCGGTTCACAATGGAAATAATAGCCCGGTGTATTAACTTTTTTTCCTCCCGGGTTTATATAGGTGCCCATATTTGTTTTGTAAGGACTTTTGTCTTTACTAAAACGCACATCCCTGTTAATCCGGAAAATACAATCTTTAGGCTTCAGTGTAGCAACGGCAGGATCAAATTTTGAAATGGCTGCGATCAGGTTTTCAACAAAAGAAATAAAATCGGTCTTTGCCGCCTCATACTTTTTTCTATTGTCGTCAAACCAGGGTTTATTATTGTTTTTCTTAAGGTCTTTTATAAATTTTATTGTTGTTGGTTGCAGCATGGCGTTTTTTTATTGAAGGCAATTTAATAAAAAAGGAACTGCGTAAACAGTTCCCCTCATTTATTGCATATTATCAATTGCTTATTTTATATGCCCCCAGTTCTCCCCGCTTTTTATCCTGTACAGGGTCATTTCGCTTACATCATACTTTTCAGCCATCTGCTTGTAAGTAAGCTTGCGCTTAGGATTCTTAATCGCTTCTTTAATAGCCTTTACTTTTGCAGCAGTTAATTTAAGTCCTACTGTTTTGTTGGCCTGTTCTTTTTTGTAGGCGATCTTCAAGGGGCTTTTTTGCTGGTGACTGCTCATTTCGTCCAGTGTTGCCCATTTAAGGTTCGATTGTTTATTGTCTTCTTTTTTGTGATTGATATGGATAACATATTTGTGTTTGGGAGAAGTTTTTTTGCAGAATATTCTTGCAATTTCCCTGTGCAGGTAGATGGTACCGTTACTTCCGTCCAGGTGAAGGTTAAGCGTTCTGTAGCCCGAGGTTAAAGAGCCTTTAAGGATCTTTCCATCCTTGCTTACATCGGTAGTAAAACTGGCAGCCCTGCCATGCGAGGAGATAGCATATTTTCTGCGAACGCTTTTGTGGCCGCTTATCTTAAGTGGCTTCCAAACTTCTCCGGCAATTTTGTTGATCATACAAAAGAATTTAATTCAGGTGGTGAGCAATAGCGCTAAAAATTAAGAATGATTGTTAATGAACGGATATAAATATAAAAATTATTTTTACTAAACGGGCAACAATTTTATAAAATCTTCTTCTGTGATGATTTTTACAGAGTTTATCTTCTTTGCTTTTTCCAGTTTACTGCCTGCATCCTCGCCTGTTACCAGGTAGTTCAGCTTGCTGCTAACGCCACTTACGATCTTGCCGCCGTTCTTTTCAACCAGTGCTTCTGCGTCACTTCTTTTCAGTTTGTTGAGTGTGCCGGTAAAGAGGAAGGTCTGCCCAGCAAGGCTATCGTTCTCCGCTACCTGCTTTTTTTGATTTACGAGTGAAACGCCCAGCCTGCCCAGCTTTTCAATCATTTGTATATTGGCTTCATCTTTATAGAAGCGGTCAATACTGTCTGCCACTTTTACCCCTACATCTTCCATTTGCAGCAGTTGATCTGCAGTATAATTCCTAAAATCCAGGATATGCTCAACGGTGTTGGCTAGGGTTTTTGCGGTTGTTTCTCCCACGTAACGGATTCCCAAAGCATAAATAAGCCGGTGCAGCGGCTGCGATTTGGATGCCTCAATGGCCGCCTTGAGGTTATCAATAGATTTTTTACCAAATCCTTCCATTTTACTGACCGCTTCAAAATCGAGTTGGTAGATGCCGGGCACATCTGCCAGCAATTTCTCTGCATAAAACTTTCTTACATTGGCCTCTCCAAAACTCTTAATGTCCATTGCATCCTTGCTCACAAAATGAATGATACGTTCCACCACCTGTGCCTCACAATTGATATTAACACAGCGCCACACTGCTTCTTCGGCTGGTTTAAACAACGGATGACTGCATACAGGACAGCTGGTAGGGAAAACGATTGCTCTCTCTGTACCTTTTCTCAATTCAGGAAATGATTTTACTATTTGTGGTATCACATCGCCGCTGCGTTCGATCAATATCGCATCATCCAGCAGCAGGTTTTTCTCTTTTATATATTCTTCGTTGTGAATGGAGATACTCGATACTGTTACCCCGCCCACCTGTACCGGTTCTATTTTCGCTACCGGGGTAACCGCTCCCGTTCTTCCCACCTGAAATTCGACACCTAACAGTTTACTGGTTGCCTGTCTTGCCTTGAATTTATAGGCCATTGCCCATCGGGGGTGGTGGCTTGTCATGCCTAAACGCTCCTGCAGCAGCAGGTCATTTACTTTTATTACCATGCCATCCACTTCATATGGCAGGTCATCCCTTTTTATTTCAAACTCATTTACATATTCAATCACTTTATCAATACCCTTCACCACCCTCATTTCATTTTTCGGGCTTCTAAAACCAAGCTCCCACAACATCTCCAGCATACCGCTATGTGTAGAGGGCTGTTTCTCATTCTCTCCCGAAACTTGGCTATTTACCCAATAGCTTACATGATACAAAAACACTTCCAAATTTCTCTTGCCAACTTCTGCGGTATCTTTTATTCTTAATGTTCCGGCGGCCGCATTTCTTGGATTGGCAAGTGGCGGCACGCCCTCTTCCATCAGCTTTTGATTGTAGGCCTTGAAATTATTTTTATTGATAAGCACTTCACCCCTGATCTCCACCTGCTCTATATTATTTGCACTGAATGCTGCAGAAAGCGGCACAGACTTTATCTGTTTTGTATTAATAGTTATTTCGTCACCGGTAACGCCATCTCCCCGGGTGGCAGCACGGGTTAAAAGATCATTGTCATAAATCAAAGAAATGCTGGCACCATCAAACTTTGGCTCTACACAATATTCCACTTCGGACAGGCCCGACAGTTCCCTTGCCTTCCTGTCCCAGTCCATCAGGTCTGCTGCATTATAACTGTTTTCAAGCGACAGCATGGGCACGAGGTGATTCACTTTTGGAAAGTCCTTTACTAATCCGCTGCCTACCCGCTGTGTGGGCGAATCTGCTGTAATTGCTGCGGGGTTTTCTTTTTCAAATTTTTCCAGCAATTTATACAGCGTGTCATATTCAAAGTCACTTATAAAAGGGTCGTTTTGAACATAATAACGGTATTCATGAAAACGAAGCACCTTTCTCAGGTCTTCAATATTGGCTGCAGATAAATTTTTTGTATCAGTATTGGTTGCCTCAGTAAGCCAATGGGCAGTTAGTTGCTGCAGGTCATTTGTTTGTGCCTTATTATACATAGCAAATGTTCGGTTGCTTCAAAGATAAAGTGATACAACAGCTTTTGCATTATTTTTATAAAAACAAAAAGCATGTTTAAAATAAACGCTGTCCTGGCTATTTGCGCTGTTATTTTTTGCCTGGTTAGTTGCACCCAAAAGCAAAAAGCCGATATGATCATTTATGGCGCTGCTGTTTATACAGCAGACAGTTCATTTTCTGTAAAGCAGGCGATTGCAATAAGGGATGGGAAAATAATTGCCACGGGTAACAGCGATGAGATACTCCATACTTATGAAGCAGCGGTAACTGAAGATGCTACTGGCAAATTTATCTATCCCGGTTTTATTGATGCACATTGCCATTTTACAGGTTATGCAACCGATCTGTGGAAATGCGATGTTACAGGAACAACATCGTTTGAAGATGTTTTGGGTAAACTAAAAAAATATGCAGCCAATGCCGGTACCACCTGGTTATACGCAAGGGGATGGGATCAAAACGATTGGCAGGTAAAAGAATTTCCAGGAAAGAAGGTACTTGATTCTCTTTTTCCGGCAACACCTGTTTTTTTAAAACGGGTAGATGGCCATGTAGCCCTGGTAAACCAACGGGCACTTGATTTGGCGGGCATAACTGCATCAACAAAAATAGAAGGTGGCATTGTAGAGGTAAGGGATGGTAAGCTTACAGGAATATTATTTGATAGGGCAATGGACCTGGTTGAGAATAACATACCACCCATTGCGGATGAACTGGCTCAAAAATATTTTATGCAAATGCAGGACAGTTGTTTTCAATACGGCATTACGGGTGTGCATGACTGTGGTGTAAGCGAACACACGATTGCGTTGGTGGATGCGGCACAAAAGAGCGGCCAGTTGCAGATGAAAATATTCGCATTGCTTACAGATAGTGTGCACTACTTTGACCGGTGGATAGCGAAGGGTATTTACAAGACATCCATGCTGCATGTAGGTGGGTTTAAAGTATATGCAGATGGAGCATTGGGTTCACGTGGAGCCTGTTTACTGCATCCTTATACAGATAAGCCCGGGTGGAGCGGTTTTTTACTGAGCTCAAAAGAATATTTACGATCTACGGCAAAAACCCTGGCGGCATCCGGTTTTCAAATGTGTACCCATGCCATTGGTGACAGTGCCGGAAGGGAAATGCTGAACTTGTATGGAGAAGTTTTAAAAGGAAAAAATAACCGCCGCTGGCGAATAGAACATGCACAGGTGATAAATGAAACCGACTTTTCATTATTTGAAAAATACAACATCGTTCCCAGTGTGCAACCTACGCATGCCACCAGCGATATGTATTGGGCAGGCGACAGGCTTGGGGAAGTAAGGCTAAAAAATGCATACGCTTATAAAAAACTGCTTGATCAAAATGGCTGGATAGCCCTGGGAACAGATTTCCCTGTAGAAGATATCAATCCATTTAAAACATTTTTTGCTGCGGTAGAAAGGCAGGATTCCAAGGGCTTTCCTGCCGGGGGCTTTCAAAAAGAAAACGCTTTAAGCAGGAAGGAAGCCTTACTGGGTATGACAATATGGGCAGCGAAGGCAGCTTTTGAAGAAAAGGAAAAAGGCAGTCTTGAACGGGGTAAAGCGGCTGATTTCTTTATTAGTGACAAAGATTTGCTTACTGCAAATTCGGGTGACATACTTAAGATTCGGGTGCTGTCAACATTTGTTAATGGAAAAAAAGTTTTTGCGAGGTAATTTTTCAACATTTTTTGTCAATTCGGGTATAATGTGTTTTATTTACACATTAAACTGCTTGTCAAATGAAGAAATTACTACTTTCTGTGGGTATCGTATTGTTGTTTTCAATTGCAAAATCGCAGTTGCTTACCTGGTCACCACAGTTCCCCAATGATAATTCTACCCTCGTAATTACGGTGGATGCTACCAAAGGCAACCAGGGCCTGAATAATTATCCTGACCCTAATAATATATTTGTGCACTGCGGGGTAACCACTAATCTCAGTACCAATGGCGGTCAACAATGGCTATATACCAATGGCAGTACGGGGGCAGCCTGGGGAAGTGCGAATGCTACCCTAAAAGCAGTTTCGCTGGGAAATAATAAATACCAGTATACTATTAATAATATCCGCAGTTTTTTTGGTGTGCCTTCAGGTGAAACCATTAAAACGGTAAACATACTATTCAGGGATGCCAATATAGTTCCATCGGCAGTTAAAAAACAGGCCAATGGAGATGGATCCGACATGTATATTCCAGTGTATCCTGCAGGCACCAATACCATACAATTTACACAGCCAGCATTGGTGCCCACTTTTAATATGTCCAATGAGGGTATCACTGCCGGCGTAGGCCAGTCATTTCCGTTAACGGCTTTATCATCTGTTACTACCGGCACATTAAATTTATATTATAATGGCACCCGGATAACCGGGCCTTTAACCGGAACCAATACGATTACCGGCAATCCCACAGTTGCTGCAGCAGGCAACCAGCAATTAGTATCAGAACTTATTGTTGCTGGAACCAGTTACTACGATACGGTGCAGTTTTACGTAGCACCGGCCAATACCATCCTTTCTTTACCCTCCAATGTTACGGAAGGCATCAACTATGGAAGCGGTTGTGATTCAGTAACACTGGTGTTGTATGCGCCGAACAAACAAAATGTTGTGGTGCTGGGAGATTTTCCCAATTGTTCCTGGCTGCCACAAACCCAGTTCCAGATGAATAAAACCCCCGATGGCAATTATTATTGGTTAACTATCCGCAACCTGGTACCCGGCACTGAATATTCGTTTCAATACCTTGTTGACAACGCCATTTATATTGCAGATCCATACTGTGAAAAAGTACTGGATCCGTGGAATGACCGATTTATTTCGCAGGCAACTTATCCCAATCTCAAGCCATATCCCACAGATCCCAATGTTTCTTCAGGTAAAAACGCCTATATCGGAATTTTACAAACCTGCCAGCCTGCTTATGACTGGAAAGTGAAAAATTTTATCAAACCTGATAAAAGAGACCTGGTTATTTATGAACTGTTATTGAGGGATTTTAGCGATGCCAGGAATTACCAGTCGCTCATTGACTCTATTAATTATTTCAAAAATCTTGGTATCAATGCGATTGAGTTAATGCCTGTTAATGAGTTTAGCGGCAATGAAAGCTGGGGCTATAATCCTGTATTTTATCTTGCCCTGGATAAGTACTATGGAACAAAAAACAAGTTTAAAGAATTTATTGATCTATGTCACGAAAACGGGATAGCAGTATTACTGGATGTGGTGTATAATCACCTGGATGCCTTTTATGCTCCGCAAGGCCGTTTGTATTGGGATGCTGCAAATGGAAGGCCTGCTGCCAATAACCCCTGGTTAAATACTTCAGCACCGCATCCATACAGTGTTTTTGAAGACCTGAATCATACATTGGTACCCACTCAAAACCTGGTGAAAAGAGCGCTGGATTACTGGATTGCGGAGTATAAAATTGACGGTTACCGATTTGATCTTGCAAAAGGCTTTACACAAAAACCAACCAATGGCGGAACAGTTGAAGAGTTTGACGGGGCAAGGGTAAGTAACCTCAACAGGTACTATGATTATATTGTTCCAAAATATCCGGGCACTTATATGACGCTGGAATTTTTGGGAACTCAAAGGCAGGAGGAACAGGTGTATGCAAGCAAGGGCTATTTGTTATGGGCCAAATGTTCTGATCCTTATTATGAAGCTTCTATGGGTTTTGCCAGCAATTCGGATTTTTCAAAAATGATGTATAACAGCGGGCAAACTTCTTTTAACACTCCTGCTGCCATTGGATATATGGAAAGTCATGATGAAGAGAGAGGAATGTATAAATGTGTTGCATTTGGAAACACTTCACAAGGTGGCCATAATGTAAGGGATACCGCTGTAGCGTTAAAAAGAATGGCTGCCGTTGCAGCTGTAATGATCCCTTTGCCTGGCCCTAAGCTGGTATGGCAGTTTGGAGAAAGAGGTTACGATGTGTCTATCAATTTTAATGGCGACAGGGTGGCTAATAAACCGCCTAAATGGGAGCAGTTTGCAGAACAAAGAAGGAAAGACCTGTACAATGTATATTCAAAATTGATCAACCTGCGGGTGTCAAACCCCAGCCTTTTCTCCAGCACCAATTTCAACTATGATTTTTATGATGGTAACGGGCTGTTTAAAAAATTCCAGATCACCGACAATGCCAACAGTGGTATAAAATTAAATATTGTGGCTAACCTCGACGTGACAGCGCAAACCCGCCAGGTTACATTTCAAAATACTGGTAATTGGTATAACTACCTGGGTAATGGTACAGGTGCAGGTTTAAATGGAGCTACCGACGCTGCCTTTAACCTGGCATCCACCAGCCAGAGCATAACGCTGCAACCCGGTGAGTTCCATGTATATTTATACCATCCTTCAAATGTGTATATATTTAACGGAAACGGCAACTGGAATAACCCTGCTAACTGGACCTATGGCACAGTGCCGCCGGCCTCGCTTCCATCCGGCGCCGAAATATTCGTTAATCCAAGAATGGGCGGGGAATGTGTGCTGAATATCAGCCAAACGATTTCGCAGGGAGCAAAGATCACCGTGATGCAGGGCAAGAAAATAAAAATACCTCTAAACCTTACAATCCAGTAATTACAATGACAGCGGAGGAATTACTAAAGCAGCAGGCAACGGTTAAAACATTACAGGCGATCCAGACGGAAGTGGAAAGCACTAACAGGATCGCCCTTTCGGTGGATTGTGTGATCTTTGGTTTTGATGAAAGCAAGCTGAAAGTACTGCTGATTAAAAGTGACTTAAAAAAATACCTTGGCAAATGGTCATTGCTTGGCGACCTTGTTTTTCCAAAAGAAGATATTGATGCAGCCGCCTACAGGGTTTTAAAACAACGTACCGGTTTAAACGACGTGTATCTTGAACAGGTGCATACTTTTGGCAATGTCAACAGGCATCCTGCAGGCAGGGTGGTAACCGTTGCCTATTATTCCTTGATAAATGTGCAGCACCACAAGATCAATATACTGGATAACGAATTGCATTGGCATGATGTAAAAACGGTTACAGAAATGGCCTTCGATCACCAGGAGATTTTTGAAACCTGCCTGCGCCAGCTGCAAAAAAGGGTACAGGAGCACCCCCTTGGATTTAATTTACTACCAAAGAAGTTTTCTTTGAGAGAACTGCAGAACTTATACGAAGCTATACTGGATATCAAAATGGACCGGCGAAATTTCCGAAAGAAGTTTTTTGCCATGGATTTTTTGGTTGACCTGAAAGAAATGGAGCAGGATGTACCGCACAGGCCAGGCAAATTGTACAAGTTCAATTTTGATAAATATGAAAGAAAGAAGAAAAAATTTATAGGGATAGATTTTTAGTGATTGCAGCGAATGCTGGTCAGTCCATGTCTTGTTCCCCGGATGATTGCGGATACCTTGTAACAGATTAACGGGAAAAATTGGTCAAATACTTTGACAATAATTTTTCAGGTAAAAAAAAATAGCTATAATTGTGTAAAATTTACACATTCTCATATTAACCTCTTTTAAAATGGTTGCTGAGAATACCAGAACTGACTATTGTTTGCTTATGAACTGATTGCATTTCCCTGCCAGTCCATCTACACTATTCTGTGGTATGTCTTAGCCGCTAAAAACTAAGAAGATGAAAAAGAAAAACAAATCAATTCTGACCAAAATGGCGGAATCGATTGCGTTAACGTTTGTAATAATGCTGTTAACAGCATCAGCAGCGATGGCGCAGTCTGTAGTTACCGGAAAGGTAACAGAATCAAACAAAAATACAGGCCTTGCCGGGGTAACGGTAACGGTTAAAGGAACAAATGTTTCAACGCAAACTGGTGCAGACGGAACATTTAAACTCAGCGTACCAGCTGGTGCAAAAACACTTTCATTTACCTCTATTGGCTATTCCACACAGGATGTTGCCATTGGAGGTCAGGTTGTAAATGCAAGCCTGGTGGAGAGCGCACAGCAATTGGTTGATGTGGTGGTGGTGGCTTATGGCACCAGGAAAAAAACAGACCTTACCGGGGCTGTTACCCAGATTTCTGCAAAGGATTTTCAAAAAGGAAACAACAACTCTGCTGAGCAATTATTGCAAGGTAAGGTTGCCGGCGTACAAATAACCTCCGGCGGTGGTACTGCAGGTGGTGGCAGCCGTATCCGTATTCGTGGTGGTGCTTCTCTAAATGCAAGTAACGATCCGTTAGTAGTAATTGACGGGGTTCCTGTTGAAAGTAATGGCATTGCTGGTAACGGCAACCTGCTGAACATGATCAACCCGAACGATATTGAATCCATGTCTGTTTTGAAAGATGCATCTGCTACTGCTTTGTATGGTTCAAGGGCAAGCAATGGCGTGTTAATAGTAACCACTAAAAAAGGAACAAAAGGAAGGGTTAAATTTAATTTCGGAAGCCAGCTGAATATTGGTAAAGTAACCAAAACAGTTGACGTGCTTTCGGCAAACCAGCTTAGGCAGTTTATAGAAGAAGAGGCTACTAAAACAGGAACCTTTACCTGGAGGGATGCCTTAGGAAACGCAAATACCGACTGGCAAAAACTAATTTACCAGGATGCCACTGGCTGGGATAATACACTAAGTATGAGTGGAGCTATTGGCGGTGTGTTACCATTCAGGTTGTCCGGTGGTTATCTTAATCAAACCGGTATAATCAAAACCGATAAGTTTGAAAGATACACAGGGGCCTTAAATCTCTCTCCTAAATTATTTGACAATCATTTATCGGTAAACCTGAATTTAAAACTTAGCCAGGTCAAAAGCCGTTTTGCTGATGCTGGTGCTGTAGGTGCCGCCGCATCCTTTGATCCAACGCAGCCTGTGAATGCTGCTAATAAATACGGCGGCTATTTCGAATGGCTGCAAGACCCGGATCCTGTAAATGGAGAAGTAACTCCAATCGGAACAAACGGTGGTTCTTCACAGCCCAACCCGCTTTCCTTAATTAATTTTAGAAATAACCAGTCAGTAGTGAACCGCTTTATTGGAAATATCAACCTTGATTATAAATTCCATTTCCTGCCTGACCTGCATGTATTGGTAAATTTTGGTAAAGACCATGCCTTTGGAAAAGGGGATGATATTTATGCAGCCAATAATGTAACACAGATCAGGAGTAATATTCAAACAATCAATGGTGTTCCTCAAAAGGTGATCACCAGCCAGGGTGGCTTTGGGCATTACGCACAATTTAAAGATAACACCATCATAGAAACATCCTTGTTTTACACAAAGGAATTGAAATCTTTAAAATTTGATGTACTGGCGGGTCATACTTACCAGGACTTTGTAAGCAATAATTTTAGCTATCCTTTTTTAAATAGTGCAGGTGAATTGTTACCCGGTTCTGCTGCGCCACAATTTCCAACAGATAAACCCCAGAACAGGCTGGAGTCTTACTTGGGAAGGGTAAACATCACTGCTTTTGATAAATACCTCGTAACAGCTTCAATCCGCCGTGATGCCAGCTCTAAATTTGCACCGGAAAACAGGGTAGGTTATTTCCCTTCTGTTGCGGTAGCCTGGAAATTAAAAGAAGAGTTATTTAAAACTTCAACAAAGATCTCCGAGTTAAAATTGAGGTTTGGATGGGGTATCACCGGGCAACAAGATGGTATTGGTTTGTATAGCTATCTGCCGGTTTATTCGGTTGGTAACAGTGCAGCGCAGTACCAGTTTGGCTCTACTTTTTATGGCTTTACCCGCCCCGGTGCTTACGATCCCAATATTAAATGGGAAACTACCACCACAACCAACATTGGTGTTGATTTCGGATTTTTCAGTAACAGGATAACAGGCTCTGTTGAGGTATATCAAAAGAAAACAAAAGATCTACTAAGCCTGGTGCCAGTGGCAGCAGGAGCGAATTTTGATATACAGCTTGTAACGAATGTTGGTAATGTAGAAAATAAAGGGGTTGAATTTACTTTAAATACCACACCTGTAAAAAGTGGAAAGTTCCAGTGGGATTTTGGATTTAACGTTACCTATAATGAAGGAAAGATCACCAACCTGTTAAAGAACCAGGATCCAAACTTTAAAGGGGTACCAACAAGTGGAATCAGCGGTGGTACAGGTAATAACATTGGTTTAAATGCTGTGGGATATGCTCCAAGTTCTTTCTTCATGTATAAGCAGGTGTACGACCAGGAATCGGGAAGGCCAATAGAAGGATTGTACGAGGATCTGAACAGGGATGGTGTGGTAAATGAGTCGGACAGGTATATTGGCGATAAGCCCGGGCCTGACGTTCTTTTGGGTATCAATACACAATTCAGCTTTGGTGCATTTTCTTTAGGTCTTGCTGCACACGGTATGCTGGGCAACTACGCTTATAATAACTATGCCTCCAACGCAGGGGTATTGAGGGCTGCCCAAAACCCATTGTTGTTCACGAGCAATATCAGCGCAGATTATTTGAATACAAGATTTGTAAATAACCAATACTTGTCTGACTACTATATCTCCAATGCATCCTTCCTCCGTTTGGATAATATCAATATTGGTTATAATGTAGGGAAGATCATGGGTAACAACAGGACCAGCCTGCGGATAAATGCAAGTGTGCAGAATGTATTGGTTATAACTAAATACAAAGGGCTTGATCCGGAAATTGCCAGCGATACACAGGTGGATAATAATATCTATCCAAGGCCAAGAGTATTTTCATTAGGCTTTAACCTTGATTTTTAATCATCTTTAATTTGAACAGTATGAAAAATAAATTCATTAAATATTCACTGTTGCTTTTTGTAATTGCAGCAGTAAGTTCCTGCGCTAAAAAGCTTGACCTTTTTCCGCAGAATGACCTTACACCGGAAAAGGCTTATTCAACAGCTGCGGGATATAAAAGTGTGTTGGCCAAGATTTACGGCACAATGGCTACATCAGGAAATGCAGGGCCTGCCGGTGCCCCAGATATAAGCGGCAACCTTGATGAGGGTTCACAAATTCCTTTTATCAGGATGTTCTTTAATTGCCAGGAACTGCCAACAGATGAAGCGGTGGTGGCCTGGAATGATCAGACCATTAAGGATTTTCATAACCTTACCTGGAGTGCAGGAGACCCTTTCCTGAAAGGCCTGTATGCAAGACCAGTTTATAACGTTACCCTGATTAATGAATACCTAAGGGAGTGCACAGATGCAAAACTCGCCGACAGGGGCATTACCGGTGTCGAAGCAGATAATATCAAAAAATCAGTAGCTGAAGTGCGTTTTCTGCGTGCTTTTAACTATTGGGTAATGATGGACATCTTTGGTAAATCAACGTTTGTAACTGAAGCAGATGCTATAGGAGCAACCCTGCCCAGGGAAATAAACAGGGCCGACCTGTTTGCTTATATCGAGTCGGAATTACTTGCTATTGATGCAGACCTGGCTCCTGTTAAAACAATTGAGTATGGCCGTGTTGACCAGGGTGCGGCCTGGGCATTGCTGGCAAGAATGTACCTGAATGCTGAAGTATACATTGGCGCTCCAAAATACACAGAAGCGGTTACTTATGCTGCCAAAGTAATTGGCGGCGGCTATAGCCTTTACTCAAGTTATCCTGGCTTGTTTATGGCCGATAATGATAAAGCCACAAACGAATTTATTTATGCAATCAACTGCGATGGCGTAAAAACTACGGGCTATGGCAACACAACCTTTTTTGTACACTGTGCAGCAGGGGATGATGCCAGCGAATACGGGGTAAGTGGCGGATGGTACGGATACCGTGCAACATCTGCATTGGTTACAAAGTTTGCTGACCGTACAGGTTCTACCGATCGTCGTGCATTGTTTACTACATCAAGGTTTGGTACAAGCGATGACCAGTTAAGGATAGATGATATTGGAGATTTTAATGACGGTCCGCATGTGAAAAAATATGTAAACCTCCGTTCAGACGGACTGCCAACTACAGACGCTTCAGGAACTTTTGCTGATGTTGATTTCCCTGTTTTCCGTTTGGCTGAAATGTACCTCATCTATGCAGAAGCCGTGCTTCGTGGTGGATCAGGTGGCAGCAGAACTACAGCACTGGGCTATATTAATCAGCTAAGGCAAAGGGCTTATGGAACTACCAGTTCCGGGCAGGTAAATGATACGGAATTATCACTTGATTTTATATTGGATGAAAGAGCAAGAGAATTATATTGGGAAGGCCACCGTAGAACCGATCTTATACGTTATGGATTATTGACCACCGGAACTTACCTGTGGCCATGGAAAGGTGGTGTTGCTTCAGGTACAGCTAAGAGCGATATCTACAACCTGTTTGCTATTCCGGCTTCTAATATTGTAGCAAACCCTAACCTTACACAAAACCCCGGTTATTAATAAAAAAATCTAAACTTTAGAGATATGAAAAAGTTTGTAAAAATATTTTCCCTTCTTTTTCTTGTTGCAGCGGTGGTAACATCCTGCAAAAAGGAGGAAAATAAAGTATTCTACGAAGGTGGTACCAATCCTGTGCTTACAGTAATTACCAATAGTGGTACACCTAATGTCATCATGGGCTTTGCTACACAAACCGAAGAAGCAGTGAAATTTGAATGGACCAACCCTAACTACCAGTTCACTACAGGCGTAAGTTCCCAGGACGTATCTTATACACTTGAGATTGACACCGCTGGGGCCAACTTTACCAACCCCAACAAAAAAACAGTTGTTTTGAGCAAGCTGTTGAATTTGAAAATCACCCAGTCTGAACTGAATGATTATTTGCTAAACCAGCTGGTACTGGCTCCTGCCATACCACATACTTTGGAGATCAGGGTTAAATCAAGCCTCGTAAACAATTCAGCAGTGCTGATATCAAACGTAGTAACGCTTACAGTAACTCCTTATACCATTCCGCCTAAAGTAGCCCCACCTGTTGCTGCTACTTTATACGTTACCGGTAGTGCCACACCTGCAAGCTGGATGGGCGGTGGTGATCCGGAGAATGTGGCGCAAAAATTCACAAAGGTTTCTGAAACCATTTATGAATTGACAGTAAATCTTACGGGCGGTGGTTCTTTTCTTTTAGTGCCACGCTATGGCAACTGGAGCGCTGTGTCGCCTGACCCGGAAAAATATGGTTTCACCGGTTCGAATAACGGGAACAACGTAAACGGCGACGACTTTAAAGCTTTTGGAGGTGATATACTTGCACCTGCTGCAAGCGGCACTTATAAGATCGTGGTCGATTTTCAGAGGGGAAAATTTACTGTAACAAGAATCTAATTTATTAAATACATCATTATGAAAAGTATAATCAAATTTCTAACACTGGTTGTTTGTACGGCTGTTATTTTTGCAGCTTGTAAAAAAGCAGACACATTGCCTTTTTACGATACAGGCAATGCTCCCGTACTATCTGCTAATGTAACGAGTGTATCACCGTCACCAGCTGACTCTAACAACACCGTACTGTCACTCACGTGGACAGATCCTAAATATGCCACCGACTCAAGCACTGTAAGGTATATTGTACAGATCGATTCGGCAGGTCAGAATTTTAATAATCCGTATACAAAGGAAATTACAGCAGCATTAGGTACTTCATTTATCGCAAAGGACCTGAATGCAGTGTTAGTAGGTTTTGGTTTTAATTTTGGTGTAACCTATGGCGTTGATATCAGGATCATTTCTTCCTATGCCAATAACAATGACCAAAAGGTATCTAACACGGTTACATTACAGGCTACTCCTTACGTAGTTCCTCCAAAAGTGCGGATCCCTGCTGCACGTACTTTATTTTTAGTTGGTGCGGCTACCGCAGGCGGATGGGGTAATCCTGTTCCAACTCCTGCACAACAGTTTACGATGATCGATACGGTTACATATGAAGGCACATTCTATCTTGCTGGTGGTGGTCAGTACCTGATGTTACCGGTAAACGGAAGCTGGGATGAAAAATATGCAGTAGATGATAATACGGTTGCAGGAATAAGTGATGGCGGCGAATTTGGCTATTATTCAAATACCAACAATACCATTTATAATGATAATTTCCCTGCTCCTTCAGCGAACGGTATGTATAAGATCCGTGTTGATTTCCAAAATGGCAAGTTTACGGTAACACCAGATAAGGTTTTCTCCTTATTAAGAGTTGCCGGTGACTACCAGGGTTGGACGCCTGCAACGGCACCAGCCCTTGCTTCTCCCAATGCGGACGGCGTGTATGAAGGGTATGTGAATGTACCTTCTGGTGGCAGCTATGAATTTAAATTAACCAGCCAGGCAGACTGGAATGGCACCAATTATGGTGATGCCGGAGGTGGCAGTATCAGCGGTACTGCATCAGCCAACCTTGTATTTCCTTCAGGCGCCGGCTATTATAAAATAAATGCTAATACCAACACCAATACATGGTCAGCTACCGCTACTACCTGGGGCGTAGTAGGCAGTCTTACCGGATGGGGTAGCAGCCCGGATATTCCATTAACTTATGACGCCGGCAGTGGCAGTTACACTTCAGCACCAGTAGTAATTACCGGTAATGAAAATTTCAAGTTCAGGGCAAACAGTGACTGGCCAATAAATCTTGGCGACAATGGCTCAAACGGATCATTGGAGCAGGATGGAGCCGACATGCCCATTACAGCGGGTACTTACACGTTCACGCTTTATCTTAATAATGCAGGCTATTATACCTATAAAGTAATTCGTAATTAGTTTTTAACCAGAGGGTTTTTTGCAGGGCTGTTATTTATAACAGCCCTTTTTTTTTGGGTGCTGGAAAAAATGAGCAAAATATTTACTGATAATCAATAGCTTATAAAAGTGCGTCTAAAAATAATTGCTCATTTTGAATGAAATTAAAAACTGCCCCCTTACCTTCGCCGTCCAAAATTATAAGCACCTGGGATAGCGGGTGCGTCATTTAAAAATAAAACACAATGAGTAAACTTCATTTCACAACCAAACATGCGAACGAGGCTACCGTTGCCCGTAACTGGTACGTGGTAGATGGTACTAATCAAACCGTAGGCCGCATGTGTTCAAAAATCGCTGCTGTTCTTCGTGGAAAGAACAAAGCGTATTACACTCCCCACGTTGACTGCGGAGATTTTGTAATTGTAATTAACTGCGAAAAGGTAAAACTGACCGGCAACAAAATGGATGACAAAGTATATGATACTTTCTCTGGTTATCCAGGCGGCCGTAAGGAAGAGATCGCAAAAGACCTTATCAGGCGCAGGCCCGAAGTGTTGATTGAAAGAGCTGTAAAAGGTATGCTTCCAAAAAACAGGCTCGGAAGAAAAATGTACAAAAAATTGTTTGTGTATGCTGGTGCTGAACATCCGCATGCTTCACAAAAACCTGCTGATTTCAAATTCTAAAAAACGAAGCTACGAGTGATTCGCCACGAGCTATGAGCCAAGGCTCAATGCTCACAGCTCCCGGCTCTAAGCTTATAAAAAATAAAAAATGGAAAAACAAAAAAACGCAGTTGGCCGCAGAAAAGAAGCTGTAACCCGTGTGTTCTTAAGTAAGGGTGAAGGCAAAATAACGGTTAACGGAAAAGATTATAAAACCTATTTCCCATTGGTATACTTACAAAATCAATTGGAAGCACCTTTAAAAACAGCAGAAGCGGCTGATAAATTTGACATTGTGATCAATGCGCAGGGTGGTGGTGTAAAAGGACAGGCAGAAGCTGCCAAACTCGGTATTGCCCGTGCATTACTCGAAGTAAGTGCAGATTACCGTCCGGCTTTAAAAGCTGCAGGTATGTTGAAAAGAGATCCACGTTCTGTTGAACGTAAAAAACCAGGCCGTAAAAAAGCAAGAAGGAGCTTCCAGTTCAGCAAACGTTAATATTGGCTGCTATTATAATCTTTTAATAAACTACTTTAATAATAAAAAATGGAAAATACAACCTCCTTACAACAGCAGCTTCTTGAAGCTGGTGTTCATTTCGGTCACTTGAAAAAGAAGTGGAATCCTAAAATGCTGCCTTACATCTTTGCAGAAAAGAAAGGTATCCACATTATTGATCTCAATAAAACTGCCGAAGGTTTACAGGAAACTGCTGCTGCGTTGAAATCAATTGCTAAAAGCGGGAAAAAGATCATGTTTGTTGCCACAAAAAAACAAGCGAAAGAAATTGTTTCTGAGTGTGCAAAAAAAGTAAACATGCCTTTTGTTACTGAACGCTGGTTAGGTGGAATGCTGACCAACTTCAACACAGTTCGTAAGAGCGTGAAGAAGATGCAGAGCATTGAAAAATTGCTGAGCGACGGTTCTGCGGAAAGCCTCACTAAAAAAGAGAAGCTTACTTTATCACGTGATAAAGAAAAAATGGAAAAAGTATTGGGTGGTATCGCACAGATCAGCCGCCTGCCGGCAGCTTTGTTCCTGGTTGATATTGGTCACGAACATATCGCATTAGCAGAAGCAAAGCGTTTGAATATTACCACTTTTGGTATGGTGGATACAAACTGCGACCCTAATAAAGTAGAGTTTGCTATTCCGGCAAATGATGACGCTGCTAAATCCATCGCTATTGTGGTAGGTTATATCACAGCGGCAATTGCAGAAGGTTTGGCTGAACGCCAGGCTGAGAAAGACGACGATGACCAGTCTGGGGAATCAGATGAATCAGCAGAAGCCAGGGCAGCCCGTTTTGAACAAAGACAGGATGCAAGTGACGATAAGAACAAGCGTGTAAGAGGTGGTACACCTACAAAACGCAGGGTTCCTGGTCCGGGTGCTGGTGGCAGAAGGCCGGCAACTGGAGGTGGTGCAAGATAATTTTAGCTTGTACACAGTATTCAATAACCAATACTGCCACTGCAAGGGTGGTGGTTTAAAATAATATTTTTATGAGTGTTACTATTACTGCCGCAGATATTAACAAACTGCGTCAAACAACAGGTGCAGGGATGATGGACTGCCGTAAAGCATTAACTGAAACAAACGGTGATTTTGAAGCTGCCATCGACTGGTTACGCAAACAGGGTCAAAAAGTAGCAGCAAAAAGAAGCGACAGGGAGGCAAAAGAAGGTGTTGTAATTGCAAAGACAAATGATTCCAACAGCACTGGTATGATCGTTTTGGTAAGCTGTGAAACGGATTTTGTAAGTAAAAATGCCGAGTTTGTTGCATTTGCTCAAAGTATTGCCGACGCGGCTGTAGCCAATGATGTAAAATCAGCAGAAGAATTGAACGAAGTGGAGATCAATGGCAATAAGGTTTCTGAAATGATCAACGATAAACTGGCTGCTATAGGTGAAAAGATAGGTATCCGTTTTGAAAGAGTGGATGCTCCTTTTGTAGCTAGTTATATTCATGGTGCCAACAGGATGGGCGTATTGGCAGGGTTCAATAAAAATGCATCAGAAGTGGGTAAAGACGTAGCAATGCAGATAGCTGCCATGAACCCATTAGCAGTAGATGAATCCTCTGTGGCACCCGAAACAATTGCCAGGGAAAAAGAGATCGCTATCGAGCAGATCAAAGCCGAAGGCAAGCCGGCAGAAATGGCTGAAAAAATTGCTGCAGGTAAAGTGAATAAGTTTTTAAAAGACAACACACTGATGGCACAGCCTTTTGTAAAAGACAATGCAAAATCTGTTGCTGAGTATCTTAAAAGCACAGATGCTGAATTAAAAGTTACGGGCTTTAAGCGGGTAGCTTTAGGATAAGGGGCTAATAAAAAGTTGAAAAGCGGAACCACTTGTGTTCCGCTTTTTTCATTGGATTTGTGAGATAGTAATATAAGTTACACAAAGGCGTCTGTAATACTGTTTTACAACTTGTTTCCAAAGAAAAAAAAGGTACTTTTGCGCCTGATTTTTTATCCTTGTTCATGCTGTTAGCAGGCAACATTTATAATGCAGTAAAAATTCATTGTAAAGAGTCTAATAAGGGGTTATTAATCAGGGTTTCGTCGCCCCGTAGTATTGACGGACACAGACTCTTAAGATCACAACCTTTTTATGAATAAAAATGGCTTCTATCAGGGCCCCGGTTATTTTATTACTGTGACTGAGGCAGGCGAAGCCATGCATTTGACAAAAAATATACAGTATATCCTTTTAACCTTTATTTTACCATTAATTAAACATGCTAAAATGTTAGTTATTACATCAAGGTTTTTTAATGGGTGCATCATTGCGGCACTCGTATTATTGTGTGCTGTAAGCTCTACCTCCTGCACTTCTACTAAAAAGGTGGTATACTTTAACGATCTTACAGACAGTACCGCTTTTGCAAGTGTAAAAACAGCTAAAGCAGCTTTTGAAAATGCCATTCAAAAGAATGACCAGTTGTGGATAAGTGTGGGGGGCAGCAACCTGGATGATCTCACAGTATTAAATTCGGGTAACGGGCTTGGTGTAGGAGGAGGTAACGGTAATATAGGTACCAGTGGAACTGGTGCTATAATAGGTTATTTGGTAGAATCAGATGGGAAAATTAAAATACCCTTTTTAGGAAAAGTCCAGGCAGAAGGCTTGTCGAGAATGCAATTGGAAAAAAATCTCACCGATCTGTTTAAAGAATACACCCGCAACCCGGTTGTGAATGTGCGTTTTTTAAATTACTCTTATTCAGTATTGGGAGAGGTAACCCGTAGCGGCCGTTATGTAATGCAGACGGAAAGGGTGACAATACTTGATGCCATCAGCCAGGCTGGTGACCTTACCGACCTGGGCAAGCGGGAGAATATAACGGTAATAAGAGAAGAAAACGGGGAACGGAAGATCGGCAAATTAAACTTACTGTCGAAAGACCTTTTTAATTCGCCTTTTTTTTACCTTCGGAACAACGATGTAGTATATATTGAACCGGTAAAAGCAAGGTTCATCTCACGGTCGGGTATACCCCAGTACGTTAGTATCGTGGCCATTGGGCTTTCCATGATACTGACAGCAGTAAACATAGCAGGAAAATAATCATTAATCAGAATACCTAATGCCAAACAATAACCAACAGGAATTCGGGATACAGGAACAGGTTGTAGACCAGGGTGAACAGATACAACGGCTGTTGTACAGGATATTGCCATTCTGGCCCCTGGTAGTGCTGGCCCTAGCACTGGGTGTGGTGGGTGCCCGTATTTATCTCCGGTACCAGGTACCCGTATACCAGGCAAAAGCAAGGCTGGTTGTAAATGATGAAACGCAGCAGAAAAGCGCTAACCTAAACGAGATAATAAAACTGGATACAAGGAACGTGTCCAATGAAACAGAAAGGGAGATGCAGGTACTTGGCTCAAAAGACCTGTTGACACAACTCGCCATAAAAATGCAGTTGAATATATCATACATGCAGAAAGGCCTGGTGAGAACATCGCAGTATTATGATGCGAACCTCCCATTTAAAATGGAGATGGCTCATCCCGATTCTGTAAAATTTTCTTTTTCAGCAGATGCAGAACTTACAGGCAACCAGGTAAAATATGATGGCAGACTTTATACATTGGACAGTTTTGCGAATAGCCGTATAGGTACTATCCGCTGGGTAAAAAACCCGGAATATAAAGGGTATTCCAATTTCAATAAGTTACAAGTAACCGTAACACCTGTATCAAATGCAGCCGGAAAGTTAAAAGCATCCTTTGGTGTGCAGCCCATTTCTAAACAATCATCTATACTGGACCTTACTTTGTATGACCCGGTGCCGGCAAAAGCGGTAGCGATGCTGGAAAACCTCATCACCTTGTACGGCAGTTCGATGTTGGATTACAAAAGCAGGATTTACGCCAATGCACAAAAATTTTTAGACAGCAGGATCAGCCTGGTTTCGGATGAATTGAACGGTGTAGAAAAGAACCTCGAAATGTTTCAAACGCAGAACGGGGTATTTGACCTGGATGCAGAAAGCCAGATCTACCTTAACAGGTCGAAGGATAACTTATCAAAACAAGGTGAAATTGAAGTGCAGCTGGATGTGCTCAGTGCAATTGACAAATATGTGAGACAAAGAAACAGCACGGAAAATGCCATACCTGCAACCCTGGGTACCACCGACCCGGTGCTAAATAGTTTGCTGACCGAGCTTTATAAAACCGAATCTGAACTGGAAGCACTAAAAAAGCAAACTGGGGAAAAAAACACCAAACTGCCGATACTGGAAAACCAAATCAGCAAATTGAAACCCAGTATAATAAAGAGTATCGACAACCTCCGTATCAACCTGGTGCAGGGCCGCAACCAGTTACAAAGTGAATACGACAGGATGATGGCCTCATTAAAAACAATTCCCGGAAAATCAAGACAGTTACTGGATATTGGAAGACAGCAGGCACTCAAGAACGCCATTTTTACCTTCCTGTTAGAAAAAAGGGAAGAGTCTGCTATTGCTGCGGCATCAATAGTGCCCAATTACCGGGTAATTGAAAGGCCGGAAGCTGGTGGAATCGTTTATCCAGAACCCAAAAAAATATATACGATCGCTATATTAGTGGCTTTAATGGCGGTTATGGTATACATATACTTCAGGGAGTTTGCCAGTAAAAGAATATTATTCAGGGCACAGGTTGAAAGTGCGTTACCCCTTCCCGTTATATCCGAACTCATCTTTCATCCGCATGACCCAATATCTCCCGTAGTGGTTGGTCCGGGCAAGCGCACCCTGATAGCAGAACAGTTCAGGGAACTCAGGACCAATATCAATTATATCACTGCAGCATCCAAAGACAAATGCAAAGTGATATTGTGTACATCGTCTATACCCAAAGAAGGGAAAAGTTTTGTGGCCATCAATGCGGCCATCAGTCTTAGCCTTACCGGCGATAAAGTGGTATTATTGGAGTTTGATCTGCGTAAGCCAAAGATCAGTAAACCACTGGGCATTATACGTGACCCCGGACTTAGCAATTACCTGATTGGAAAAGCCAAACAGGAAGATGTGGTTAAACCACATGCTACTATTGAAAACCTGTTTGTAATACCTTCCGGACCTATTCCGCCCAACCCGGCAGAGCTGCTGAGCGGTCCTAAATTAGAAGAACTGATCTCATCACTTAAAGAACGTTTTGATTATATCATTATAGATTCACCCCCGGTGGCAGCCGTTACTGATGCCAAAATACTGGCCAATATTGCAGACGCCACTATCTATATCATCCGGCACAATTATACCAATTTTGTATTCCTCAACCTTATCAATGATATCAACCAAAAGAGAGGGCTGCCCAATATCAATATTGTTTTCAACGGTATTATCAACAAACGTATCATGGGCTACAACTATGGCAAAGGATATGGCTATGGTTATGGCTACGGCTACAGTTATGGTTACGGATATGGTTATACCATAGAAGACAACAAAAAAAGTCCATCCATCTGGAAGAAAATAAAATCATTCTTCTCCAAAATGCTGGGTAATGGATAATCGGCTTTATTTCCCAATAAACAAATTGTATTGAACAGGATTAAGAAGCTGCTGAATAATTATTTTGAAAATTTCGCATGGTTTTACCAATACCTGCGGCACAGGGTGATTATTCTTATCGGGCTGAATGTATTGCTGGGTATACTGGATGGATTTGGCCTGGCTATGTTTTTACCCTTGCTGCAAATGGCAGATGAAAACAGTAATACTAACCCGGAGAAGCTGGGCAAATTAAAATTTCTTGTGGAGGGTATGCAGTCCATGGGTATCAGTATCACCATTGTTTCGATACTCGCTTTTCTATGTCTTTTCTTTATGCTCAAAGGCTTTGCAAGGTATGCTTGTGATTCGTACGTAGTAAACGCTCAACAATTATTTATCCGGAAAATACGACTCCGGATGCTGGGTGCGCTTAATACTATTTCGTTTAAATCATTCATCAGCGCCGATGCAGGCCGCATACAAAACACCATGAGTGGAGAGGTGGAAAGGGTTTCCCGTGCCTTTATCTCTTACTTCATGGCGCTGCAGCAAATTGTACTGGTAATGGTATATATGGGCTTTGCATTTTATGTGGATCCCGGTTTTGCAGTACTGGTAAGCATTGGCGGGGCTTTAACCAACTTTATTTATAAAAGGATCAACAGCAATACTAAAAAGGCTTCTGCCATACTTACAAAGGATGCCAATAACTTCCAGGGGCTCATCATACAGCATGTGGGTAATTACAAATATTTAAAGGCAACAGGACTGATAAATTTTTTTGGCGGCCGGCTGGTAAATAACCTGCTGCTGCTTGAAAAAAGTAACCGGCGTATTGGGGTACTCGCCGCTGTTATTAACGGTGCCAGGGAGCCGCTCCTGATCTTTGTAGTGGCCGCAGTAATACTGGTTCAGGTAAAACTCCTGGGTGCACAGCTGGGTCCTATCCTTATAAGCCTGCTTTTCTTTTACAGGGCCTTAACGGCATTGCTTTTAATGCAAAGCAGCTGGAATTATTTTTTAGCAGCTTCCGGCTCCATCGACAATATGAAAAGTTTTCAAAACGAACTGGATGCAGCTAAAGAACATGAAGGCCCCGTTTTGTCGAAGCAGTTCTCTTCCGCGATAGAACTGCAGCAAGTGTCGCTCAGCTTTGGTGATAAAATAGTACTGGATAATATAAGCCTTACGGTCCGTAAAAATGAAACCATTGCTTTTGCAGGAGAAAGCGGGAGCGGTAAAACCTCGCTGGTAAATATATTGACAGGCCTGATTCCTCCCGACAAAGGCATGATGACAATTGATGGTATCAGCCGGGCGCAGTTAAATGCAGCTTCTTTTCAGCAGCGGATAGGATACATTACCCAGGATCCTGTGATATTTAACGATACCATTTTTAACAATATAACACTATGGGCCGACCCCACAGAGCAAAACATACACCGCTTCAACAAGGCAGTTGAAAAAGCATCGATAGCAGCATTCATCAACAGTCTTTCGGAAAAAGATATTACCGTATTGGGTAATAATGGTATCAACCTGAGTGGAGGACAAAAGCAGCGTATCTCTATTGCCAGGGAATTGTATAAGGACATTGACATCCTGGTAATGGACGAAGCAACTTCTGCACTGGATTCTGAAACAGAAAAAGCGATTCAGGATAATATTGATGCGCTTAAAGGTCAGTACACCATCCTGATCGTTGCACACCGCCTTTCCACCATTAAAAATGCAGACAGGATCGTGTTACTGAGCAATGGCCGGGTAGAACAGGCAGGTACTTACCAGCAGCTGACTGAAACAGCACCAATGTTTAAACGCATGGTTGCCTTGCAGGAACTATAAACAAGGAAACAAGGTTGTAAGGGGCAAAGAGGCGAACGGCAGGCTGATATTTTTCGCCGCCGGTACCTGGTACAGAAGTTCTTGCACAAATAAACTTAAACAGCTCACTAAATATTCAAAACCTATAACAATGCTCAACGGAAAAAGCATACTCATTACCGGTGGTACTGGATCGCTAGGCAAAGCGCTTACCAGCCATATTTTTAAAACATATCCAGATGTAAAGCGGCTGGTTATTTTCAGCCGGGATGAGCAAAAGCAATACCAGATGGGGATGGAATATCCTGCAGATAAATATCCGCAAATACGTTTTTTTATTGGCGATGTACGGGATTATGAAAGGGTAAAACGGGCAATGAAGAGTATTGATTATGTAATACATGCTGCAGCAATGAAGCATGTTCCCATAGCAGAATACAACCCAAGTGAGTGTGTAAAAACAAATATCAACGGCGCAGAAAATGTGATCAACGCATGTCTTGAAACGCAGGTAACCCGGGTGGTTGCTTTGAGTACCGACAAAGCTGCAGCGCCAGTAAACCTGTATGGGGCAACCAAACTGGCATCTGATAAATTATTTGTAGCAGCCAACAATATCAGGGGATGGAATGATATTGTTTTTAGTGTAGTGCGGTATGGTAATGTAATGGGCAGCAATGGTTCTGTAATTCCCTTCTTTTTAAAGATGAAAAAAACAGGGGTATTACCCATTACCGAACCCACAATGACGAGGTTTAATATTTCTTTACAGGGTGGGGTGGATATGGTGATGCATGCTTTGGAACATGCCTGGGGAGGAGAAATATTTGTACCCAAAATACCTTCCTATAAAATACTGGATGTTGCAGAAGCAGTAGGCCCCGAATGTGAGAAAAAGGTAACAGGTATCAGACCAGGAGAAAAGATACATGAGGAAATGATCACCGATTCGGATTCTTATTATACGTATGATCTTGGAAAGTATTATACCATTCTTCCCTCCTCACACCGCTGGAAGCTGGAGGAATTTTTATCTCATTTTAATGGTAAAAAAGTACCCTTTGGTTTCCGCTACAATTCTGGTGAAAATACAGAATGGGAAACGGTAGAAGGCCTGCGTGAATTAATAAAAGAACATGTGGACCCGGCATTTGAAGTGTAACTGAATTAAACTCCCCCCAATGAGTAATACAATACCCCAAACCGTTAGTAATACAATAGCAGGCCAAAAAACATTCGGCCCTATCCCTTACGGCCGCCAGCATATAACCGGAGAAGACCTGGAAGCAGTAAATGAAACCCTGCTGAGTGATTACTTAACCCAGGGTCCAAAAATTGCTGAATTTGAAAATGCTTTTGCAGCCTATATCGGTTGTACCTACGCGGTAGCTGTAGCAAACGGTACTGCCGCCCTGCATTTATGTGCATTGGCACTGGATGTACAACCAGGACAAAAAATAATTACACCTCCCATCACTTTTGC
>JAKQJG010000306.1 GCA_029561305.1 Bacteroidota bacterium | reverse complement strand
CTGAAATCATCATCCATAAACTCTTCAAATTCTTTCACCAGCTTCATTACTTTTTCATCCAGTGCTGCATCGCCCGCTTCGCTATTATTGGGTGCGGAAAGTTTTTTCAATGTCTCAAAGGAATCCCACAAGCGCTTTAATGCTTTTTCACTTGACACCAATGCTTCACTGCCAAAATCCAGTGGACTGCGGTAATGGCTTTGTAAAATAAAGAACCGTACCACCATCGGGTGGAAGGCCTGTGTGAGCAACGGATGGTTGCCGCTAAACATTTCCGTTAGTTTGATCACATTGTTATAGCTCTTGCCCATCTTTTTGCCGTTGATGGTGATCATATTGTTGTGCATCCAGTAACGAACCGGTGCATGGTGATTGCAGATGGTGCTTTGTGCAATTTCACTTTCATGATGAGGAAACTGCAGGTCCATACCACCGCCATGAATATCGAATTCAGCACCTAAATATTTTGTAGCCATAGCCGAGCACTCAATATGCCAGCCAGGAAAACCTTCGCCCCAGGGGCTTATCCAGCGCATGATATGTTCGGGGGCAGCCGACTTCCACAAGGCAAAATCTGCCCGGTCCTTTTTTTCTTCCTGTCCATCCAGTTCTCTTGTTGTTTCCAGCAACTCATCAATCACACGGCCGCTTAGTTTACCATAATCATGACTGGCTGCATATTTCTTTACATCAAAATAAACGGAGCCATTTTTTTCGTATGCATAGCCGGCATCCATTATCTTTTTTATCATCTCTATCTGTTCTACTATATGACCGGTGGCGGTTGGTTCAATACTTGGCTCTACATTATTAAACTGCAGCATGGCCCAATGAAAGAGGTTGGTATATTTCTGTACCAGCTCCATTGGTTCCAGCTTTTCCAACTGTGCTTTTTTGCCTACCTTATCTTCTGCTTCCCTTCCTTCTTCTTCAAAATGCCCTGCATCAGTAATGTTGCGTACATACCGGACTTTATTTCCTTTGTGTACCAGGTAGCGGTACACCACATCAAAAGTGATATATGGCCTTGCATGACCCAGGTGGCTTTCCCCACTTACGGTTGGACCGCACACATACATTCCTACATGCCCGGGAGTTATGGACTTAAATTCTTCTTTTTGCCTTGTGTAGGAGTTATAAATTTTTAGCGACATTATCAGTTTTCTATTTTCAGTTTAAAGTGTATGATATTTATGGCAGGTGTTATGTCCTTATTCCGTATCGTCAGGTCACTTCTTATTCATTAACTTTTTTGAAAATGGACACAAGAGAAAATAACACGGTAAAGACCGTTAGCAACAACAGCAGGAACAGCAGCAAAACAGGTGATTTGAAAAAAGCATCGTAGTCATCTTGTTCTGCAAATATAAATTTTTATATCAATCATTCCTTTTCTTTCCCAGGTCTGCAATAATGGGGTAGTGATCGCTGAGCTTTACCGGCAACCTTACAAACTGGTTCACAGTAAACGAATCACTAACAAAAATATTATCGATCCGGAGCGTGGGTGCAATGCTGGTATACGTTCGTCCAAGTCCGCTCCCTTTTTCAGCAAAGGTATTTTGCAGGTTTTCACCAATCGTTTGGTAGGCATACGAATTAGGCACATCATTAAAATCGCCGCATAATATTACGGGGTATGGACTTTTATCTATTTCTTCTTTTATCCTGTCAACCTGCTGCTGACGAAGCAGTAAACCTTGTTTAAATTTTACGATTACCGTTTTTGACCTTTTGATATCCTGTTTTGACTCCAATGAAGGGTCTTCGATAAATGCACGGGAGCCATCGGTAAATTTGAGCGACTGCAGGTGAATATTAAAAACCCTGATGGTATCCGTCTCTCTTACAATATCTGCATATTGAAAATCAGAATTGTAATTATAGGGGGCAAAAGTAAACCGTTGCCGGTTGATGATGGGATACCTGGAAAATATAATGGTGCCGAAATGCTGGCGATTCAGGAAGTCCTGCCTGAAATCATAACTAAAGAAATAGTGTGGGTAATGCAGTTTTTCAGCATATTCAAACACAGAAATAAAACTGTAACGGCGATAGTAAGGATTATCGAGGTTTACCAAAGTATCTGCCGCCACCATTTCCTGGAAGCAGGCAATATCGGGTTTATACTTGTTTATCAACGCCATCATGTCATCCCTTTTCTCCGGCCTTTTTTTAGCATAGAGCAGATCAAACTGCGCCACGTTCCAGCTCATTACCCGTATGTCTTCTGCATTGGCTACTTCATCAAAGGAGGAGGAAAGCCGGTAAGGAACCACCTGTGCAAATGGTTTGATACAGATCAAAATGGCTACCAAAGAAATAAGTGACCAGCCCCATTTTACAAATAACCAGAATACAATGAAGAGGATCAGCAGTATCAGCAGGTAAAAGGATGCCAATGGTAATAACCCAAATGGCCAGCCGAAAGTAAAGAACAGTTTACCGTAACAGCCCAGTACAAAAAGTACTGCCACAATACTATTTGAAATGATGAAAAACTTTTTGGATAACCTGCGGAAAAGGCTTTTAGGCATGGCATAAAGTTAGCGAATGCCGTTAAACTTTTAAGAAGGGATGCTTACAAATCTTCCTCAGCTGCCCTTTTAAGGATGTTCTTTTCTTCATCTGTGAGAAAATGATATCCCTTCTGGTTGATCTTATCTAAAATTTCGTCTATCCGTTGCTGTGTTACATTACTGGTCTTCTTATACGGTTTGCGTTCGCCGGTATTGTAAAAAACCTTTTCTTTTACACCCTTTCGCTGTTGTTTTTTACCGGGTGAAAAAAGATTCATGAACCAGTTATAAAAGTTATTCATCCACACGCTGCCATCATGCCCCTTGCGGATGAAATACACAAACAGGAAACCGGCACCAGCGCCTGCAATATGAGCGAGGCTGTAAGCGGCTCCCATATTGGCCACACCAGCAAAGTCAATGATTACAAAAACCAGCGTGATGACCCAGATGGGGATACCACCGCCCAGGTTGCGGAAGAAGCGGTGATCAGGAGCCAGCATGGTGGCTGCAATAGCAAGTGCCATATTGGAGGATCCGGCTCCCCACAACCAGGCATTGCCTATAAATGGCCTTGATGCCGGCAACAGGTTAGACGCAAGGATAAAAATGAAAGCACCAGCCAGTCCACCATAGATATACACGGGCATCAGCCGCCTGTTGCCGCTCAGTTGCTGAAAGATAAAACCGAAGGTCCACAACCAAAGCATATTGGGCACCATTTCGGACCATACATATACATGGGTAAACATGCCGGTGAGCAAGGTCCATGGCCGGCTTACCAAAGCAGACAGGCTGGCCGGCATCTGGAACCAGGGCAATACATCCTGTGCAAAGGCAGTTTTGCTGCCCTGGAAATTGCCATAAATAACTTCAATTACCAGCAATAAAATAAAAATGATGATGTTGATGGTGACCAGCGCCACCAATGCATTGTTATCATCACCCAGCGTAAATCTTTTCCTGGGCTGCTTGTAATCCATGTACCTGTCGGCCTCTCCCATAAAATACGTTTATTACAAATTTACAAGTCCGTTTTAAATAAACCGTTAAGGTTAGTAAAACGTTTTGCGATTGGTTTTGTTCCAGAAATAGACCAGCAAAAAGCCAACAAGAGCGCCGCCCAGATGGGCAAAATGTCCAATATTATCTCCGGGAGCAGGATTAATTCCACCAAACAGGTCGATCAGCACGAATACCGGTATCACATACTTTGCTTTTACAGGAATAGGGATGAACATTATAAACATTTCAGTGTTGGGGAACAAGTATGCAAACGCAGCCATCACTCCCATAATGGCACCCGAAGCACCAATCATTGAGTACTCATTTTTATAAGCCATCACAACTTCCGCTATGGAAATGCCATATTTTGAGGCGGCACTAAGCCCTTCGGAGCTTTTTGCAAACATGTCTGCACTATAAGGAATTGTCAGTTGCGTTAGTAAGCCGGCACCTAAACCGCAAATCATATAGCCAACCAGGAATCTTTTAGAACCAATATAGTTTTCCAGCATGGTACCAAACATAAACAGTGAAAACATATTAAAAAACAGGTGGCTCATGCCTCCATGCAGGAACATGTGTGTTATTAACTGGTGAGGCTTGAATTCATTGGACAGGAAGTAGTGCAATGCACCCCATTCTGTAATGTCAAAACCTGAAACAAGGTTTTGAGCTGCAAACATCAGCACATTAATGATTATAAGATTTAAAACAACAGGGGTGGCTCTTTGCATCTTCAAAAAAGTTTAACATGCAATTTCGGTATTGTTGAGCGGATTAACAGTCAGCAACCCGTTAAATGTGATGAGTGATTTTATTTATATGCGGCATCCAGTTGCGCCAGCAGCTTTTCTTTTACCTCGGCCGGGATAAAAGCGGCCATTACTGCATTCACATTGCATTCATAAAAATCATGCTTTGACCAGCCAAAATTTTCCTGAAGCCGTTTATACTCCGTTTGGAGGTTCACATTAACGATGGTGCGGCAGTCAGTATTTATGTTTAATAAAACACCCTTCTTTTTTAATGTATCAACGGGATGGTCTTTAAATGTTTCATACATGGAGGTCTGTACATTGCAGCTGGGGCAGATCTCCAGGTGGATCTTTTTATCTCTTAAATGCGAAACGAGGGTTTCGTCTTCTGCACTCCTGGCGCCATGCCCGATCCTGGTGGGCTTAAAATGTTCCAGTACTTCCCACACGCTTTCCGGGCCGGCAGCCTCGCCGCCATGTGCTGTAATATGCAGGCCTTTCTCCTGTGCATATTTAAAGGCTGCAATATGATTGGTAACAGGACAACCAGCTTCATCTCCGGCAATGTCGAAGCCAGCCACATAAGTTCCGGCAAACTGTTCTACCAGCTTCACAGTTGCCATGCTTTGTTCTTCGGTATAATGACGAAGCGTACATAATATTAACCGGGCTTCTACACCCGTTCTTTTTATCGCGGCAGCGGTAGCCGCTTCTGTTGCTTCCACCACTTCATAAGGCGTTAGCCCTTTTTCCAGATGCAAAAATGGGGCAAAGCGTATTTCGGCATAAATGGCATTGTCTTTTTGTAACTGATCAAACAGGTCGTCCACTACTAATTGCAAGGCTTCTGTTGTTTGCATCAGTTGAAAACCTTTGACCGCCCTTTTTAAAAAATCAATCAGGTCATTACATTTTGGTGGTGCAATAAATTCTTCGTTGTACCGCTCCTGTGTAACAGAAGGGTCCAGTTTTTTTACTACATCGTAACTGAGGCTGCAGTCGAGGTGGAGGTGGAGTTCTATTTTAGGAAGTGAATCGGGAATCATTAATGGATAATTGATAATGGTGTAATTGATAATGAATTGCTGCTATAAGAAAGAGAGCACTTCATTAATTTGCGTTACCTGTTTAAAGTTGTCATGCTCTACTTTATGTTCTACATGTTCATGGGCCCAGGTAGTATGATAAGGAATATGTATGGCATGACCGCCGATAGCCAGCACGGGCAACACATCGCTTTTGAGTGAATTGCCCAGCATTAAAAATTCCGAAGGCTGTATATCTAAATGCTTGATCAGTTTTTTATAATCTGCTTCCTGCTTGTCACTCATGATTTCAATATGGTGAAAATAATGTTCCAGTCCTGATTTTTTTAGTTTTCGTTCCTGGTCCAGCAGATCACCCTTGGTAGCTACAACGAGGCGGTACTTTCCTTTCAGCAATTTGAGCGTTTCTTCCACACCGTCGAGCAATTCAATATCTTTTTGCAGCAGTTCTTTTCCAAAACCGATGGCTTTTTCAATTACTTCAAGGCTCAGCGTTTTATTGGTTATCCTCAGGGATGTCTCGATCATGCTGAGCATAAAACCTTTTACTCCATAGCCATACAGGGATAAATTATCAATTTCTGTTTTGAATAATTCTTTTACAAGGGTATGCCTTGGTAAATAATCTTCCAGCAGGTCGCAAAACTTTTCTTCTATTTCTTTGAAGTAGGGTTCATTTACCCAAAGGGTATCATCCGCGTCAAAGGCAATTACTTTAATGTTCATGTTCACGATATTACGGCGTCAAATGGCAAATGTAAACGAACTGCCGAATGAAGCAATGAGAAAAATCACTTCTCTTTCCGAAGTACTACCGATCCCATTGACGCTACAGGAATTTGCTTTTTGCCATTGTATTTTTTTCCCGTCAGCAAATCAACATAATTACCGGGCGCATCCACTTCAAAATCCTGTGCAGCATTTTCCAAATTGAAAAACACCCATATTTTTTCGTGATCATTGAACCGTACATAACCAAATTTTTTTCCTTCGGCTTTTACAATGTCCATTTTGCCCAATGATAAAACAGGATTGTGCCTGCGGATATCAATCAGTTTTTTATACCAGTTAAAATGCTCCTGGTTAAAGGTCACTTTGTCAAAGGCTGTTTCTCCCGGTTGATAATTATTTCTTGATTCATCTTCAAACTGAAATTCATTCCACATAAGGGGCTTGCGGTCATGCGGATCGTCAGCTCCCCACATGCCCATTTCTTCACCGTTCCAAATTTGTGGTGCACCAACCGTGGTAAACAAATGAACTAAATACAACTGCAGTCTTTTGTAGGTTTCAGCATCGGGCTTACCGGTTTTGTAAGCAGGATCATCATTGGGAGTAGCTTTAAATTTATATTGATTGGGATTGTAAAAATCGCTCAGCAGTCTTGGTGCATCATGTGAGGATGAAACATTCATCATTGCCTGCAGGTTATCAAAACGCAACTGGTTCCATTGGGCTTTTAGGCTATCCTGCAGCTGCTCTGCAGTGTGGTCCATATTGGTTTTGGCAAAGAAATAGCGGGCAGGCCTGTACGCCTGGTAAAACATCACCGCATCAAACACATCGCCCTGGGTATAGGGAACCGGGTCCATCAGGTGATCGGGCCATTCCCGCCACCATATTTCACCAACGAGGTAGGTATCCGGTTTTATATTTCTTACATGCTTTCTGAAATCCCGCCAAAAACCAAGTCCGACCTGGTCTGCCACATCCAGCCGGAAACCATCAATGCCTTTGGAAATATCTCCATTGGGTGCCAGCCATCTTTTGGCCACAGCAAACTGGTGCTCCTTTGCCCCTTCGTTGATATTGCCTTCGTATGGATGGCCCACTTTTCTTTCGGTAGTGATGTCTACTTTTTTTATTTCCGGCAATGATTTATTGCCCAGCCATCCACCATAGTCAAATTCACTTTGTGGCGTAGTGGGGTCTTCAAATGATCTGATATCAAACCAGTCTTTGTAAGGAGACTGTTGCTGGTTCTTTACAATATCCTGCCATGCCCAAAATAAGATACCCGTATGGTTCCAGGAGTAATCCATGATGATCTTCATGTTTCTTTTATGGCATTCATCCACCAGTTGTAAAAACAATTTATCTGCGCTGGTCCATTGCCAGGTAGCCGGGTCAGCCGGGTTTTCTGAAGCAATGATCCTGTTATCTCCTTCGGGATCGGGCCCAAAATTTACATCCACATGATGATAGTTTCTTGCATCATACTTATGCAGTGATGGAGCATCATTAATTGGATTCAGGAAGATGGCGTTCACACCTAACTGTTGCAGGTACCCCAGTTTATTGATCACGCCCTGCAGGTCGCCGCCATAGCGCCTGAACTGGATGGTTTCATTAAAGGGCTTGTTCAGTTTCCTTTCCCATTCCTGCTGGCCAAACCAGTTCTGCGTCCAGGGGGTAATGCTCCAGTCTGCAGGTGGCTCCATTTGCGTGGGCACGGTGATGTTAGCCAGCGTTGGGTCGTTTTTTTTATCAGCATTGTAAAACCGTTCCACAAATATTTGGTACCAGATAGCAGATTTGCTCCACTCGGGCGGTTTGTTAAATGGCGTTGACATGGTTTGGGAAAAAATAGATGGGGAGAAAAATATCGAAGTCAGAAATATAAAAGTGATTTTCATTGCATCAAAGTTTATTGAAAACAAATTACAATGAAAGGTTGATCTGTCAATTTTAATGTGTAAAAAACCGGATATTTTATAGCCGCAGATTCGCAGGTTATTCATCTGCGAATCTGCGGCCCTTCGTATTATTTCTATTTTATCTTAATTTCAGCAGTACCACACACTCTATATGATGTGTATGTGGAAACATATCCACTGGCTGTATTTTCTCAATTGAATATTTTGCATCCAGCAAAGCAAGGTCCCTTGCTTGTGTGGCAGGGTTACAACTGACATACACAATTTTTGGAGCGGCAATATCCAGTAATTTTTCCACCAGTGCTGCATGCATGCCCGCCCTTGGAGGATCCGTGATAATAACATCGGGTCTTCCATGCGTTACAAAAAAATCATCGTTGCAAATTTTGATCACATCCCCCGCAAAAAATTCAGCATGCTGGATATTATTCAGCGCTGCATTCTCTTTGGCATCTTCAATGGCTTCTGCCACCACTTCCACGCCGATGATCTTTTTTGCCTGCTGGCTTACAAAAATGCCAATGCTGCCCGTGCCGCAGTAGAGATCATATACGATCTCAGTTCCGGTTAAGCCGGCAAAATCCCTGGTAACCTGGTACAGCTTTTCGCCCTGCCGGGTGTTGGTTTGAAAAAAGGATTTGGGACCGATCTTAAATTTAAAATGTTGGTCTCCGTTCCCTGTTGACAACTGTTCAATGGCATATCCTTTTCCAAAATAAATTATTGGTGCCAGGTCGTAAATGCTGTCGTTCCATTTGGGGTTAATGGTGTACAGTAATGTTGTGATGGAGGGAACTGTTCTTAGAATATAATCCAGCAGCTTTATTCTTTCCGTTTCGTCTTCGTATCCCAAACAAATATTCACCATCAGTTCACCAGTGGTACAATAGCGGATGATGATGTTTCTTAGCCAGCCAGTGTGTTGCTTAATATCGTAAAAAGAATAATTATTTTCTTTTACAAAATCACGGATGCTGTTACGGACCTGGTTGTTTACATCATCCATCAAATAGCATTCATGTATGTCGATAATTTTATCGAAGATGCGGGGGACGTGGAAACCGAGGGCGCCAGCCTCCCTAAATCCCTCCAAAGGAGGGACTTTTAGCGCCTCCGAATTGTTGGTTCCTGATCTATCTGTAAGAGTGGCTTCTTGATTATTAAAAAAGCTGTTTGAATTAGCTGGGTCTAAAGCCCCCCTGTGGGGGGTGGGGGGGCTTGGTTTGGGGAGGTGTTGTATTTCTTCACTTGTCAAATACCGCTTATTACTAAACGTAAACTCCAGCTTATTCCGGTAATATTTTGTAGCATCACTGCCAATGATCGGCAACATTTCGGGCAGCACTACTTTGCCGATCCGTTTAAAATTTTGTGCTACTTCCTGCTGTTTGTATTCCAGTTGTTTTTCATACGGCAACATCTGCCATTTGCAACCGCCACATAATCCAAAATGCTTACAAAATGGTTGGGTTCTTTCGGCTGAATAAGTATGGATTTTAGTTACCCTTCCTTCACCCCAATCTTTTTTATTGGTGCTTACAAATACATCTACCACATCACCCGGTACAGCACCTTCAATAAAAATTACTTTACCATCCACTTTGGCCAGCGACTTGCCTTCAGCAGCATAGCCGGTAACCAATACATTTTCGAGTGTAAATTTTTTTCTTTTCACAGCGGCAAAAGTACTGGCTACAAGTCATATCAAAGCCACAAATGAAGACTAATTGTTACAAATCATTCGTGTTCATTTGTGTGATTCCCCGAAGTGTCGAGGCTAAAAAAAACCTGGGGCTTATTCTTCTTTGTTAACGATTTGTAATTTTTTAAACCAGTATATACCTGGCCGCGTTCGCTGAACGTTGATTTTAGGTATTTTTACGCCTTACTGAAAATTATGAAGCGGATATTTCTACCTATGCTGTTTTGCTCAATCACTATAGTTGCAGCAGCGCAAACACAAAATTTTAAGATCACACTCAACATTCCGCAGTATAAAAGCGGTATTGCTTTTCTAACCTATTACAGCGGAAAGAATTTCAATATTGAAGACTCTGCTGCAGTGAACAGCCAGGGTGTTGCTATTTTCCAGGGAAAGAAAAGATTACCCGGTGGTATCTATTCCATTTTTTTGCCCGGTAAATCAAAGTATGCTGATCTGTTTATTGATAAGGAACAGGTACTCACTGTAAAAATGGATTCTACCGACCTGGTGAATAAAATGGTGGTTACAGGATCTAAAGAAGATGCCCTGTTCAGGGAATATCAAAGGTTTGTAGCAATCAAAGGCAAGGCCTGGGAAGAAGCAAGACAGGCATACAATAATTCAAAAACAAAGGAAGATTCTGTTTTGAATGAAGCCAACTATAATAAGTTCAATAAAGAGCTGAATGATTACCGGGAAGATATTATAAAGAATAAGCCACAAACCATGCTGGCTGCTGTGTTAAATGCCATGAAGGAACCAGCCATCCTTCATAGCAAAGCTGTTACACATTCCGATTCATTAGAGAACTATTATCACTACAAAAAAAATTACTGGCAGGGGGTAACGTTTATGGACGAACGCATTATCCGTTCTCCTTTCTTTTTGCCTAAGTGGGAAAAATATTACCGGGAAATTATCATCCAGCATCCAGATACGATCACCAAAGAGCTGGACTACCAGCTGCTGCTGGCCCGTACCTGTCCTGAGATGTATAAGTTTATTTTAAACTGGAGTACAGATGAATATATCAATCCAAAATACATGGGGCTTGATAAAGTATTTGTTCACCTGTTTGAAAAATACCACGGCCCGGGGCTTACCAGCTGGCTGAATGAAAAGCAAATGGAGACCATTAAACGCCGGTATTACATGGTGGTGAGTTCTGTAATAGGCGCACCTGCACCAGAGCTGGATATGCTGGACACAACAGGAAAACCCGCTCCACTGTATAATTTAAAGAGCGACTATACCGTAGTGGCATTTTGGGATCCCAATTGCGGGCATTGCAAAGAAGAAATTCCAAGGCTGGATTCTTTTTACAAAGCAAGCTGGAAGGCCCAGGGGTTAAAAGTATATGCGGTACTGTCAGGCGATTCAAAAGAAGACGTGAAACCCGCCTGGTTAAAATTTATACATGAAAAAGGTCTGGATGAATGGACGAATGTGTATCAAACAAAAGAAATGGAAGATGCAGATGTGGCAGCAGGCAAGCCAAGCTACCGCCAGTTATACGATGTAATAATGACGCCAACCGTTTTCTTGCTGGACAAAGACAAAAAGATCATTGCCAAAAAGCTGAGCCTGAAACAAATTGATGAATTGCTGCAGCACCAGGCCAAAACCTCCAAAACAAAATAATTACCCCATTCATGAAGCATTTTTTTTTACTGCTTGTTATTTCATTTGCCATAACCAACAGTTTTTCTCAAACTCTTTTTACGTATGGCAGCAATGCAGTGGGTAAGGAGGAGTTTTTAAGGGCCTATAATAAAAACAAAACACCCGTTGCGGATAAAGAAAAAGCTTACAGGGAATACCTTGACCTGTATTCAAAATTCAAATTAAAAGTAAAGGCAGCGTATGAATTAAAGATGGATACGCTGGCGCAGTTGAAGTATGACATTCAAAACTTCCGCAGCCAGGTAGAGGAAAGTTACCTGAATGACGATACCCGTGTGAACATGCTGGTGGACGAAGCCTTTCACCGCAGCCAGAAAGATATTCACCTGCTGCATTTTTATGTAAGTATCAATAGCAGCATGATACCGGCTGATACAGTTAAAGCAAACAAGGCGATCCGGAAAATTAGAGAACGTTTACTGGCAGGTGAAACGGAGTATGATAAAATAGTGAGTGAAGTAAGTGATGAATTGATTCCGGTAAAAGGAAAGGACCTGGGTTTTATTACCGCACTCACGGTGCCTTACGATATTGAATCGCTGGTATATGAATTAAAACCCGGTGGCGTAAGCGGTATCCGGCGTACAAAATCTGCCCTCCATGTTTTTAAAAATTCAGAAGAGAGGCAAAGTGCTGGCCGCTGGAAAGTAGCACAGATATTATTTGCTGTTCCCCCCACCGCAGATGATTTTCAAAAAGATCAATTGAAAAAGCTGGCTGACTCTGTGTATGGTTTATTACAGGCCGGGGGTAATTTTGCTGAGCTGGCAAAGAAATTCAGTGATGACCGCATCACCTATTTAACAGGCGGTGAGATGGCAGAGTTTGGCACAGGTAAATTTGAAATGCCTTTTGAAAAAGCAGTATTTGCATTGCAAAAAGACGGCGATTTTACTAAGCCCATTTATACCGGTTACGGGTACCACATTGTGAAACGTCTTCAGCAAAAGCCAGTGCCTGCTGATAAAACTGACGAAGCTTTTATGGCTTTGTTAAAACAGCAGGTGGTGCAGGATGCAAGAATAAATGTAGCCAAAACAAGTTTTATGAAAACAGTGATGGCAAAAACCGGCTTTAAAAGAAACCTTGCAGTTAAGGACGAACAACTTTTTAGATATGCAGACAGTGTGGTGGCCACAAAAGCAGTGGGCAAATATCCTATCAATAAAACAGTGTTATTTAGTTTTGCCAAATCTAAAGTTACTGGAAGCGACTGGCTTCATTTCGTGAAAGATTACAAACTGAATGCAGATGTATATAAGGGTGAAAACAACAAAGCGTTGCTGGAAAAATACATCAACACAGTTGCGCTGGAATATTACCGGAAGCATTTGGAAGAGTACAATGATGATTTCAAATACCAGATGCAGGAATTTAAAGAAGGCAATATGTTATTTGAAGTGATGGAGAGAAATGTATGGAGCAAAGCAGCGAATGACAGTGTGGGATTAAAAAAATATTATGATGCCAATAAAGCAAAATACGTATGGGATGCAAGCGCCACCGTTTTAATGTTCAATACCAATAGCGTGGAAGCAGCACAGGAAGCGCAGGCGGCTTTAAAAACCGGCGGAGCCTGGAAAGATATCTCAGAGCAAAGTGAAGGAAGGATACAGGCAGATTCGGGCAGGTATGAGATAAACCAGCTACAGTTACCAGAAGGGACCATTGCGGTAGCCGGATTAACAACAGCTCCGCAGCTGAACGAAACAGATAACAGGGCGGGCTTTATAAAAATTTTACAATTATTCCCTGCCGGGCAGCAACGCAGTTTTGAGGAAGCAAGGGGGCTGGTGATAAATGACTATCAAACAGAGATGGAGGAGCAATGGATTGCTGAGTTGAAAAAGAAATACCCGGTGATAGTGAATGAAGTATTGTTTAAGACATTAATTAAGTAGTTGTATGCTGGATAAAAAAATGGGGCGCCACAGGCGCCCCATTTTTTTATCCTTTTGCTTTTACAGAATTTCCATGCAATCAGAGGCTTTCTCCAGGCTTAAGATGGTTCAATGACATCCAATATTTGTCCTTGAAAATATCATAGCTTGCTGACAGTTTTCCGTTGTACTGACCAACCACTGCTTTTACCTTCTTTGAAGCCTGCCTGAATTCTTTGCATGCAAAATAGATCGTTCTTACACTATTATACGTTTCCCTGCCAATATTCAGGTAACCGTCACCGTCAGGCAGTTGTTTTAATATTTCATCTTCCATTTCATTCATCAGGTTATTGGCTCCTTCGTCCGGCAGTCCCTGCCTGCCACCATCAAATTTAATTTCCACCACCATCATCCATGGGTGCGATGCTTTTGCATCCCAGTTCATAAGGTCCTGGTTGATGATTGCAAAAACGGGCAGGCCGTTCTCATCTTCTGCCTCCATGGTAGTGTAGCTGTCTTCCTCCGTTCCATATCTTACCCCTTCATATTTTTCCACAAATTCTTTTTGACGCCAGAGTAAATAGCCCGGCAGTTTCTCAATAGGGATCAGGTCCTGTCCTTCAGACGGACCTTCCACCGTTACTATATCCACCATGATAGCGGTGTTGTACTCGCCTAACAGGTTATCCAGGTAGATCAGGCTGCCGCTGGTAATGCTGTCTTTATTTTCTTCTGTAAAATCTTTATGTACCAGCGTAATGTCTATCTCATCAGGGTAGTCCGGAAGATCGTTGCTGAAAAAACTGATATTGTTGCTATTGAATTCATGCCCGTCCATTTCAATGCCCATGGTATCAATATCAGTGGATGGTTTTAACGCTGTAAACTTCCAGCTTTTTAATGCTGGTGCCGCCGCCACCATTTCTTCTGCAAATACAAACTCCCTGATGATACCATCTGTGCTGATGATCAGTTCTGCAGTATGATCATTCGTCATGCCGGTAACGCAATAAAAATCTTCACTCAATTGCCGGAGCATTGGCGTAAGCCTGCGCAAAAAATGCTCATCCACTTTTTCATGCTCTTTTACAGCTTTAAAAAAAGTTTTTTCATGCCGTTGAAACCAACGCCAAAAATCAGCATAATTGCTGATCACGGTGTCCTCATCTTTGCTGCCAAATATTTTCTTAAAAAAGCCCATGCGTTAAATTTACGGGCGGGAAAGTTCCTGAAATAATTATGAATCAGAAAATTTAATACCATTTCCCAAAAGGAAGAATAAAATCGTCTTTTCCCTTACTTGACAAGCGGCAAGCCTGCTGCC
>JAKQJG010000302.1 GCA_029561305.1 Bacteroidota bacterium | reverse complement strand
GATGGCGGCTTCAAGTTGTGCGGGTTGCAGCTTAAAGCCTTGTTCAATACCACATTCAATAATCACTGGAGTTGCTTCTGCTACCAGTGCAATATCTGCGTATGACACCCAATACGGCGCGGGGATAATCACTTCATCATTTTTGTTGAGCACGGCTAAACATAAATTAAAAATTGTTTGCTTACCGCCAACGCCAACAATGACTTCGTTGAGCGCGTAGTCAAAACCATTTTCATTTTTGAATTTATTGACAATGGCTTTTTTAAGGCCGGGAATGCCAGCAACCGGCGTATATTTGGTAAACCCTGCATCAATGGCGGCTTTTGCGGCATCTTTAATGTGCTGTGGTGTATCAAAGTCTGGCTCGCCAGCAGCTAACCCAATAATAGGGCGGCCTTCAGCTTTGTATTTGCCGGCCTTGGCAGTAATGGCGAGTGTTGGAGATTCTTTAATGGCTTGTACGCGTTGAGATAAAACGGCCACTTGCTGCGCTATCGAAGATGACAAAATAAGTTTCCTTAAACAAATTTTTATGTGAGATGTGAATGAGCGCTATTTTACGCATAAATCAGTGGTTTAGGAATGTTCTGTGCTGCCAAACTTTGCAATATTTATGGCTATTAATTTCCATTCAACTTTGTTGTAGGTAGGGATGAAAATGGATGTCTGAAAAGCGCGTTTTAAATTACTTTATTTTGCCGAGCAAAAAAATATGCTCTGGAAGCCTTTGTTTATAAGGCTTCCAGAGCATCGAAAAAGGTTTGGCTTAAAAACACGCTTAAAACAATTAAAAATTACCGACTTTAATGGCGTTAAACGCAGTAAAAATTTAGGCAATTTTTACCAAGATTTCAGCACAATTGCCTCAGTATCTAAATCTTTGCAGTCTTCGTTATCGCATTGGGCTACTTTTTTCCACTCATTCGGAAACGGCATTTTATTTTCAGGCAATGCCGCACCATCAATGCCAAAACCAAGGGTGAAGACAACGGCACCATTTTTAACCGTAAAGGCTTTGGTTTCTTCAGCCACGGTTTTCATAATGTTGGCGACTTCAGGCGCAACTTCATCATCGGTATCGACCCAAGCTTTGATTTTGCCATCTTCACGCACGGCCATGACCAAAAACCCCCAAGTTGGTTTAGTGGTGAGCGCTGCAAGTTTTTGGTTAATCGTCACTTCAACTTCTTTTACATAGCGGTCCATTTCATCTACGCCATCCATTTTGTTGAGGATGGTGTTTTTGGGCTGCATTAAATAAATTTTTAAATATTCCGC
>JAKQJG010000297.1 GCA_029561305.1 Bacteroidota bacterium | reverse complement strand
CGTCTCAGGTTTGCAGCAATCAGGTTTTCTTTTCGTTTTTGTAATATCTCCTCCTTTTTACCCGCAAATGCTTCTGCGGGTGTCACGTAATTAATTCCGCTATGAGGCTCGTTGTTGTAAGTGTCTTTAAAAACAACTAACCAGTTTAAAACATCAGATACGGTCTGGTAACTAACCGGAGCATCCCTGTGGTACTTGGAAGTTTTGTTAAATGCTTCAATATGGCCTTCATCATCCGGGGTATGCGGCCTGCCAAAAAATGTGGGTATCTCTAAAGTGCCATTTAGAAATTTAACGGTATCATTAGCTTTCATTGCTGAGCCGCGATCTGAGAAGGCGGCTAAAATATCTTTAAAATTTTCAGGGATATTTAAGAAAGCCTGAGCTACTGCGTTTTTAATATCTTCCGAACTGACTCCGCCAATCGCGTGGCCGATGTGAAGCAGGTATCTGTATGGCAGAAGCAGTACAGGTATAGACCACACGTTTATGCCTGATTCGGTTCTAAAGCAGCAGCCGTCATAAACAATAACCGAGAAGTTTTTAAGCAGGTCCTGAATTGAAACAAACTTACGTGTTTTCTTTCTGGGCTGAAATGGCTTAACCATATCTTCGGCTTTTAAATATCTGTAAACTGTTGTTAATGAAGCGTGAAAAGCGCCTGTATTATGGCCATAAACGAATATATGGCTGAGCGGTTTGCCAAGGTTCTGCGGCAGGAAAGCCGCATTCACAATGGCGTCAACCTCATATGGCAGCAGTTTATTGAAAGATACTTTTGGTTTCTTTTGCTTTGGTTCTGCCCACCGCCTGAACTTGCGGGCAGATATGTCAAAGAGCATACATGCTTTCTTTTGCGTGAAGCCTGACGCTACAGCTTCTTTAATTGCCAGGACAACTTTCTGCCGGACCGCGGCAGGGTGGTGTCCTTTTAAAGGCCCTTTAAGGCCTAGCTCGTCTTTTTTTTTAGCAGGGCAAGTTCATGGCCGACAGCGGCAAGGGCGTCTTTTGCCTGCGTTAGTTCCTTATCCAGTTTTTCGACATCTTCGGAAGGGACTAATGTTTTTCTTCTGCCGGGTTTTGCTGGATTGGTAAGTTCCGAAATGGCAGCCTGTTTAATACGCTTGCGAAGGGCAAGCAGATGCCAGGGTTTTAACCCGTGCTTGTCTAAAATAGTTTTAACCGGAGCGTTAGGCATGGAACATTCCTGGTAAATCTCAAAAAGCTGTTCTGCGGATAACTTGGGCTTTTTTGAACTGTTTATGTTTTCGGTCATTGTTATTCTCCTTTTAGGGAATTATACATAAAAATTCCGTTTGTTCAAAACCTATTGTTTTGCTAAACTTAAC
>JAKQJG010000293.1 GCA_029561305.1 Bacteroidota bacterium | reverse complement strand
TTTTTTGCACATTGTTGAATGTTTAATTTGGAAGATGTAACTGTTTGCTGCACATTTGCAGCGAATATTGGTTCCCGGGTCATACCGGGATTAAAAGGGAAGCCGGTGTGAGTCCGGCGCTATCCCCGTAGCTGTAAGGGCAGCCTCCCCAAACCTCCTGATATATCGGGAGGCTTAAGAAGACTCTACAATTGTTACCACTGTTCGCTGGTTGGCGGACGGGAAGGAATTGAAGTAAAGCCTAAGCCAGAAGACCTGCCAGGTTCATCAACAATCATTTTGCTTTCGGGAGAAAGGCAGGGGTGTAACGGCTAACGCTTTTATATTTCTATCACGGCGTGTTTGTAACAGCTAACCTTGTTACGTGCAAACACTCATTCAATCGGAAGCAGTCACCAAAAAATTTTTTCTAAAATGAAAAGAAAATTTTTTATTGTGGCTGCTGCAATCTTCAGCAGTACCGCACAGGCACAAACAGCAGACAGCATTGTAAAATCACTCAACGAAGTAGTGGTTACGCCCACCAAATTTTCAAAAAAAGTATCGGAGACAGGTAAGGTGGTATCTGTTATCACAAAAGCGCAGCTGGAAAGAAGCGCCGGAAAAGACCTGGCACAATTACTCAACGAACAGGCAGGGATCGTTATTAGTGGTGCCGGCAGCAATCCCGGTAAAGACAAGGCAGTGTATCTCCGTGGTGCATTAGGGAAGTATACGGTGGTGCTGTTGGATGGCATCCCCGTAACGGATCCTTCTGGTGTGGGTGGCGCATTCGACCTGCGTTTGCTGCCCATTGATATGATAGAAAGGGTGGAGATCTTAAAAGGCAGCCAGTCAACCTTGTATGGCTCTGATGCCATTGCAGGTGTTATAAATATCATCACAAAAAAGTCGGGCAATAAGCCTGTCGCCGGATACGGTACTGCATCCTATGGAAGTTTCAATACATTCAAAGGTAATGCGGGTGTTGCCGGCAGTACAAAAGCAATAGATTACAATATCGGCTATACGCATTTTACAACCGATGGTATCAGTGAAGCCAATGATAAAACAGGTACGGGTAATTTTGACAAGGATGGTTTCAAACAAAATTCATTCAATGCTAATATTAGTATTAAGGCATCGGATAAATTGAAGATAAGCCCCTTTGCAAGGTTCAGTGATTTTAAAGGTAATACAGATGCAGATGCTTTTACTGATGGTACAGAATTATATAATACTAAGGCATTCAATGCCGGACTTACTTCCCAATACCAATTGCCCCATGGTGCGGTAACACTACTGTACGGCTATACCAAATCCGATCATAGTTATATCAGCGAGTTTTTTACATCTGAAGGCAGGGGCAGGCTGCACAATGCAGAGTTGTTCTTTCATAATGACCTGGGGAAGTATGTTCAATTGCTGGCCGGTGTAAATATGCAAAAACTAAAAATGCTGGATACAACAGCCGTAACAAAAGATCCTTCGGTTACTATCACAAGTCCCTACCTGTCGCTGTTTCTTAAAAACCTGGGAGGATTTGCCCTGCAGGTGGGAGGCCGCTACAACAGTCATTCAAAATACGGCAGCAATTTCACCTACACTTTCAATCCTTCTTATCTTATTGATAAAAACACCAAGCTTTTTTTCAATTATGAAACTGGTTTTAAAGCGCCTACCTTATACGACCTGTATGGGCAGTATGGCAGCAATCCTGGTTTGAAGCCAGAAAAAAGCAGGAATATCGAAGCAGGTGTGCAGGCATCCTTTGCGGATAATAAAATTGAATTAAGGGTGGCCGCATTTGACAGGAAAATAAAAGATGCCATTGTATACGGGCCATCATTTACTGTTATCAACAGAGACCAGCAGCATGACAAGGGATTTGAAGTAGAGCCAACTTTCTTTATCAACAAACACATTACCATCCGGGCTGCTTATTCATTTGTTACAGGCCAGATCACCACCAGTAACGGTGTTAAAGACACGGTTTTTAATAACCTGGTCCGCAGACCCAAACATAATCTGAATGTTAACATTGGCTGGCAGGCAACAAAAAGTCTTTTTGTAAGCACCAATATCCGGAACTGGGGCAAGCGCACCGACTGGTTTTATGATCCCATTACTTTTGAGCGAAGTGATGTGGAATTAAAAGCATTTGCAGTATGGGATATCTATGCAGAATATACATTTCTAAAAGGCCAGTTGAAAATTTTTGCAGATGCAAAAAATATTACCGGCAGTAAATATTTTGAAGTGTATGGTTACAGCACCATGGGTTTTAACATGAATGCAGGTGTACATTTTAAACTGTAGTGTTATGTACAAGCATGAAGAAAAAAGTTGCCCACGGTGTAAGGTTGTTTTTGAATGTAAAACAGGCGATATAGCGCATTGCCAATGCAGCAGTGTGCAGTTGAATGAGGAAGAAAGCAAATTCATTGCAAGCCAGTTTGCCGATTGCCTTTGTGCAGCCTGTATGAAGACAATGAAAAGCGAATACAATATCTTACAAAGGCAGTTGCAACTGAAGGTTTTTATGCAAGGGAGATAAATTACTATGATAAAAGCATACATGAACTGGAGCGGAGGCAAAGACTCCGCTCTTGCGCTGTATAAAATTTTACAGCAGCAACAATATGAAGTGGGTTGCCTGCTCACCAGCGTGAATACGGTGCATAACCGGATTTCGATGCATGGCGTAAGAAGGGAATTGCTGGAAGCACAGGCGGAAAGCATTGGTTTGACCTTAACCACAGTGGAACTGCCGGAGCAACCTTCTATGGAAGACTATGAAAACCTGTTACAGGAAAAAGTGACAACACTAAAAGAACAACAGTTTACACACAGCATTTTTGGAGATATCTTTTTAGAAGACCTGAGAAAATACCGGGAAGATCAACTGGATAAAGCAGGCATTACAGGTGTGTTCCCATTATGGAAAGTAGATACCAAAGAGCTCATGCAGGAATTTTGGCAACTGGGTTTTAAGACCATCATTGTTTGTGTCAATGAAAGATTTTTGGATAAAAGCTTTTGCGGAAGGGTGATTGATGAACAATGCATAAAGGACTTTCCTGCCAATGTGGATGTGTGCGGGGAGAATGGCGAGTTTCACAGCTTTGTATTTGCCGGCCCGTTGTTTAAGCAGCCCATTGCCTTTACAAAAGGGGAGTTGGTGTATAAAGAATATGCTGCGCCGAAAACAGGTGATGCCGGCAAAGGAGATACTATTGGGTTTTGGTTTGCTGATCTGATCAAAGGATAATGTGCAGCTTTCGGCGATCTAAAATATATCTTTGTAAAAAACCAGTAGTATGAATTTCACAGAACTGGCACTCAATCAAATTCTCACTGTATCCTTTACTTTGTTTGCGGTGATTGATATTGTAGGTTCCGTTCCGGTGCTGGCAACGCTGCGGATGAAAATGGGAGGTGTGATCCGTTCAACACAGGCCACGTTAATTTCCGGCGGACTGATGATCCTGTTTTTGTTTTTGGGGAAACAGTTTTTAAGCCTGCTGGGTGTAGATGTACATTCCTTTGCGGTGGCGGGCAGCATCGTAATTTTTATCATCGGTATGGAGATGGTGCTGGGAGTAGAGTTTTTTAAACCGGATACCAATCCTAAAAGTGGCAGTGTGGTGCCCATCGCTTTTCCTTTGATTGCGGGTAGTGGTACCTTAACAACGGTGATGAGTTTAAAGGCCAATTATGCTGATATCAATATCCTGGCAGGCATCCTCATCAACTGTATCGTGATTTATCTGGTGCTTAAATCATTGAAATGGATAGAAAGAGTATTGGGACCCAATGGAATGCTGGTGGTAAGAAAATTTTTTGGCGTAATATTGCTGGCGATTGCGGTAAAAATATTTGGAAGTAATATGGTGATGTTTGGGAAGTGATGGTT
>JAKQJG010000239.1 GCA_029561305.1 Bacteroidota bacterium | reverse complement strand
TTATCCAACACTTCATAAACTGACTGTAACAAACAAAGTGAAAAATCCAATTGTTGTTTTTCTATTGTATCAAGTTCAGTGTTATCCTGCGCCCATACTTTGCTGTTAACCATTAAGATAAGGGTAAACAGAATTACACATGAAATATTTTTCATACTCACTTCTTTACTTTTTACTGGTAAACAGTACCTTTTTGCCCGTTATAATATTTATCAGCCAATGTTTTGGCATCATTCAAATTTACCCCAAACATTTCTTGTATTTTGGTAATCATTTCGGGTTTGAATTCATTTGTTGCTGGATCTTTAAGTACATCATCAAATCCACGTAAGGTTAAAGCTAAAGCATTAGCATCTGGCATACTACAAATCTCTTTTAGCTTTCTATACCAATGCGGGTAAGCTTTTAGTATTCATTTCACTTTGCGCCAATACCCCGTTATTGACAAAACGAAATAAATCATCTTGAAAAATCTACCAAAAAAATATCTGCTACAATTCTATTTCCAAAAAACTGGTTTTCCGCATTTCCCCATACGCCTTTGCTTGCATAACCAATTGAGTCATATTCGATCATTGGAATTGGTGTTTGCCACACGATAATTAACCTTACAGGAAACATTACTGGTGGATAGTTATCCGCATATGCTTCAAATGACGGTAAAAAAGATACGCCAATAGATGTAATATTGCCAACAGCATTCTCAGGGGAAATTGTATAATATGACTTCAACGGAATAGGAAGCGCATTTAATAATACACTGAATTCCCTATCAATAAAATTTTGTTTATTGTTTATAATATTGGTTTGAACCCATTGTAATGTATCAAAAGGTAGCTTTTTCTCTAAGTTGGCTATGCCCAGGTTAACAGTTTCTGTTGAGGATGCTAAAGCACTGATGCTTTTGATGAAAATAACGCATGTTATTAAAATGATTTTTGATTTCATTGTATTTAACTTATTCTGTTTGCTAGTCACCTTGTAAAATCCACTAAAAGAATATCTGCTATAATTCTATTACCGTAAAACTGATTCTCTGAACCTGTCCAATTTCCTTTAGTAATTTTACCAATTTCGACACATTCACTTAGAGGAATGGGTGTTTGCCAAACAATTATAAGTGTTACCAGAAACATACCAGGAGGATAATTATCTGGATCTGCCTCAAATGATGGTAAAAAAGAAACTCCGATAGCTGTACAAGAATTAATGGTGTTTTCGGGAGAAATAGTATAATAAGATTTTAAAGGAATAGGAAGAGTGTTTAGTAGTGCAGTGAAGTTCCCTCCAATAAAATTTTGTTTATTGCTTATAATATTGTTTTGAACCCATTGCAAAGTATCAAAAGGTGGCTTTGTATTGAAATTTGCTATTCCGTTGCTTTTAATTTCGAAAGTGAATGCCAAAGCACTTATATTTTTCATGAAAATAATGGAGAATAGTAAAATGAATCTTGTTTTCATTGTATTTAATTTAGTTTATGGACAAATTGTTGTAATAAATGTAGGATCTGAATTTCGATGTTTAATTACCTGTTGATGTACTTCATGAAATGTACCGTCTGGTTGTTGTTGCAGAAGCGATATACCTGACTTAAATTCTTTTAAAATGTAGGCTTGTGCAAGCATGTGTGCGTTAAGCTCTGATTGGTGATCCCTAAGCATTAACAAATTCTTTATGTCATAAAATTTCCGACCTATTTTAGTATCTGTATACCATACTCCAGGTGCAGCATAGGAATTCTTATACGCATTATAAAAGTTTACCGCTTTACCTGCATCAATAATGACAATTGCATATTTCTCTCCGTTCTCGTTAACTACAAATTCAGTTGTATATCCAGAATTTGTGATGGCATTTACATTTGCCAGTTGTATAATGTCATTGACTGAAGGCTCGGGGTGCCCCCCAATATGTATATGCATCCCTCCCGTTAAATTAATATTGGGGTCTGTGGAAACCCAATCCGATTCTCCGCCCGGTTCCTGTTTGAACAGTAGTTGCAGTCATTACACCCGTGGTTTTATGTGTACCAAAACTAAAAGATTTTTCATTTTCATAATTTGCCGTCATTTCTGCTTTAGCAGCAGCCAAATTTACATTGTTAAATAACGCTGTAGTGTTAGCTCCAAGCGTTTGTGAGTTAGTTGAGCAGGGGTCTGAAACTTCACCATTGCCGTTATCCAATGGCGGCGGCACCTCTTCAAAACAAGGATTAAATAAAGCTTGATATTGGCCACTGCCTGTTTGTATTCCAAGCCCCACCCAAGGAAATGGAGTGCAGGGGCCATCACCGCCGCCACCAGAACCGCCACCATTTGAGCTTCCCCCCGAAGTTGAATAAACCGGAGTAGAACTCCAGTCAGTGCCTCCAGTCCCATCGGAGATATGAATAATGTCAGTTAAACATATTGGCTTTGGCCCCGAAGGTGATCCAGAAGGGCCTGTTCCATTGGGTTCAACCCAAGTCCAGGGCTGACCAGGAGCTATTCCGCCTTCAATTTGACCGCCGTTGGTGTATGTCCAGTCATCATCATCTCCCTCACCAGTACCACCCCCAGTTGTACCTCCATTCTCATCGCAATCATCATATACATATACTACATTGTCATTGGTAATGTTGTTGGTTTGCAACCCTATATAAAAACTGGCTGGTTTATCCCTTCGCCAGCGTTCGTGGCACACGAATGCATTAAAGTTCCGTGTGCTACGAACCTTGACGAAGGTGATTGCTATTAATTTGGTTACATTAAATAACAGGCGTGATCACAATTTTGGAAATATCTTTATAGAGGTCAATCTGATAAATTACTTCGTCTTCATCTGTAAACTTCTTATCTCCATTAGTATCCTTTTGAAGTTTAGCAATTATCATTCTACCATCCTTCGCCATTTTCCATGAAACAGCATTCATCCCTTTTGGACTGACCTGTACAGGTGCAGTACCATTTTTGCTTATTAAATACAGCCCGATCGGATCATCTTCATCAATAATGCCATCACCATTATCATCCGTTCTTACCATCACTACAAGAACATCTTTCGCAATAGCACTAAACGTAATGTTATTGAAGTTGCCCATTTCATAATTATTGTTATATGAAAAACCGGCATAGAATGGATATACGAGGATCAGGTTTTGCTGAAACACTTTTACTGTTTTTTTAGTTGCCGAATTATAAATAAACAAATTGGTCCAGAAGGTTCCCCCTGCACTATACATTCTGTCCAGGTTATATTTGGGCTTGGCAGTTTTATTCAATAGCTCACCATATAAAAATATTTCAGAACTGTCAATCTGAGTGAATTGTGAATAGCTTGTGGCGTTGCTGCTTGTCGATTGTGGTTGAGCATACCCTGCTATAGCTTTGCAACAAATAAACAGGAAGATGGCGATTTTCTTTTTCATTGTAAAAGAGTTGAACGATTTAGGTTAATTTTGTGTTGTAAAATAGCTTACACTTATAGAAAATAAAGCCGCCTTGCTTTTGTTGTATTTTCCCCCAATAAGGCAGTATAAATATGTGTAATCCTGTATTATAGGTGGGATTATGAGAGAAAGAATTAAAGCAGACAGGAATGCTGAATTGAAAATAACGAAAAAAGTAAAACCAGCAATTTTAATTTAATTGTTAAGAATAAAAAACTTATCTATTCTTCTTTCTAGGCTAGCGTTCGTGCACACGAATGCGACCAAAAATTATGCATTCTTCTTCATCTGTTGCACCAATGCCCGTATATCCTTCGGTAGTTCAGCCACCAAATCAAAAGCATTTCCTTCGGCATCAGTAAACTTCAGTTGATAAGAATGCAAAGCCACCCGGTTCAATATCGGTCTTTCTTCTTCTTCTTTTTTGCTGAGGTTGTATTTCTTTTTGATAGATGATAAACGTATGGGAGTACCATCACCATACAACGGATCGCAGGCAATGGGATGCCCGATGTTTTTTGCGTGTACACGTACCTGGTGGGTACGCCCGGTATGTATCCTGAATTTTACAAGGGAGTATTTGCCAAATGTTTCCTGTAGTTCGTATTCAGTGAGCGAAGGTTTGCCTTTCCTGTTTACTGTCATCAGGCCTTTGTGTACCGGGTGTTCCATGATCGCACCATCAATGCTCCCGGTTTGGGGGGGAGTACCATGCACCAGGCCGAGATAATATTTCTCTACCGTTTTTTCTTCAAAAGCTTTGGAAAGGTATTTATGCGTGGCTTCGTCTTTGGCAAACAATATAATACCACTGGTTTCTTTGTCTAAACGGTGTACCGTAAATATGTGGCCATATTTTTCAATCAGGATATCCTTCAAAGAAGTTTCAGACTGTTTACGGTCGGGGATACTCAGCATCCCTGCAGCTTTGTTGATGGCAACAAAATGGTCATTTTCAAAAACGATATCAACAGTTTTTTTCACAACTAAACTTTCTAAAATTCTAAACTATTAAACCCTAAACTTCTAAACCCTCTACACCTACAACTCCTTCCTTTTCCCTTTCACAGCAGCAGTTTTTTCTTTTACTGCCACCGGCTTCCCTTTTGCCGCCGGTTTTTTATACGACGCATTCATATACTTCAGCAACCTAACTTCTTTCTCACTTAAAAAACGCCACTTGCCCCGCTCCACATTTTTCTTGGTGAGGTTGGCATACATCACCCGGTCCAGTCCCTTTACATCATAGCCCATTGATTCAAAAATGCGGCGCACAATACGGTTACGGCCACTATGTATTTCAATGCCAATAATTGATTTGTCTCTTGCATCAGCATAGGCCAGGGAGTCAGCTTTTATTTCGCCATCTTCCAGTTGCAGGCCATTCAGTATTTTTTCAAAATCCGCTTTTATCAAAGGCTTGTCCAGTTTCACTTCGTAGATCTTGGTGATATTATAGCTGGGATGAGATAGTTTTTGTGTAAGCTCACCATCATTGGTAAATAATAACACACCGGAAGTATTCCTGTCCAGCCGCCCAATAGGGTACACCCGCTCGGTAGTGGCAGCTTTTATTAATTGTAATACAGTTTTTCTTCCCTGCGGATCATCTGTGGTGGTGATATAATCTTTGGGTTTATTCAGTAAAATGTATACGAGGTTCTTGGTGACAAATAATTTTTTCCCATTGCAGAAAACCTCATCTTTTTCACTCACTTTAAAAGCCGGTTCTTTTATGATCACCCCGTTCACTTTTACTTTTTCAGCCTTGATGTATTCAACAGCTTCTCTTCTGCTGCACACACCACAATGTGCTAAATATTTATTCAGCGGCATCGCTTCACCCGGTACAGCTGCGGCTTTCACAATTTTTGGGGCAGAAGGATGGGTTACTTTGCGTTCCGGATTGGTATCGTCGGAAGCAACTGCTTTAGGACTGGCTGCCCTGGTAATGGGAGCCTTCAACGCAGCTTCTCTTTCCGCTGCCTTCATCTTCCTTTTTTCGTCGTAAAACTTATCAATCGCGGCAGCCCGTTCTTTTTTGGCTTTCTTTTTTTTCTGCCGGTGTTCTTCTTTGATTACGCTGTTTTTTTTCTTGGGAACAAATTTCTGAAAATATGACTGGCTCATGTGTAGCGGTTTTGCTGTTATTTCAACAGTAGTGAGGCGCTAAGATACAGTTTTTAATCTTTCCGGGTTTCCAACCTTTACACATGCCACCGGGCATGGCGAAAACTAACCAGGAATTGTTTTCCCTGCGTTCTCCTGGTCACTGCGTGGTATTAATAGCAGATAACTGTTTTGTGCAGCCTCGTACACTGCTGTTGTAGTGTGTATGGCTGCTCCCTTCTTTTAACAGGAAAGCGAATCTATAGTGTAAAGTTTGCTTAAAAGGCTGGAAACCCATTGCAGGCTCTCAACCTTTAAAGGAAATACAATACTTTTGTTATGAGCCAAAAAGGAATGGTTTTTGACAAACAGCAAAGCATGAAGCAAATTTTTACTATAATAAGCATTGGATGTTGTGTTGCCACAACTGCGCAAACAAACCCGGTTGATTCAAACAGCACTGTTGCCAGTAGCGGAAAGGTTACCGTAATTAAAGACAGCCGCCTGGATGAATTGGCAAAGAAAGAGGCTGCTTTTAATGAAGCCATGAATATGTCTGCAAAATCGGGTAAAGGCTACCGCCTGATGGTACTCAGTACCAACGACCGGCCAATGGCAATGAAGGTGAGGGCACAGCTGCTGCAAAATTATCCTGATCAAAAAATTTATATGATGTACCAGCCGCCCAATATCAAACTCAAGTTTGGAGACTATGTAGAAAAAGCTGAAGCGGAAAGTATGCGGAATGATATTTTAAAAAGTAAGATTGTTACCGGCAACATTTATGTTGTTGCGGATAAAATTGAAATAAAACCTGACAAGAATAAAGAAGCGGGCCCCGAAAAATAAAGGAAGCAACTAACCAGCAAGCAATACAAAACGTGAGCGATACTTTACAGCAGCAGATAAAATCACTGGCAAAAAAATACGGGTCAATCTTTGTTGACATACGGCATCACTTGCATGCCCATCCTGAATTGAGTTACCAGGAATTTGAAACCTCTGCATTTATACAAAAAAAACTAACGGAATACAATATCCCATTTGAGGTAAAAGCAACAACAGGTGTGGTGGCTTTGATCAGGGGAAAGAACCCCGGAAAAAGAGTGGTGGCCTTACGGGCAGACATGGACGCATTGCCCATACAGGAGCTGAATGATATTTCCTACAAATCAACAAAGCCCGGTATCATGCATGCCTGCGGACATGATGTGCATACAAGTTGTTTGCTGGGTGCTGCAAAAATTCTGCAGGAGTTAAAAGACGAATGGGAAGGAACGGTAAAATTAATTTTTCAGCCGGGTGAAGAGCGGAATCCCGGTGGCGCCAGTATTTTAATAAAAGAAGGTGTGCTGGAAAATCCTGCGCCCCAAAGTATCTATGCTTTGCATGTACATCCAACCTTACCCACTGGTAAACTTAGTTTCCGGGGTGGTATGGTAATGGCCAGTGCCGATGAGATCTATATCACTATCAAGGCAAAAGGCGGCCATGCAGCAGCGCCGCATTTAACTGCAGACACAATCTTAATTGCTTCTCACCTGATCATTGCATTGCAACAGGTAGTGAGCCGCAACAACAATCCTTTCAATCCTTCCGTATTATCCATTACATCCTTCCAGGGGGGCAATGCGACCAATGTAATTCCTTCTGAAGTAAAACTGATGGGTACGTTCAGGGCCATGAATGAACAATGGCGTTTTGATGCGCATACCATCATCAAAAGAATTGCTACGGAATTAGTAGAAAGTATGGGCGCCACTATCGACATTCATATTGATGTGGGTTATCCGTTTGTTTTAAATGATGAAAAGCTCTGCGCTGCCGCAAGAAAAAAAGCAGAAACTTTTGTCGGCGAAAAAAACGTGGAGGAAACAGAGTTAAGAATGGGTGCTGAAGATTTTGCCTACTACTCTCATAAAATACCCGGTTGTTTTTTCCGGCTCGGCACCATGAACCCGGCTAAAGGAACCTTTACCGGGGTGCATACCCCCACATTTAATATTGATGAAGATGCAATAGAAATCGGTATGTCGATGATGGCTTTGTTTGGAGCGACCAATGCGGAGTGATTGTTATAACCGTTAAGAACCAGGTGATAAATTTGATTATCCTATCGCTCTCTTTTAAATATGTAGTCAATGTCAACCATCAAAACCGCTTTACTTTCCTTTGGCATGTCCGGCCGTGTTTTTCATGCGCCTTTTATCAGCCTGCACAAAGGTTTTGAACTGGCAGGTGCATGGGAGAGAAGTAAAAAGCAAATACAGGAAGTATATCCCGGGGTTACATCTTATCCCTCATTAGAATCTGTGTTAGCAGAGGACAGTATTCAGCTGGTGGTGATAAATACACCCACCAATACCCATTATGAGTATACAAAAGCGGCATTGCTGGCTGGAAAAGATGTAGTGGTTGAAAAAGCGTTTACCACCACCGTTAGTGAGGCGATGGAATTGAAAGCCCTCGCTGAAAGGAAAGGATTAAAAATCTCGGTATACCAAAACCGCCGCTGGGACAGTGATTTTAAAACAGTTCAAAAAGTAAAACAGTCAGGCGTACTCGGTAATATTGTGGATGCCACCCTGCGTTTTGAAAGATACAAACCTGCGTTGGGCGCCAAATTACATAAAGAAATACCGGGCCCCGGTGCAGGTTTGTTAAATGACCTTGGTCCGCACCTGATTGACCAGGCCCTTTGTTTATTTGGAATGCCCCAAGCCCTGTATGCTGATGTAAGAACGATCAGGGAAAATTCACTGGTGGATGACTGGTTTGAGATATCGCTGCAGTATAAAAATACAAGGGTGCAGTTAAGATCAAGCCTGCTGGTATGTAAGCAGCTGCCGGGTTTTGTATTGAATGGAACAAAAGGAAGTTTTGTAAAAAGCAGGGCCGATGTGCAGGAGGTAAATTTATTGGCCGGTATGATGCCCGGCAACAGCGACTGGGGCACCGAACCGAAAGAAGAGGCGGGTATCCTCTATTCAGGAGATAATGAAATGGAGGAGATCAAAACAGCGCAAGGCAACTACTACGATTATTACGATGGCATATTCAAAGCGCTCACACAAAACAACCCCATGCCTGTAACTTGTGATGATGGAATTAATGTGATGAAAACAATTGAAGCGGCGGTGAAGAGCAGTGAAGAGAAAAAGGTCGTTAGCTTATAAATCCATTGGTGATTTATAAAGCACCTGGTGGCGTTAATAGTCATGCTGCAATCAGCTTCGCAAAACAATTTTTTTCTCCGATCAAGGTTTCTTCAAACCCCATCACTTTTAAAAACCGGCGATGGTTTTTATTGGGCACATCTGTATATACGATCCTCTTAACTCCATTGGCGATCATAAAATCTTTTTCTTTTTCAAAAATATATGTGCCTACTTTATAGTCGCGGTACTTTTGTAAAGTATAATTAAGCGCTACCACAGCATCGCCATTGGCAAGTACTTTGGCACTGAACATATTGGCAATTACCAGGTCTCTCGTTACTACAAAATTGAAATTATCCTGTAAAACAGAAGGGGTGAATGAGGGGAAATAGCTTGCTATATCGCCCTGGTAAAACCGGATAAATTTCTGCGCCATTTTTTCATCACCTTTAAAAGAAAGCATATCAAAATTCTCCTGCCTGCGATACACTTTAAAGAGATAATAAGCATTAATGCCAAGCAATAAAACGTTGGTGATAAGAACGGGTACGGCATTGAGGACAAGGGCATACACAATGAAGAAGATATTGCCAAACGTATTGAACCAGCGGAATTTCAGGTCATTGTTAACTAAAAGCGCAATAATAAGACAAAGCGAAGCCAGGTAGCCAAAATAAGGTGTGATCTGTTGCAGCATATCGGTGTAATTGATGCAAAGGAAATATAAAAGGAGCAAACTTCAATCCGGTAAGTACCGCAGGTGAGACCAGCACAAAAAAGCCGGCAACTTTTTAAATTGCCGGCTCATTGGGCAGGCTCGTCCCAACTTTGGTTCGGACTACCTGAATCATTAATATGTTTTACTTCTTTACTCCAATCGATTCCAAATATGCCTTGTTATTAGACTTTCTTCCCAGGAACTCTTCCACGATTTGTATTTCCGGCTTGGTGGAACCGTTCTCTAAAATTATTTTACGGTAGCGCACACCTGTTGCTTTATCCATTACACCCTTCTTTTTAAAAACAGAGAACATATCCTGTGCATATACTTTTGACCACTGGTAACCGTAATAGTTAGCCGCATAACCATTCAGGTGCGTAAAATTGCAGATGAAATGGCTGCCTTCAGGAAAAGGCAGTTGCACCAAAGGATAGATCTGCTTTGACATTTCTTCGATGCCCTTCGCTTTGGTTTCTTCGTATTTGTCTTCGTATGTAAAATCAGTTACACCCAGTTGCACCTGGCGCATGGTAGCGCCTCCTGCATTTACCAGTTGAGCCTGCTTCATTTTTTTAAACAGGCTAAGGGGTAATACCTTTCCTGTTTTATAATTTTTTGCAAATAGTTTCAGTGCATCATATTCCCAGCACCAGTTTTCTAAAAATTGTGAAGGCGCTTCTATAAAATCACCCTTAGTGCCAAAGGCATTTTGTGAGCTGATAGCAGGATGACAAACCAGCCAGTGAACCAGGTGTCCAAATTCATGAAACATCGTGATCACATCGCTGTGTTTTAATAAAGCCGGCTGTCCATTATCACCCTCAGGGAAATTACATACCAGGGCAGCTGTTGGTAATACTTCAGACTTGTTTTGTTTCCTGTATTGGCTGATAGGAAAACAGGCGAAGTGGGTGTATTTATTGGGCCTGGGATAAAGATCAAGATAAAATTCACCTGTTTTTACACCATCCTTCCATACTTCATAAGTTTTTACTTTATTAAACCACACGGGTACATTGGTTGTTTCTTTAATGTCGATGTTCAGTATTTTCTGGTACACTGCCATCATACCTTTCAATGTATTGTTCATTTCAAAATACTCTTTTACTTCATCCGTATTCAACTGGTATTTTGAACTGAGCAATTTTTTCTGGCAGTAGCTGTAGTCCCATGCAAAAAGCGGCTCCGTATTACCAGGATACAACTGCTGTTTCAGCGCTGTCATGGTTTTTATTTCTTCTTTTACCAATGGCGCCAGTTGTTTTTCGAGCCCTTTTTCAAAAGCCCATACAGTAGCAGGATTACCTGCCATTTTATCCACCACGCTGTAGGCTGCATAACTGCTGAAGCCGAGTTGCTTTGCAAGTTCATTGCGATAAAACAGAAGACTGTCGAGTACGTCAATATTTTTAGGGTAGGCCCTGTTGTTATATGCCAGGAACATCGCTTTGCGGGTATTGGCATTCACCGCATTTTCTAAAATATTGGTATTGTTTGGCCCATTCACTCTTACCACATATTGGCCCCCGGGTCTTTCCCATGCCGCGGTTGCCGTAGCTGGAACGCCTTCAAGATCGGCGGCCGTAAAGCTCAGGCTGTCTTTACTTTCGGCAATATTCCTGTCGAACTGGTTGCCAAGGGCAATCAGTTTTGTATTAACGGCTTCCAGTTTATCCCTGCCTGCTTTATCCAGTTTCATCCCGTTTTTTTCAAACGTGATAAGGGCGTCTGACAAAAACTTTTTTTCTGAAGCATTCAGTAAAGCAGCCTTGGCAGTTGCGAATTTTTTGATAGCCTTATATAAGCCTTCATTCAGGTAAATATTGCTCAAGTACAGTGATAATTTATCAGAAGCGGCAAAAGCAGCATCCCTTGTTTTGTCTTCCGTAAACGTGTTGGCAATCAGCCCCAGTTTTGAAGAGAGGTCATTTAATTCGTACAATAATTCGTCAAAAGCAGTTAATGTATTAGCCTTTGTTTGTTTGCCAGAAGCGTCAACTATGGCAGTTATTTTTCCAGCACATTGACTGGTGAGCATTTCCACCGATTCCGTTACAACGCCTGCATCGGCCTTGGTGAAATCGATAGCTTTATTGCTGTGCTGCAATAAAATGTTCTGTGCTTGTAAGGTGCAGCAGGTGATAACCACTGCAATGAGTAAGCTGATGGATTTTTTCATATTTGCCTGTTTAAAAAAGCCATTTTAGATAATGGCAACAGCGCAAAATAAAGTATTTCAGGAAAAGCCAGCCGGTTTTTACAGCTATGGCAGCATTATTCACCTGGCAGTGTTTGTTTTGCCTGTTTTATTTCAATTACTGTACCTGCAGCAGCTGCTGTAACCGCCACTCAAAGCCATCTTTCGTAAGAATTGAGAGTTGAAGAAAATAAATATAGTATCAGTGCAATCAGCGAACCCACTATTCCTTTTTCAGCGATTATTAAAAATGCAGTTTTTTATTTTTTAAAAAACGGGAGCGAATAAATGCTGCCAGGGCTGCTGCTATAGCGAAATAGGAGAGCATAAAACAAAAGGCTGGAAAAAGGAATATGGTTGGTAATATTCCTGGCTGCGGAGAAAAAGAGTGAAACTTATCTTATCAGCACTGCATTACCCTGCTTGGTTATAAATTCTCCCTGCCAGGTTTCTCCCTGTGCTATCCAAACATAGTTGCCTGGATCCTGCGGATTGCCTTTGTAATAACCATCCCACCCTTTATTAATTTCCGTGGTTTCAAACACCAGGTTGCCCACCCGGTTGTATACTTTAAAATACCGGATATTTCTCATGCCGAGTGTTATGGGTTTTAATATTTCATTCAGACCGTCTCCATTAGGACTAAAGGCCGTAGGCACATAAAAGCTGGGCGGCAGTAGAAACACTTTTATCCTCACGGTATCTGTAGCGCTGCAGTTCTCCGGCAACTGGGTTACAGTTACCCGGTAGGTAATATTTCTTTCCGGGCTTGCCAAAGTAACAGGTGAATTGGGGTCGCTTAGCCATTGAGTTGGGCTCCAGACATACGCATCACCTCCCGTCGCATTCATTCGCAATACCTGGCCTATTACAATGCTGGTATCCTGTAAGCCTGTGTTGGCAATTACCGGTTGCCGAACAACAAGGTTCGTGGTAGCCGTAACTGGTTTCGGACAGCCTTTGTTATCCCTCATTGATACGGTATAAGGATAAGTGCCTGGCGCAGGCCGGGTAACGGTGGTGCTTGCACTATTTGGATTGCTAAGATTGGTTACGGGGCTCCAGGTATAACTTACACCACCGCCGGCATACAATGTTGCATTGTCACCAAAACAAATACTCGTATCAGGATTGATGCTTACAACGGGATAAGGCACCGTACGGATTGTAACACTGTCGCGGCTCTGGCATTTACCAATATTACCGATCACCAGGTACCGGATGATGCTGTCGGTGATATTTGATACAGGGTTTTTCACATCTGTCCTGTCTAAAAATGTAGCGGGGCTCCATTGATAAGACAATGCATCACTGACTGTTCGAATATGGAAGGTATCAGTCAAACAAATAGTGGTATCCGGTCCTGCATCAATCGTTACAAATAATTTTACATCCACCAACACAGAATCCCTGTTTACACAACCAAATACATCAGTCAATGTAGTAAAGTAGGTGGTAGGCACGTCCGGGCTTACCAGGGGGCTGGCAGCTGTTAAATTATTGATATTATAATCCGGGCTCCAAACATAACTGTGTGCCGGGTTGGTAAGTAAACGCAATGTGTCGATAGAGCAGATCAAAGTATCATCCACCAGGTTGGCCTCGGGTAGTTGCCTTACCAGCACTATTACTGAATCTGTTTTTGTTTTATTACACCCAGCTACACCTACCGCTACCTTGTAAGTAGTCGTTTCTGATGGTGAAGCAACCGGGTTGGCAATATTGGGATTACTTAAGCCTGCAGCAGGTGTCCATTGGTAACTAACGCCGCCGCTTGCTTGTAATTGTACTATACCCTGTCCTTTACAAATGAAGCCTCCAGGGCCTGCTTCGGGTACGGCTAAAGCCTTTACCACAATGGGCAGTGTAGCAGTAGACCGGCAGTTTTTGCCCCAGGTAGTGACCAGCGAATACGTAATGTTTCCACCTGGAAACCCTTGTGTCACCTTGGTAGTGGGTGTAGCCACAGAAGCTGCAGGGCTCCATTGCCAGCTAACATTTGTATTGTAGTTACTGTTGCCCGTCAGTGTAATGGTATCTTCTGCACAAATACTAACTGAAGATGCTGTAATGCTGTTGGTAAGATTGTTTAGCGGATTCACTCTTACAGAATCCCTCGACCGGCATCCATTGGCATCAGTGAGGGTAACAAAATAGTTGGCAGGAGCCGGAGGGAAAACAGTAGGCCCTGCGGTATTGGCAAAAATAATATTGGTATTGGGCAACCAGCTGAATGTGCCGGCACCAGTAGCTGATAATTGAACAGAGTCAAGGGCGCAATAAGTGGTGTCTCTTGGTACCACCGTTAGCGGCGGAAGATCGTTTACAATGATATTGGTGTCAATAGAACCTGTACAACCATAAGAGTTGCTTACATCAAGCCGTATCCTGTAGGTGCCTGCTGCTGTATAAACAAAAGTGGGGTTTTGTAAGGCACTGCTGTCATCATTGTTATTTCCAAAATGCCAGCGCCAGCCCAGCACCTGCCCGTAGTTAGTCCTGGTGCGGTCAAGGAACTGAACAGGGGTGTTGCGGCAAATGGGTGACTGTACCCGCAAACCCGGGAAGAAACCAGGGTACACCCAAACGTTATAAGTGGAAGAGTCGGCGCAGGGAGTGCCACGGTTCACCACTAATTTCACTACAAATTTGCCTGTATCCTGGTAAGTAAAAGTGGGTGATGAAAGTACTGAAGTGTCACTATTGATAGAGTCTACTCCAAAATCCCAGTACCAGGTATTTACATTGCCGTTAGCCGCGTTACTAAACTGTCTTGTAAATCCATCGCAGGTTTCATCCTGGGGGGTCAGCCTTGCTCTTGGAATATCACATTCTTCCACTTCCAGGGTGAAATCTTTTCTGTGCTCAGCTATCGCAAGGCCATTTCTCCATTCCGTTACCACCACACAAATAACATAGGCTCCTGACTGCGCCGGCGCTATTCCACTGATCACCCCGGTCCTTGGGTCTATTGTAGCCTGGTTGCCCAGTGGCTGAACCCCGGAAAAACCATTCCTGTAGTTTACGAAGCCGTATAATGGATTACCTGGTGGCTGATCAAGATTACTGGCAAATCCACCACCATTAAATGCTGCTTCAAACCGGTATGATAAGGAATCGTCATCAATATCCGTAGCACTGAACGGCAATACAAATGGGTTGCTGCGGCAAACAAGGGCTGTATCTCTCAGATCCATTACTGCACAAGAGTTCTTTCTATCAGACACTAAATTGATACCAGGCATGATTGCTTCATAAGTTGAACCAGGAACAGTATTGATAGTGGGTGCATTGTTTAAAACATTTAACGTACTCAGCCGGCAACAATTCTGATAACTCATCCTGTAGCCGGGGTTGTTATCCGGAAGTTCAACCTGCGTGGAATAAGTGTTAACCCGGTAACAAACAGGTGGACGGCTGGTGATGCAGGCAGGATATTGGGTAAGATCTATCAAAGGCTGCCCAACACGGGGAAGTGTGATATCTCTGAATCTTTCAAAAGGAGCTGCATTGGTGAATATACCTATGATGACATTGTCTGGCGGGCAGGCTATATTTGTTGGTGGACCGCATTGCTGAAAGCAATCAGTAAAAAGCCGCATTGTTATCGTATACCTGCTGGTACCGGCGGTCGCACCAGGGCCTATGTAAGTATAAAAAACTTCGCCACCAACAATATGGGAGGCAAAAGAATCAGAAAAAACAAATAAGAATATTAAGACGTACAGGTACTTCTTCATGAACAATAAAGATAATAACAAAAAGACGAAGAAATTACCCAAAAGGCTGCCTTGAGACACTGTACCGTCCAAACATCTGTATGTAACGGCAAATTAAATGGATGAACGGGGTTATGATACTTGCAGGAAAGAAAGTAATATGTCATTTACTTTATCAGCTTCTTCCCACATACCCATATGAGCACTTTCCCTTAAAATATGAACATGACTTTGTGAGGGGAGATGGCATTGTTTCATGCTGTCTTCAAATGGAATAGCTTTATCATGTTCGCCGATTATAAATAAAATGGGTTGCTGATATGATTTTAAAATGCCTGTCCTGTCAGGACGGGCAATCATCGCTTCGTAGTATTGGATAAGTGCTTCGTTCGTAAATTTGTTCCCTTCTTCTATCAATTTGGCGACTTTCGCAGGGTGTTTTTCTTTGTATGATTCGGTAAATAAATTCGGCGTACTGGTTTTAATAAATGAACCTGCCCCTTTTTCTTTTATAAATTCAATGGCTTTTCGTCTTGTTTCTTTTTTTTCTTCCGCATCTGCAAAAGCAGAAGAGTGAAACAGGCCAAATGATTTCAGATATTGAGGATATTTTTCTGCAAATGCCAATGTTATATAGCCTCCCATGGAGTGGCCAATGAGAACAGCACCTTCAAGTATCATCCCGGGCTCGATATCACAAAGCTCTTTTATTATGTCAGCGTAAGTATCAATATTGGCATCGGGAACCAATTCGCTTTCGCCACTGCCGGGTATATCTGGTACGATTAGCCGAAAATGTGGCTCCAGGAATTTTATTTGTGGTTCCCATATATTGCTGTGTTCACCAAAGCCATGTAAGAGGATTACAGGTCTTCCTTCTCCATATACTTTGTAGGCAATCTTCTTATTTTGAAAAAGAAATGATCTTGTTTCCATAATGAATGTTTTTATGCCGGTCGGTACCGAATGTCACACCGGCTGTTCCTTTATGCCGGTCGGCACCGAAGGTCAGACCGGCTCTTCTCCGGTACCGGCCGGTTATTGAATCGTTTGATATTTTCTCAAACTCCGGTACAACAGTAACAAAACAATTGCCAGAAGTGAAGTATTCAACTGCTGGGGTAAAAAGTACCATGCCGCCAGCAGCAACAGCAGTATCACAGCAGTAAAAAGGAAATACTTTTTCACCCATCTTTTTGAACCACCCATAACAAATGAAATAAAAATATGGGTGGGGAAAGCCCATAGCAGGTTGTAGTTATTTTTACACATGGCATGGTCGGTGCCAAACCACATAAACAATAACAGGATACCCAGCGCACCGGTGCAAAAGAAAAGCGTACGGTCAAATGCCTTTAAAAAACTTGCAGCCTTTTTATTTTTTGAAAAATCAAGCACTACGATGAGTAACAACAATAAACTAAAAACCACCAGCGGATTGAACCAGGACCTGCTGACTGCCGGCGTTTGATAGGGGTACAAACTGGAAGTTGATAAAACAAGTTGATTGGTGCTATCCAAAGCCATCATGAGGTTGTCAGGCAAAAATTGTTGCTGTTCGGTTGTCATCACTGCATCAACAGGTGCGCCCAGCAAAATATCAATGCCTAATTTATCCCAGTCTTTGTAGCGTTTATCAAGATAAAAATGTATGGCCTGCCTGAACCTGGTGCCTGCTGGCATTACATTTTTAAAAACAGGTTTGTTTTGTTTTTGTTGCACAATAATATCCCTGAGCCGGGTGGTGCAGTTATCAAACAAAAAATCATACTGGTAGTATTTATTTTCTTCTTTGATATTATTGAGCAGGAAGTTGTTGATGGCTGTTTTTTCTGCTGGGGAAAGATCTAACACCTGTTCAATGATTCCCCTGTTATAATATTGATATTCCGCTTTAAAATCAACAAATTCATCCACTGAAACAAAATACTTCAGTTTGCCCCTTACAAATTTTGCAAGAAACGCAGGGTCTTCAAAGTCGAACGTGCCATAATTAAAAACAATATCTTTTACCTGGGTGTTTACAGTACCGCTGTCAATCACCCGTAAAGCACTGTGGCCATACGTAGAATACATCAGGTCGCCGGGTGTGCAGGTGAGCAGGCTGATGCGTAAGTGAGAACTATCCTGGGCAAATATGCTGATTGGCTGATGTGCTAATATGCTGATTAAGAAAAGTTGCAGTAAGATTTTTTTCATGCGGTTTATTTCTACAACATTTTTTGATTTTTTGCTGAATGTTGGTATCAGTGCTAGATATCCTGGTGTTTTTTTTAAAGAAATAAAAAAACATTATAACTGGTTTGCACCACGCCCTTCATTCTCTGCAAATCAGCAACTGCTTAAATTTTTATACTCTTGCCTTAGTCCCTCCCCAACCAGTTGGCGACGGAGGGGGGTTACCTGCTATAATTCGGCGCCTCCTTCGTGATCGCAATATCATGCGCATGGCTCTCTCTCATACCGGCATTGGTGATCTTTACAAAAGTAGCTCCCTGCAATGCTTTGATGGTTGAAGCACCACAATAACCCATACCTGCCCGCAAGCCGCCTGTATATTGATGCACCACTTCTTTTAATGGGCCCTTAAATGCCACCCGGCCTTCAATACCCTCTGGTACAAATTTCTTGATATCATCTTCGGGATCCTGGAAATAACGGTCGCTGCTGCCTTGTGCCATTGCACCGAGCGAGCCCATGCCCCGGTATTGTTTAAATCTTCTTCCTTCGTAAATGATGGTTTCACCCGGACTTTCTTCTGTACCTGCAAATACATTTCCCATCATTACGCAACTGGCGCCTGCAGCTAATGCTTTTACCATATCACCTGTGTACCTGATACCACCATCACTGATGATGCCCACATTTTTTCCTTTTAATGCAGCAGCTGCTTCCATTACTGCCGTTATTTGCGGAACACCCGTGCCGGCAACAATCCTGGTGGTACAAATAGAGCCCGGACCAATGCCTACTTTCACTGCATCGGCACCAGCCTCTGCCAATGCTTTTGCTCCGGCGGCAGTACCTACATTGCCTGCTATCACCTGTAATCCTTTAAATGATTTTTTGATATTTTTTAATGCGGTCATTACACCCTTGGTATGGCCATGAGCGCTATCAAGACAAATGGCGTCTACGCCCGTTTGCTGTAACGCAGACACTCTTTCAAGTGTGTCTTTTGTAATGCCAACACCAGCGCCTACCAATAATCTTCCAAAAGAATCTTTGATGGCGTGAGGGTAACTTTTTAGTTTTAAAATATCTCCAAAGGTTACAAGCCCGATCAAAACGCCCGCCTTATTTACCACGGGTAATTTTTCAATTTTATTTTTCTTAAAAATGAGTTCGGCTTTTTTCAGGTCGGTACCTTCCGGAGCTGTGATGAGATTTTCTTTTGTCATGATGGTACTCACTTTGTCTTTGTATTGCCGTTCAAAGCGCAGGTCCCGGTTGGTGAGTATGCCCACTAATTTCCTGTTGCCGTCAATAATAGGAATGCCGCCTATGCGGTTTTCTCTCATCAGTCTTACTGCTTCGCCAATGGTAGCATCAGGAGAAAGGGTAACCGGGTCCAGGATCAAGCCATTTTCACTTCTTTTTACTTTTCGAACCTGCTCGGCCTGTTTTTCAATCGTCATGTTTTTGTGCAGGATACCGAGGCCGCCTTCTCTTGCCAGTGCAATAGCAAGGGAGGCTTCTGTTACAGTATCCATGGCTGCACTCAGCATCGGAATATTCAGCTTGATATTTTTTGTAAGTTGAGTACTGATATCAACGTCCCTGGGAAGAATATCCGAATATGCCGGCATCAGCAGCACATCATCAAATGTTAAGCCTTCACCAAAAAAATTAGGGGTTTTGTTAGCGGGGAGAGCGTTTTTTATTGTTGCCATGTGCAAAGGTAAGGAGAGTGATATAAAAAAAAAGGGGTACATTAAACTTTATGTAATGGTAACGATCTTAACAGCCGTAAATTTACCTATCCCAAATTCTTTCGAATGAAAAAGACTGTTCGCTTTTCGCTTGCCTTTATAATTGTTGCAGGCAGTAGTGTAATATTATCATCCTTTAATAGTTATCATCCAAATTTCAACATGCCCTGGAAAAAAGCAGGGCTTACAGAGCGCCAGGCTGCAGCGCATTTACTTGACCGCTTTACTTTTGGCAGCAAGCCGGGGCAAATTGACGAAGTGGTAAAAAAAGGTTTGGAAAACTGGTTTGCAGAACAATTGGATGGGAAACTGAATGATGATGCATTAAATGAAAGGCTCAAAGAATATGATGCCTTGTCTTTGTCAAACGAACAGGTGCTGACAACCTTCCCCCGGAATGCTAAAATATTAAGACAGGCCATTGAAGAAGGCGTGATCAGTAAAGATTCTGTTGATAAATCTGATAAGGAAGCCTACCGGGATAAGGTAAAAGAATACATGGAACAAAAAGGCTACCGTCCGCAAAAAGAATTGTATCGCCAGTTTGCCAACCAAAAAATTTTAACGGCAGCCTACAGCAACAATCAACTGCAACAAGTGCTTACCGAGTTTTGGTTCAATCACTTTAATGTGAGTGCCACAAAAAATGATTGTGCACAATTTATACCTGCCTTTGAAAGGGATGTGATAAGACCTAATGTTGCTGGTAAGTTTAATGACCTGCTGCTGGCAACTGCACAATCACCTGCCATGCTTTTTTACCTGGATAATTTTAACAGCAGTGGAAAAAATGCAGAATCAGAAGCACAGGAACAAAAGCGCAGGTTGAAACTGGAGAAACAGGTGAAGGAAGTAATGGACGGCAATGCGGATGATAAGGAAAAAATGATGGAGCAGTTAAAAAAAAGAAAAAAAGAACAGGACCTCAATGAAAACTACGCCAGGGAAGTAATGGAATTGCATACACTGGGTGTTGATGGTGGTTACACACAGGCGGATGTAACGGAAGCGGCCAGGGTATTAACCGGCTGGACGGTGTATCCGCTTAAAGATCTCGGACCATCCAATTTTGCCAGGAAGCTGATTGAAAAATTTGGAGAGGAGAATTTATTAAAAAGAGGTTTTGTGCATAAAGGAGATTTCTTTTTTGCCATGAACCGGCATGATGATAAAGAGAAAAGAGTATTGGGTAAAACATTTGCTGCCGGTGGTGGATACGAAGAAGGGGTGGAACTGATCAATATGCTGGCCAATCATTCTTCTACCGCAAAATTTATTTCCAAAAAACTGGCGGTACGTTTTGTGAGTGATAACCCGCCGCAGCCATTGATTGATAAATTGGCAGCGGCTTTCACAAAGAGCGAAGGAAATATCAAAGAAGTATTGATGACGATGGTGGCTGCCCCGGAGTTTTGGAAAACAGATGTGATAAGAGAAAAAACAAAATCGCCCTTTGAATTAACCATCAGTGCTGTAAGAGCACTGGATGCCAATGTGGAAGCACCTTTTATGCTGTATCAGTGGATTGCAAAAATGGGACAGAAATTATATTATTACCAGGCACCCACAGGTTTTCCTGATAAAGGGCAATACTGGATCAATACCGGCTCTTTATTAAACCGGATGAAATTTGGGCTGGCCTTTGCATCGCAGAAAATTCCAGGTGTGAGTTTTAACCTGGCCGCTCTCAATAATAATCATGAACCGGAAAGTGCAGTGGATGCATTAAAGAAGTACTCGGCGATCATCATGCCCGAAAGAAACCTGGAGGCAACGATAAAAAGACTGGAACCGATGATCAACGATCCGTCTATACAGCAGAAAATAGAAACCGCCGCCGATAAAAACACCATAGCCGCAACAGCAACAATTCCAGAAGAAAAAATGATGACAAATGATGAAGGGGATGTGCTGAATGATAAAAACAAGAGCGAGGAAAAGCTGGCTAAAAAGATGTTGAAAAAGAATAATGGAAAAGAAGTGAGTATGCCTGTTGCTGCAGGAAATAACAGTATGCTGGCGCAGGTGGTAGGGATTATTTTGGGGTCACCGGAGTTTCAAAGAAGATAAAATGTTTCTTGTTACTTGTTTCTCGTTGGGCGTATTTGGTTGTAAGCGTTTATAGATAGGAGAGAGTAAGTTGTTACTGGTTACTTGTTTCTCGTTGGGTGTATTAGGCTGTAAGAGTTTTTAGATAGGATACAGCAGGTTGTTTCTCGTTACTCGTTTCTTGTTGATAGTAAGAGGATTTGCAGCTTTTATAAATCGCATAAAGTAGTGTGCATTGAAAACTGACTGCTTTAAACAAAACGAGAAACGGACTAACGAGTAACAAGAAACATGTAACCCGTTTCATAAATCGCACAAGGTAGTGAGTATTGAAAGCTGTTTGCATTAAAAAAACGAGAAACGAAAAAACGAGAAACCAGGGACGAGAAACGATTTTTAATGAGTAACAAGAAACAAGTAACATTTCAGAAAGATTTTAATTTAAAAGAGTTGTATGTCTTCAAGAAAAGCATTTTTAAAACAAGCCGGGTTAGCCCTTTTCAGTATCGGGGTGGGGGGTATTCCAACATTTATTGCCCGTGCTGCGGAGAGTGACAAATGGCTGCGGCCTTATAAGAAGAAAAAGGTACTGGTGTTTATTTTTCAGCGGGGCGCTATGGATGGACTGATGGCGGTATCTCCTTTTACAGATGAGAATTTGAAAATTGCCCGGCCAACCTTATTTATGGATGCTGCCAAATCCAGCAAAGCACCACTCATAGACCTGGATGGAACTTTTGGCCTGCATCCTTCTATGAAAGTATTTGAAAATTTGTTTAAAGAAAAAAGACTGGCCATAGTGCATGGGATGGGCTCACCCAATAATACCCGTAGCCATTTTGATGCACAGGATTATATGGAAAGCGGCACGCCGTTTAATAAAGGAACGGCGAGTGGCTGGCTCAACAGGGCAGTTGGGTTACTGGGTCATGATGCCACCCCTTTCCGTGCAGTGAGTATGACCAGTGCTATGCCACGGTCATTTTACGGTGATAACGAAACGGTTGCCATCAGTAACCTCAAAGATTTTAGTCTGCCTGGCAAAGGCGGTATCAACCTGGTTGCGAAAAGTTTTGAAGACCTCTACGATCAAACCAGTTCTTCTTTATTGAATAAAACCGGCAAGGAAAGTTTTGATGCCGTAAAGATGCTCAACAAATCCGATGTAAAGAATTACGCTCCTGCTAACGGTGCTATCTACCCCAGTTCACCATTGGGTAATGCATTAAAACAAATTGCACAGTTGATAAAAATGGATGTGGGGCTTGAAGTGGCTTTTGCAGAAAGCGGCGGTTGGGATACACATTTTAACCAGGGAACAGAAAACGGTGCGTTTGCAAGAAATGTAGCTGATCTCAGCAACAGCATGCATGCATTGTGGACCGACCTCGGCAGTATGCAGGATGATGTAACCATAATGACGGCTACCGAATTTGGCCGCACGGTAAAACAAAATGGCAGCGGAGGCACCGATCATGGAAGGGGAAGCTGCTGTTTTATTTTGGGCAATGATGTCAACGGCGGTAAGGTGCATGGTAATGTGCAGCCCCTGGTAAAGGAAAATTTAGCCGATGGCCGCGACCTGGCAGTAACAACGGATTTTAGAAGTATTTTTAGTGAAGTGGCCGATAAGCATTTGCTGATAAATAATGATGCGGCCTTATTCCCGGAATGGAAAGGGGAGAAGATCGGGGTGATGAAAGGCTAGATAATTTTATACAGCTTTCCCGGCATACTCGCCACCAAACCCTGCATTTCCAGCATTAGCAACGCAGCCGCCACCGCACTGCTGCTCAGGCCGCTTTTAAAATACAATTCATCTATCTGGATCGTATCCTGGCTGTTTAAAATATCAACAACTATTTTTTCATCAGCACTGAGTTCAATAAATAATTCCCGTTGTTTTTTCACCGCTTTTTTTTCCAGTGGCTTCCAGTTCATCATTTCTAACAGGTCATCTGCATTATTGATCAGGGCAGCTTTGTTGTTTTTGATAAGATAATTACAGCCTTCACTTTTGCTGTCATTCACCCGGCCGGGTATGGCAAATACATCTTTGTTATAGTTATTGCCCAGCTCGGCAGTAATCAGCGATCCTCCTTTTTTTCCTGTTTCTATTACAACGACGCAGTCACACATACCCGCCACGATCCTGTTTCTTTTGGGGAAATTCTGTTTGTCCGGGTTGGTATTGCTGATAAATTCGGTGAGCAATCCGCCATGCTCCACCATTTGTTTGGCCATGCTTTTATTTTGCGAAGGATAGATCCTGTCGAGCCCATGCGCCATTACGCCTACGGTATTCAGTTGATGTTTTAATGCAGCCTTGTGTGCGATTGTATCAATACCAAAAGCCAACCCGCTTACTACCAGCACACTTTCCTGTTTCAGTTCTTCGATCATTTTTTCACAAACATTCTTTCCATATTCACTATTGTTCCGGGTGCCAACAACGGAAACGATCTTAGACGTATTCAGGTTGGCATTGCCGCGGTAAAATAACAGCACGGGACTGTCATAACAATTCAGCAGCCGCTGCGGATAGTTTTTATCGGTGATAAACAGCGGTGTGATCTTATACTTTTCAATAAAGGCAATTTCTTTTTCACTGTTGTCAAAATCTGTAAAGGCCTTGATGCTGGCCGCCCGGACGGTTCCAATACCCTCCATATGCTCCAGGTCTTTTTTCTTAGCCTTAAAAACAGACTGGGCATCGCCATAGGCATTTACGAGGGATTTGGCATGTACGTCGCCGATATTGGGTACCAGCGTAAGGGCTATTTGGTAAAGCAGGTCGTTGGTCATTTTGGGAAAGAGAATTTTCAAGAAAGATAATTCACTTTTTCAAAATATAAAATAGATAATATGAACAGCTTTTAAGGAAGGATGATGGGTACAGCATATAATAAAACCAAGGATGCGCTAAACATTGGTTAGCTTTAGACGAAACAGACACAATGCAAAAATATTTCACCATCAACTTTATTCCCATTATCAACGGTAAATTCCAGGAACAAATGATCACGGGTCTGCCTTCCACTGATGTTAAATCAGCAGTGAACGGAATGGTAAATAAATTGACGGATAAGTTGAAAGACCAGCATCAAACTACCCGTGTAGAGATCATGAATGTTGTAACAAAACCTGTTTCAGAATCAGACTATAAAAAGCTGGAACCTTCTTTTTTTAAATTTGATTGATTGCACTTTCTGCGCTCTGCTTTAGTAATTACTTTGAACGTTCCGGTTTTTCGGGGCGTGGTCAAGGCGTATTACTGATCACACTCATCTCTGTCCGCCTGTTCTTCGCCTTACCTTCTTCTGTTGTGTTATCAGCTATTGGTTTGGATTCTCCAAAACCTTTGTATTGCAAACGGTCTTTGGCTATTTGCCTGCTGGCCAACAAATAATTTACTACAGCCAGTGCCCTGTTATTTGAAAGGGTAATATTATCCTGCGGCTTGCCCACATTATCTGTATGACCGCTGATAAGCAATTTCAATGTAGGGTTGTCATTCATTAACTGTATCACACTATTCAGTTCGGCCATTGAAGCGGGTTGCAACTCCGTCTTTTTACTGTCGAAGAAAATATTTTTCAGTACAACAGAGGCTCCGGGTTCAATGGGCTGTAAGGGAATGTCGGCAGTAAATACAGAATCAATGTTGTTGTCATTCAGGTTGTAATTCTCAGAAAAGAACAGGTAACCCCTCCGGTTTACATTAAAAGCATATTCTTTTCCAACAGGTAAAGTTGTTAAATAGTTGCCATCTTCATCCGTTTGAACCTTGCTGATCACCTGGCGGCTATTGATGTCCGTTAGTTCAACGGAAGAAGGTAATCCCGCTTTTGTTTTAGAATCAAATACTTTTCCTTTTACCCACAAAGTTTTTGGCGGACGTATATCTTCCCTAAGTTCAAAACTATACAGGTCCATGGCACCCAACCTGTCTTTTCCTTCGCTGGCGTAATAAGCTGTTTTGCCATCGGCCGCCACTATCAGGGAGCCTTCATCATCGATGGTGTTCACAGGATAACCCAGGTTAACCGGCACCGTCCAGCCTGTATCTGCCTGTTTTTTGGTGAAGAACAGATCAGAAGCACCATAGCCCGGGTGACCCGTGCTGTTAAAAAAGAAAGTCTGGTTGTCGGCGTACATAAAAGCACAGCTTTCATCTCCGCTGGTATTGACTACCGGGCCCAGATTTTCGGCCCTGCCCCATTTGCCTTTTTCATTGCGGTGACTAACCCAAATATCTTTTCCACCATAACCTCCCGCCTGGCTGCTGCTGAAATAGAGATCTTTTTTATCAGGAGACAGGGATGGGGCAGATTCCCAAAAATCTGTATTCAATACCGGACCTACGTTTTCCGCTTCACTCCATCCATTATTTGTTCTTCTTGAAATATACAGGTCACAACTGCCTTGTCCTTCAGGATAATTACAACCTGTAAAGATGATCCATTCTCCATCCTGCGAAATATTCTGGGCGCCTTCATTTAAATTGGTATTTACTTTTCCGCCTAATGGTTTTGCTTTATCCCATTTACCGTCTATTAAACTACATTCATAAAAATCCTCGTCATTATTCACCCTTCTTGTAAAGATCAGTTTGCTGCCATCAATTGTAATAGAGGGATAATATTCCGGCCAGGTTGAATTCACATTTTCACCTAAATTTTTTGGGGCAAACACATAATTATTTGCAGGATGTTTTATTGCATAGTCAATGGCAAATTCATATACCGACTTCCTGTAATTGCCGGCCTTTACACTTTGCTGGTTGAGTTTATCATTTTGTAAAAAAAGCGTGACTGCATGCAGCGCTCTTTCAAATTGCCCGGTTCCTGCCAGCGAAATAGAATAAGGAAGAAAATAAGTAGAAGAATAAACAGAATCTAACGCAATCCCTTTTTCAAAGAAATAAACAGAAGAATCATATTTTTTCAGGTTGGCATAAATACCTGCCATAGATAAATAGGCATTTACAAATTTTGGTTCAATGCGCAGTGCGTCATTTATTTTCACAATGGCCTGGGAATACTTTTGATTATCTGCATCCTCAATGGCACTCATAAAAACTTCTGCAGCTTTTGGGTTCACCTTTTCGGGATCATACCATTGGGAGTATGAAATAAGAAATGAGAAAGTAGAAATGACAAATAAGAAAGTGTCTTTACAACCGGTACTACATCTTTTCATAGTCAACATTGAATGTTCGAAGGTAAAGACAATATGCAGAACGACTTGCCAAAAAACACCTAAACTTCCTAACCCTAAACTCCTAAACCCTTAAACTCCTAAACCCCTAAACCTTACGGCACATTTATATACTTATGTATCTGCAACGACAATTCCCATTGCGGGTGTTGCTTGATGTATTCTATGATGAGCGGAGTAACCAACGAGGCCTTATCCCATTCTGGTTGTAAAAACAGTTTACATTGTGGTGACACCATCGCGGCATATTGTTCGGCCCAGTCAAAATCAGATTTGTTAAATACCACTACTTTTAATTCGTTGGCAACAGCAACCACTTCCGGTAAAGGGGCTTTGAATTTTTTGGGAGATAAACAGATCCAGTTCCATGTACCACTCAATGGGCTGGAACCGGATGTTTCAATATTGGTTTCATAGCCTTTGGCCTGTAAAGCACCAGTTAAATGATCAAGATTATGCATCAGGGGTTCACCACCTGTAATTACCACCAGGCCTTTGTTGCCCTGGGTATTTGTTTCAACAGTGTGTACCATTTCATCAATGCTCATTTGCGGATGTGCATTGGCATCCCAGCTTTCTTTTACATCACACCACACACAGCCAACATCGCAACCACCCAGGCGGATAAAATAGGCTGCCCTTCCCTGGTGAAAGCCCTCACCTTGTAAGGTGTAGAACTGCTCCATTACGGGGAGTGTGGCCTCACCCTCGTTCCCTCTCCCAAAGAGAGGGAGGTCCGGCTTTTGTTCTTCAATTTGGCTTTTGTAATTATGCATTTCAGGTTTAGTTCTTAATTCATCAACAACACACATCGTCAGTTCGGATGTTTATGTGTGCATGCATTATATGTATTCATCAGCAATGCTGCAATTGTCATCAAACCAACGCCTCCGGGTACTGGTGTTATATAACTGCATTTGTGCGACACTTGTGCAAAGTCTACATCGCCTTTAATGGCAAAACCGCTTTTCTTTGATGTATCCGGCACCCTTGTAATGCCCACATCAATAACCACGGTGCCTTCTTTCACCATATCTGCTTTTAAAAATTCCGGTTTACCTAAAGCTGCCACAATAATATCTGCCTGCAGGCAAAGTTCTTTTAAATTGGGTGTATGACTATGGCACACAGTAACCGTACAGTTTCCGGGGTAGGCGTTCCTGTTAAGCAGGATACTGATGGGACGGCCCACGATATTACTCCGGCCAATCACTACTGCATGTTTACCTGCTGTTACAATCTTATAATGTTCCAGCATCAGTAAAATACCATAGGGCGTGGCTGGTATAAAGGTGGGCAGTCCCTGTACCATTTTACCAATACTCATGGGGTGAAAGCCATCCACATCTTTATCCGGATGGATCAGGCTGATCACTTTTTCCTCGCTGACCTGTTTAGGTAAAGGCAACTGCACCAAAATGCCATCCACATCCGCATCATTGTTCAGTTGCTCAATTGTTTTTACCAGTATGTCTTCGGAAATATTTTCATCCAGTCTTATTAAAGTGCTTTTAAAACCAACTTCTTCACAACTCTTTACTTTACTGGCCACGTAGGTTTCGCTTGCGCCATTGTTGCCGATCAATACGGCAGCCAGGTGGGGCGTTTTTTTGCCTTCCTCTTTTAGTATTGAAACTTTTGTTTTCAAGGCATCTTTCACTGCCTGCGATACTGTTTTGCCATCTAAAATTTGCATGCCGCAAAAGTAAAGCATTGCCGCCACGAATTTCACCAGGTAGCAGGAATTGATTTTATGAAAAACTCTGTGGAGTTTCGCTTTTCGTGTGTATTCGTGCAATTCGTGGCGTGACTTCTTTCGTATTTTATTTTGTTCGCCAGGTTTTCGACAAAAATTGGCAGGTTCAACGTTCATGTGCATTTGTACAATTAGTGGCTAAACTATTTCGTAGCTAATCACCCAATTCACCGTCTAAATTTTCACACTCGTGTATTTCGTGGCTATTTATTCCTAAATTGCTCACACTAAAAACTAACTGCTTTGATAAAGGCCTTCACCGTATCATGTATTGTCTTATTTTCTGCCATCAATTTGCTGGATGCACAGGCATTGCGCCAGCCAATTTCAGCAGTTTATGTCGGTCTCGGCGCATACAGTACGCAACAACAGGATGTTTTCTCATTTGTAAACAACCAGGCTGCACTGGCCCAATATGAAACTGCCACTGCGGGTGTATATGGCGAAAGACGTTTTATGCTTTCAGAAACCAGTCTTTATACTGCGGCTGTTGCTATCCCTTCTTCCCTGGGAAATTTTGGTGTAAGTGCCAAGTACCTGGGTTTTAAAAATTTCAACGAAAGCCAATTTGGTCTTGCTTATGGCCGCAGCCTTGGTAAAAAAGTTGATATCGGTATTCAATTTAATTATTATGGTTATAGAGTGCCTACCTACGAAAGTGATAATACGGTGAGCATCGAAATAGGCGCTTTGGTGCATTTAACAGATAAATTAAATGCAGGTCTGCATGTATATAACCCGGTTGGTGGCAAGTTTTCTAAAACAGATGAAAAGCTGACCTCTGCTTATAAATTCGGGTTGGGTTATGATGTATCGGAAAAGTTCTTTGTAAGTGCAGAACTGGTGAAGGAAGAGGATTTCCCGGTAAATATGAATGCAGGATTCCAGTACCAGTTTGCCAAACAGTTTTTTGCCAGGGGAGGTATTTCCTCCGCTAACTCTATTGGCTACGCCGGGCTCGGTCTTGCCTGGAATAATTTGCGTTTAGATATCAGCGGCAGTTATCATCCCCAATTGGGTATGTCTCCAGGGCTGCTGTTAATTTATAATTTTAGTTCTGCCAATACCAGTACAGTAAAAAAATAAATTTTTGTGACTAAGAAAATGATGAGAGCGTTTTTTTTTATTACCCGCTGCGCCGCATACTGGCGTCATTGTATTGCCACCGCTCAACCAACCTGGCGGGGCTTACTATTTTTACTGGAATATGTCTACCCAACAAAAATACAAGGCATTAGTCACGGGCATAAAAAGTATGTACTCACAAGCTTTTTCTTTTTTTCTTTTTTTCTTTTTTTTCCTTTTAGCATCTACGCTCAAATACCCTCCACCACCACCGAACAACAAATGGAGGCCATCACTGAAAATAATGAAGACACCGAAACACAGGATGATACTTTTTTACAATCCCTGCAGCAATTTTTAAGATCACCGGTGAATCTTAATTATGCAGATGCCACCACACTAAAGGAACTGGTGGTTTTAACGCCGCTTCAAATTCAAAACATTATTTCTTACCGCAGCCTGTTTGGAAAATTTATTCACCTGTACGAACTGCAGGCGGTGCCGGCGCTGGATGTTGCCACCATTGAAAAGATACGTCCTTTTATCACCGTTCGGGATGCCCCCGATTTTGTAGGGTCATTTAGCCAAAGATTGAGCGGTGGCACACACAGCGTGGTGGCCAGGGTTACACAGGTGATGGAGCGGTCAAGGGGTTATTTGCTTGATTCAACTACCGCAACCAATTATTACCCGGGATCGCCACAGCGGTATTTTTTGCGGTATAAGTACCAATACAAAAATCTGCTACAGTATGGCGTGGTAGCGGAAAAAGATGCGGGCGAGGAATTCTTTAAAGGTGCACAAAAGCAAGGCTTTGATTTTTATTCTGCTCATCTGTTTGTAAGAAATATCGGTATTGTAAAATCATTGGCACTGGGCGATTTTACTGTTAACATGGGGCAGGGGCTTACACAGTGGCAGAGCCTCGCATTCAAAAAAAGTGTGGATGTGCTTAATATAAAGAGACAGTTACCTGTCCTGCGTCCCTACAATTCTGCTGGTGAAATAAATTTTCACCGCGGCCTGGGTATTACACTGGCTAAAAATAATGTGGAAATGACAGGCTTTGTTTCTTATAAGAATGTGGATGCCAATTTTGTAACCGATACTTTAAATAACGAAGATTTTATTTCGTCCCTGCAAACAAGTGGCTTGCACCGCACCCGGAGCGAAACGGCTGATAAGGGAGCACAACGGCAATTTGCATATGGCGGCAACCTGGCTTATAATAAAAACCGCCTGCACCTCGGTGTCAATATGATGCAGTACAATTTTAAATTTCCCATTACCAAGGCCGCAGATCCATATAATATATATGCACTCTCCGGAAAAGCTGTGGGCAACCAAAGTATTGATTATAGCTACACTTTCCGCAACCTTCATTTTTTTGGCGAAGCCGCGATGGACAACAAAAAGAATAAAGCATTTGTAAACGGCTTGCTGCTGAGCGTGGCCGCCAATGCTGATATGAGTTTTGTTTACCGGAATATCTCTCCTGGTTACCAGTCGCTTTATACCAATGCGTTTACTGAAAGTACTTTTCCAACCAATGAAAATGGTTTTTATACAGGTATCAGTATTCGTCCACACGGCTTTTGGCGGCTGGATGCTTATGCAGATTTTTATCATTTCCCCTGGCTGCGGTACCTGGTGGATGCACCGGTTACCGGGGTGGATTACCTGGGCCAGGTAACGTATAAACCCAACAAGCAGCTGGAGATCACTGCCCGTTACCGTACCGAAACCAAGCCACGGAATTACAATCCTGATGGAAATATCATTGCCCCTGTGATGCCAAAACAACGGCAGAATGTGCGCTGGCAGGTAAATTACAAGGTGAATTCCACACTTACATTCCGCAACCGGCTCGAAATGACTTGGTTTGACCGAACCGGTGGCAATCCGCAAAACGGGTTCTTATCTTATGTAGACCTCCTGTACAAACCGATGATGAAAAAGTATTCTGGCAATATGCGGTTGATGTATTTTGAAACCGATGGGTACGACAGCAGGTTGTATGCGTTTGAAAACGATGTTTTGTATAGCTTCTCCATACCGGTTATTTACGATAAGGGCTATCGCTGGTATGTAAATATCAACTATGATTTCAGCAAAAAAATGACCTTCTGGTTCCGGGTGGCACAAACAATTTTTAAAGACAAGGCAACTGTAGGATCCGGTTTAGACGAAATACAAGGTAATAAAAGAACAGAGGTAAAATTTCAGTTACAATATACCTTTTAGCGTGTGTAAAGCAGCACTATTTTTCATCATTCTGTCAAATTATGCATAGGGGTTAACGAAATTTTTGCATTTCGTATAAATCCCTATTTTTACACGATTATAAAAAACCAAAATTATCTCATGAGAAGAATTGTATCTCTCTTCACCATGCTAATGCTATGTGGTCTGCTGGCGTCTGCTCAAACCCGGTTGGTGTCCGGAAAAGTTACGGATAAAGAGGGCTTTCCGGTTCCGTTTGCTTCTGTTAAGATAAAAAATACAAAATTAGGTGCGCAGGCTGATGCGTCTGGTACATTTACAATTAAGGTTAAAGATGGTGATGTGCTGCAGGTATCTGCAACCAACCATGAGGCTGGCGAGGTGACAGTAGGAAGCCAGCCTGTTATGAACGTAGTATTAACTAAAACGGGCATAATGACGGAATTGGTTGTTACTACAGCATTTAACAGGAAGACTTCTGCAAGAAGTTCAACTTCCAATGTACAGGTAGTGGGTGGAGAAGCGTTGAATACAATCAGGGCCACCAATGTAAATAATGCATTGGCGGGTAAAGCTGCTGGTATCCAGATTAGGAGCCAGTCAGCTGCAGCTTTAGGGCGTCCAACAGAAATACGTCTTCGGGGTGATGGCGGTTTGGGAATAGGATCATCTCCCATTTATGTGGTAGAGGGTACAATTTTGCCGAACTCCAATGATATAAACCCCGATGATATTGAAGATATTTCGGTTTTAAACGGTCCCCAGGCTGCCGCACTGTTTGGGGCTGTTGGTCAAAATGGCGCCATCGTAGTTACATTGAAGAAGGCAAGAAAAAGCCAGAACGTTGGTATAGAAATCAACAGCGGTGTAACTTTCGATAAAGTATATGTATTACCCAACTACCAAAACTCTTATGGCGGTGGAGCCGTTTCTGATTTTAAACGTTTTACCTATACTCCAGGTGTGCATCCAACAGAATGGGCTGCTTTAGATGGGAAATATTATACTGATTATGCAACAGATGAAAGCTGGGGTCCAAGAATGTCGGGACAAGAGTATATTCCCTGGTATGCCTGGTATGGTGGTCATGAAAATTCATATAAAACGACAACTTACGATCCTCAACCAAATAATTCCCGTGATTTTTATAATACGGGTGTTACGATCAATAACAATATTTCTTTTTCAAAAGCTACAGACAACACATCTATAAGGGTTTCTTATTCTAATATTGATGTAAAAGGTTTGGTGCCTACCACCAGTCTTAAAAGAAATACCCTTAGTACCATCATGAGTTTCGACCTGAGTCCAAAAATTACCCTGGCTGCTAACATTAACTATTATACGTCTACAGTTAATGGCTTATTAGATGACGACTATGGTAACCAGGCCAGTGGCTCCTTTAACCAATGGTTTCACCGTAACCTTGATATGAACCTGATAAGGGAATTAAAAGATATTAAAGGTCCAGGGGGCACGTTCGCATCATGGAACCGCAACGATCCAATGTCTTATGACCCTGCCGGAGACATTCGTAGTAACTGGGGTGGTCAATATTGGATGAACCATTATAAGTTTTTTGACCTTGCAACTACTGAAAGCAGGAATGACAGGTTGTATGGTAATATCGGTCTTACTTATAAGTTTAACAGCGACCTGCAGTTAAAAGCTACGTACCGTAAACAACAGAACACTACTTTCTTTGAACAAAAGTATTCTTCGCAGATATATAACTCCGTTTACAGTCCCAATGCTTACAGTGTTGACCCAAGATGGGGTGGATACTATGGCACCAGTACTTCTTTTAGTAATATAGAGAACTACGAGTCACAGATAATCTATAACAAAAAAATTAAGGATTTCGGTATTAA
>JAKQJG010000203.1 GCA_029561305.1 Bacteroidota bacterium | reverse complement strand
CGATGATAAAGAACTACTTTAAAATTGCATGGAGAAACCTTTGGCGTAACAAAGGTTTTTCTGCTATCAATATTGCAGGTCTGGCAATAGGTATTACCACCTGCCTGCTCATCATGCTGTATATCAATCATGAAGCCGGCTATGATCGTTTTAATAAAAAAGCAGACCGCATAGCCCGTGTTTATTTCCAGGGAGATATACAGGGGCAAAAAATGAAAGAGGCCACGGTGATGGCTCCGTTGGCGCAGGTATTGAAAAATGACTTTCCGGAAGTGGAAGATGCTACCAGGCTACGGGTGATACATGGAAATCCTAAAGTGTTTTACAATGGAAAGATCTTTAAGGGAGAAAAACTGGCTCATGTAGACAACAATTTTTTCAGCATTTTCACATTGCCTTTTTTAAAAGGCAGGTTATCCAACGCACTGGCTGAACCCAACACAGTTGTAATAACCGAAACTGCTGCCAAAAAATATTTTAACAACGAAGATGCCCTGGGCAAACTGCTGTTCCTGAAAGATAAGACCGCTGCCTATAAAGTAACCGGTGTAATAAAAGACCTGCCTGTGAATGCTCATTTTCAATTTGATCTCTTTGCTTCAATGGAAAGTATAGCAGATGCAAAACAGGCAGACTGGATGAGTTCAAATTATTTCACCTATGCATTGCTGAAAGATGGGTTTGACCAGGAAAAAATGGAGGCAAAACTTCCGCAGCTTATTGATAAATATATTGGCCCGCAAATGAAAACAGCAACAGGGCAAACGCTGGCTGAATTCCGGAAGAGCGGCAGCGATTTGAGTTTTCATTTGCAACCACTCAGGGACATACACTTGTATTCTGATTTTTCATATGACCTTAGCGCACCGGGTAATGCACAATACATTTACATCTTCAGTGCGATCGCCATTTTTATGCTGCTGATCGCCTGTATTAATTTTATGAACCTGTCTACTGCAGGCGCTTCCAAACGGTCAAAGGAAGTGGGTATCCGAAAAGTACTGGGCTCTTATAAAAAAAGTTTAGTGCAGCAGTTCTTAACAGAATCTGTACTCATTGCAGCGATCGCATTGGTCTTGTCGCTGATATTAATTTGGTTAGCCCTTCCTTCATTTAAGGAGCTCACGGGACTTCCCTTGTCTTTTAATTTTGCTCAGCAACCTTTTTTATTACCGGGTCTTATTGTATTTATTTTGATTACCGGTTTGATTGCCGGCAGTTACCCTGCTTTCTATCTGTCTTCCTTTAAACCTATTGCAGTACTGAAAGGAAAACTGACAAAAGGTAAAGCAGGTGCAGGCGTGAGAAGCGGGCTGGTGGTATTCCAGTTTTTTATTTCCATCATATTGATCGTAAGTACCCTTGTTGTGTACAACCAGCTTTCCTATATGGAACACAAGGATGTTGGTTATAACAAAGACAAAGTGCTGATCCTGTCCAATTCCTGGGCACTGGGCGAAAAGCGGAAGGCTTTCCGGCAGGAACTGCAAAATGATCCTGGTGTGGAAAGCATCAGCAGTTCAGGATTTCTGCCTGCAGGTGACAGCGACAACAATAATTTTTTTGTAACCACCGTTCAAAAGCCGGCTGACCTGGTAAAGACCTTACGGTACGAGGTAGACGAAAATTACCTCAACACATTGGGAATACAATTAAAAGAAGGGAGAAACTTCTCTCCGGCATTCGGTACCGATTCCAATGCTGTGATATTAAATGAAACAGCAGTGGCGGCGTTAGGATTAAAAGGGAAAGCAATTGGCAGCACTATTTTCAGAACCAACAAAGGAGGAAAGGAAACTTATACCGTAGTGGGTGTGGTAAAGGATTTTCACTTCAGGTCATTGCATGATCGTATCAATCCATTGTTGATGGTATTGGTACCGGATGGTGGAAGCCTTATTGTAAAACTAAAATCTGGTGATGCAGCTTCTCTCCTTACTGTATTACAAAAACGGTTTGCAGCCTATGGTGCAGAAGATCCGCTGGACTATTCTTTTTTGGATGAAAGATTTAATGCAGAATACAGAACAGAACAAAAAGCAGGTATCATACTCGCCCTTTTTGCCGGGCTCACCATTTTTGTTGCCTGCCTGGGATTATTTGGCCTCGTAAAATTTACTGCACAGCAACGTACAAAAGAAATAGGTATCCGCAAAGTACTGGGTGCCAGCGTGGCGCAGCTTTCAACGATGCTGTCAAAAGAATTTATTAAGCTGGTGATCATTGCCTGTGTAATTGCATTCCCATTGGCCTGGTGGGCAATGAATAAATGGCTGCAGGATTTTGCCTACAGAACAGAATTAGGGTGGCCTGTTTTTTTAACTGCAGGAATTGCATCCTTGCTGATTGCAATATTCACTGTGGGTTTCCAGGCCATCAAAGCAGCCATTGCCAACCCGGTAAAAAGTTTACGAATAGAATAAAATTCCTTTATTAAAAGTACAGTATGATAAAAAATTATTTCAAGATAGCCTGGCGGAACCTGTTGAAAGGGAAGATGTATTCCTTTATCAATATTACCGGACTTTCTATTGGCATGGTGGTGGCGCTGCTGATCGGTTTGTGGATACAGGATGAGCTTTCTTTCAATACAAGTTTTGACAACCATGGCCGCATTGCAAAAGTTGTTCAGCATGTAACCAATAATGGTGAAGTACAAACCTGGAATAACGTTCCTTTCCCTCTTGCGGATGAATTGAGAAAAAATTATGGCAGTGATTTTAAGCATATAGTAATGGCAGCAGGCTGGGGGGATCATTTGTTGACGATTAACGATAAAAAGTTAAAAACAACCGGTGCTTATTTTGAAAAGGAAATGCCGGAAATGTTTTCTTTAAAAATGCTGAAAGGCAGCCGCTCAACACTGAATGACCCTTCTTCTGTTTTGATATCTGCTTCCGCTGCCAGGGCGTATTTTGATAATGCTGATCCAGTAAATAAAATAATTAAGATCGATAACGATCCTGTTGTAAAAGTGGGCGGGGTTTATGAGGATTTTCCGCATAACACCGATTTTGCCGGTTTGCATTTTATAGCAGGATGGGATAATTTTTATGCCAACAACAATGGATTTAAAAACATGGAAGATCCCTGGAGGCCAAACTTTACAACCCTTTTTGTACAGCTGAATGAGCATGCAGATTTCGATAAGGTCTCTGCAAAGATCAAAGATGCAAAGCTTAAAAAACTGAATGCACAATTGCAACAAAAGAAGCCGGCTTTGTTTTTACAACCGATGGATCGCTGGCATCTGTATTCAGAATATAATAATGGGGTTAATACCGGTGGTGCAATCCGGTATGTATGGATGTTTGGCATTATCGGTGTGTTTGTATTGTTGCTGGCATGCATCAACTTTATGAATTTAAGTACTGCCAGCAGTGAGAAAAGAGCAAAGGAAGTAGGCATCCGTAAAGCAATAGGCTCTTTGCGGAAACAGATCATCAGCCAGTTTTTCGCTGAATCTTTTCTTACAGTTGTACTGGCATTTATATGTTCATTATTACTGGCACTCGGTGCATTGCCGTCGTTTAATATCCTGGCCAATAAACAAATGGCCATTGACTGGAGCAGTCCCTTTTTCTGGGCCGTGAGTGCAGGCTTTGTGATATTCACTGCACTGGCTGCAGGCAGTTATCCCGCATTTTATCTGTCTTCTTTTAAGCCGGTAAAAGTTTTGAAGGGCAGTTTTAAAGCAGGTCGCTTTGCTGCTGTTCCCCGGCAGGTAATGGTTGTTTTACAATTCACCGTGTCCGTTACCCTCATCATTGGTACTATTGTTATTTATAACCAGGTACAGTTTGCTAAAAACAGACCAGTGGGTTATTCCCGGGCCAATTTAATCAGTGTACCAACGGAGGATTCTTCCATTCACACACATTTTAATGCTGTAAAAGAGGCATTGATGCAAACTGGGGCAGTGGCATCGCTGGCCGAGTCTGAAAGTCCTACCACGGGTATATGGAATACAACCAGTGGATTCACCTGGCCCGGAAAAGATCCTAACCTGTCAACAGATTTTGCTGTGGTGGCCGCTTCGCACGACTATGGCAATACCATTGGATGGCATATAAAAGCAGGCCGTGGTTTTTCAAAAGAGTATGCTACTGATTCTTCTGCTGTTATTTTAAATGAAGCTGCAGTGAAGTACATGAATTTACAGGACCCTGTTGGCACAACGGTTACCTGGTGGGGAAAGCAGCTGACGGTCATTGGCGTAATTGATAATATGATAATGGGTTCCCCATACGAAGAATCAAAAACCACCATCTATGTTTTGGCAGAAGGTCAGGGCAGCATGGCTTTACTCAAATTAAATCCTGCTGTAGGTTCACATGAAGCGTTAAAAATGATTGCGCCTGTATTTAAAAAGTTCAGTCCCCAGCAGCCCTTTGAATACAAATTTGTAGATGACGAGTATGCTGCAAAATTCAGTGCTGAAGAACGGATTGGTAAACTGGCTGGTTTTTTTGCTTTACTGGCCATCACAATTTCCTGCCTGGGTCTATTTGGTTTAACCTCCTTTGTGGCTGCACAACGTAAAAAAGAAATTGGCGTAAGAAAAGTTGTTGGTGCCTCAGTATATAGCCTTTGGCAGTTACTGTCAATAGATTTTGTAGTGCTGGTTGGCATTTCCTGTGTAATTGCGGTTCCGGTTGCTTATTATTTCATGCAGGGCTGGCTGGAGAAATACCAGTACAGAACTACAATATCGTGGTGGTTCTTTGCTGTTGCCATTGGCGGGGCACTGCTGATCACCGTGTTAACGGTAAGCTTCCAGGCCATTAAAGCCGCCATAGCCAACCCGGTAAAAAGTTTAAGAACAGAATAACAGATCAATTAAAAAAATGAAAATCACTTCAACTCAGCAGGGAACGCTCACCTTCCTTTTCACTTTTTAAATTGTTTTTTATGATCAAGAATTATTTCAAAACTGCCTGGAGAAATCTATTGAAGAACAAATCTTTCAGCTTTATCAACATCATCGGGCTGGCAGTGAGTATGTCGGTCTGCCTGTTGATCATTATGGTGATTGCTGATCAGAAAAATTATGATCAGTTCCATGTAAATAAAGACAGGATCTACCGGGTACATACCATCGGTAAAAACAGTAACAAAGGGATGAATACGATGGGTTCTTCTGCTTTGCCGCTGGGAGACCTGCTGCGTAAGGACTACCCTGCTGTGGAAGCTGCCGCAAGCCTGGTGAAGAATATAGGAGGGGATATTATTTACGATGACAAAATTGCAACAGGTGGTGGATATTTTGCCGATGGCAATTTATTTAAAGTGCTGGATTTTAAACTGGCGCAGGGCGATGCTGCCAGGGCATTGGAAGATCCGTTCTCATTGGTGCTTTCACAGGAACTGGCTTCACAATTATTTTTCAATGAAAATCCCATTGGCAAAACAGTTACGTTTAATGATAAAGGCATTAATCCAAGCGGACCTGAATCAGGCAATAAGGAAACTGCTTATGGACAATTCACTATCACGGGTATACTAAAACCGACTGAAGGCAAAACGAACCTGCCATTCAAGTTACTGGCTTCTTTGAGTACGGTGCAGTCACTTACAAAAGATTCCATTTTGTCATACCCGCCCAATGACTGGGGAAATGTATGGTCTAACTATACCTATGTGTTGCTGCACAAAGATAAAACCCAACAGGACCTGCAAAGGATGCTGGATGAAATTTCTGCGAAGCAGTACCCGGTGGGATACGAAAACCAATATGCTTTTAAGGCAGCAGCGTTAACGTCTATTAATGGCGGGGAAGCAATGGGTAATATGACCCATGTATCCATCCCTAATGTGGTGCTGATGATATTGAGCGTGCTGTGCCTGGTGGTAATGTTGTGCGCCTGCTTAAATTATACCAATCTCTCCATAGCGAGATTGCTTACCAGGGCCAAGGAGGTAGGTATCCGGAAAGTTTCCGGCGCCACACGTAAACAGATATTCGCACAATTCATTACAGAGTCCGTATTGGTGTCACTGGTATCGCTGGTTTTTTCCGTTATCATGCTTTTCTTTTTGCAACAGCTTTTTTCGGGGTTACACTTTAACAGGTATCTTAATATCACATTTGAGCATAACGTTGAGCTGTACCTGATATTTATCGGCTTTAGTTTGCTGGTGGGTCTTGTTGCAGGCTTGCTGCCCTCTGTTTATATTTCTTTGTTCAACCCGATCAATATTTTTAAAAATTTAAACAGTATCAAATTATTCAAACGGCTCACCCTCCGGAAAGTATTATTGGTTGTGCAGTTCACTGTATCATTGATCTTTATCATTTCTACGGTACTCATCTACTCACAAACCAATCACGTGCTGAATTTTAATTATGGATTCAGCAAAGACAATGTGGTGAATGTAAAGTTGTATAAAACAGAAAATTATGCAAGGTATGCACAGGCGATCTCTTCTAACAGAAATGTTACAGCCGTAGCTGCCTGTGCGTATGCACCTGCCACAGGTACCCATAATTCAAACCTGGTATTCAAAAGTGATAATGTAAAAGACAGCCTGCAGGCAAGCTTTATCGACATCGATGCAAAATGTATAGAAGTGTGGGGACTGCAACTGATAGCCGGCAAAAATCTTCCTGCTATACCCGCTGCCGGCAGAGAGGAATTTATATTGCTGAATGAAAAGATGGTGTACGAATTCAAATATGCTTCTCCCGCTGCGGCTGTTGGTCAAAGAATTTTGATTGGTGATAACAATGTTCAGGTTGCTGGTGTGGTTAAAGACTTTCAGTTCCTTGATGTCACCCGTGGCATCCAGCCCTTGATGCTGCGTAACAGGCAGAGTGAGTTTGGTTATGTCAGCATTAAAATTGCAGGAAACGATATTCCTGCAACGCTTGGATTTTTACAAACCGCATGGAAGAAGGTAAATCCTGCTACAAAATTTGAATATGAATTTTTAGACCAGCAACTGTTAGTAGCCCATTCTATGCTTACGGATATTGCAGGCATCATTGGCTTGCTGGCATTTTTAGCGGTGTTTATTTCCTGTCTTGGTTTACTGGGCATGGCAACCTACACTGCGGAAACAAGACAAAAAGAAATCGGTGTGAGGAAAGTGCTCGGATCAAGTGTATTGCAGATCATCCTTTTGTTATCAAGAGGTTTTATGATCTTGCTGGCCGTGGCCGTATTGATTGCCACACCACTTGCTTACCTCATCAATAGCATGTGGTTAAATTTCTTTGCCTCGAGGGTTAGTATCAGCCCTGCTGTTTTAGCAGCCAGTATCTCCGTACTGCTCTTCATCAGTCTTGTCATTGTTTTTTCGCAAGGGTGGAGAGCATCAAGAGTAAATCCTGTTAAAAGTTTGCGTACAGAATAGGCAAATTCAAATCGTAAATCAGCATGTATGTATAAAAATTATTTTAAAACTGCTTTCCGGAATCTTTTGCGCAACAAAATTTTCTCTGGTATCAATATCCTGGGACTTGCGTTGGGCATAGCTGTCTTTATCCTGATCATGCTTTGGGTGAAGAGTGAAATGAGTTACAATGATTTTCACAAGGACGGTGACCGGATCACGGCGGTGATGACGAATAAGTATTTTGAAAATGGTGAAACGCAAACCTTCGCTGCTGTGCCCCCGCCATTGGCTGCAGCTATACAAAAAGACCTGCCGGAAGTGGAATACGCCTGTAATGCGTCCTGGGGAGATAACCGGCAGTTTACATTGGGAGAAAAGAATTTTGTAGAATCTGGCCTCTATGTAAACCCACAGTTCCTGAAAGTGTTCTCGTTCCCGTTAGTACGGGGTAATGCAGATAAAGTTCTGAAAGAACCTCATACCGTATTGATAACTGAAAGACTGGCCAAAAAATATTTTGGCACTGATAACCCTGTTGGGAAAACGATCCTGATTGAGCAGTCCACGGCTTATACAATAGAAGGGGTATTAAAAGATATTCCCGGAAACAGCACCATGCGTTTTGATTTCCTGATGCCGATGAAGGATTATGTTGACTATGCCATGAACGGGGAAGAGCGCTGGGATAATAACAATATCAGGGCTTATGTAAAGCTGCGGCCTGGTGTTGACCGGGAAAAACTGGATGCGGCTTTTGTAAATATCCTGGCAAAATATACCGACCAGCACCCAAAAACCACATCCTTTCTGTGGGATATGAAAGAATGGTACCTGCGGTGGGATTTTAAAGACGGCCGGTATGCTGGCGGGGGCAGAATAGTTTATATCAGGCTGTTTACGATCATCGCTTTTTTTATTTTGCTGCTGGCTTGTATCAATTTTATGAATCTTAGTACAGCGAGGGCTGCACAAAGAGCAAAAGAAGTGGGAGTAAGAAAAGTAATTGGCGCCGGCAAGAGCTCATTGATAAAACAGTTTATCAGTGAATCAATTTTGCTTTCTATTCTTGCAGGCCTTGCAGCTGTTGCACTGGTTGCTGCCGTGTTACCGGCTTTCAATGAATTTTTACGTAAAAAGATCGTTCTTGATTTCACAGATCCTGTTAGTATGGGGGCTTTCGCTACTATCGTTTTGTTAACCGGTTTACTGGCGGGTAGTTATCCTGCCTTTGTTCTGTCTGCTTTTCGCCCAGTAAAAGTTTTAAAAAGTGTATTGACGCCCACTGCCGGAAGTGCATGGGTGAGGAAAATATTGGTTGTAACACAGTTTACCGTATCTGTTTTGCTGGTTACAGGAACGCTAATAGTATCACAGCAGGTAAACTTTATTCAAAACCGTGACCTTGGATTTAATAAAGAAAACCTGATCTGGTTTCCAAACAATATTCCTGTTGAAAAAAATGATGCGGCGCTGATTGAATTAAAAAAAGTACCGGGCGTGGTAACTGCAACACAGGCATCCATCACGTTTACATCCTCTAACAACCGTGGAACATCAATCAATTGGCCAGGTAAAAAAGAAGGCCAGGATATCTTTTTTAGTTTTATTGCCGGCGGCAATGATATTGTGCCTGTGATGGGTTTGTCTGTAAAAGAAGGGCGTGCATTTTTATCCAATAATAAAGCCGACACAGCAGCTGTTTTGTTAAATGAGGAAGCGGTAAAAAGAATGGGTTTGACAAACCCGGTTGGAACGCAATTAGATCTGTATGACGGAAAAGTAACGGTGACGGGTGTGGTAAAAGATTTTCATTTTGAATCGCTGCACAATCCCGTATCGCCCGCTATTATCATGTGCAGGCCAGACTGGACCTGGCTGATGTATGCAAGGCTTGAAGGAAAAGATGTGCAGAAGACAATCGCAGGTATTGAGGAAGTATACAAAAAGTTTGCACCAGGTTTTGTATTTGACTACAATTTCCAGGATAGAGAGTATGAACGGCTTTACCGGAGCGAACAACAGGTGGGTACGTTGGTAAACTGGTTTGCTTTTTTTGCGATATTTATATCCTGTCTTGGTTTATTGGGCCTCACGGTGTACACTGTAGAAAGAAAGAAAAAAGAGATTGGTATCCGGAAAGTTCTGGGTGCTTCTGTTGCGGGTATCATTGCATTGATTTCAAAACAATTTGTATGGCTTGTATTGTTGTCCATCATCATTGCCGCCGCACCAGCTTATTATTTTATGAATAACTGGCTGAGTGGGTTTGCCTATCATACAACAATCAGCTGGTGGGTGTTTCTTACTTCAGGAATACTCGTGGTGCTGATCGCTGTGTTTACGGTTGGTTTGCAGGCGTTGTCTGCTGCGGTTTCAAACCCGGTAAAAAGTTTACGAACAGAGTAGAAAACCTGCTTCCTCTTTGCCCTGGTTTATTACCAGGGCTTTTTTTTGTCCGCTATCAAACACAAACTGTCCGTTTTCGTACACTTTTTTAAGGGTAAATGCTGAAACCCTTTACCAGCAAGGGTTTTCAGAATGGCATAACACTTGAAATTGAAGTGCAGCCAACTAGTTTTCACCATGATCAAGACATATTTCAAGACCGCTTTCCGCAACCTGCTCCGCAACCGTAAACATGCTTTGCTGAATATACTCGGGTTGGGAGTGGCCATTGCTGCCTGTATCATTGTTTTCCTGGTGATACAATACGAAAATAGTTATGACAAACATTTAAACGGGTATAAAGATATCTACCAGGTTGTAACCAAGGACAAAGATGCGGATGGGGAACATTTCACTAATGGGGTACCCTTTCCTGTGATGCAATATTTACGGCAGGATAATCCCCAGTATCAATTTGCAGAATTGATGCAAAACTATGGGGTGCAGGTAACTGCTAAATCACCGGGTACTGACAATAAAAAATTCAGGGAAGAGAGCGGTGTATTTTTTGGTGATCCGGAGCTATTGAAAATGTTCGAGGTGAAATTTTTAGCAGGTAATGAAGCTGTGCTGAATGATGTAAACAGCGTGGCCATCAGCCGGTCAACAGCAGAAAAATATTTTGGCGACTGGAAAACAGCCCTTGGGAAAACCCTGGTGCTTGATAATGATGTGCATGACCTTGCAGTGGCAGCAGTATTTGAGGATGTACCACAAAACAGCGACTTCCCGTTTCAGTTAGTAGCATCTTACGAGGGTTTTAAGTCGCATGATAAAACATGGCCACTGGATGACTGGGGATCCAATACCAGCAATCACCAGGTATATGTAAAACTGCCTGCCGGTGCCAATATCCCGGCGTTTAATGCTCAGCTGGCAGGCTTTCAAAAAAAGTATAACTCAGCAAACAGGGCCTCCACAAGACAACATTTTCTGCATCCTTTAACCGATATCCATTTTGATGAACGGTTTGCCACCAATGGAGATCATGTTACCACCAGGTCATCTTTATACACGCTGGCATTTATTGGTCTGCTGATCATTTTAATGGCCTGTATCAATTTTGTTAATCTATCTACTGCGTTGGCAGTAACACGCAGCAAAGAAGTGGGCATAAGAAAAGTAATGGGCAGCAGTAAAGCACAGTTAAGCATGCAGGTGTTGACGGAAACCACTGCTGTAGTGTTAGTGTCAGCAGTTATTGCTGTTGTATTGTCCTGGCTGGCTTTACCCTTTGTGAAAAATATTATGGTGGTGCAACAAGAGCTTAACCTGTTTAGCCCGGGAAGTATGTTGTTCCTGTCTGTTGTAGTTATTGTTACCATCATTTTATCCGGTATGTATCCTGCTTTTATTATGGGCAGGTTTAAACCCGTGGAAGCCATTAAGAACAAGATCAGCACAAGTAAGGTAGGCAGTGTATCATTGAGACGTGTGCTGGTGGTAATGCAATTTGCCTTTTCTCAAATTCTCATCATTGCGGTGATCATCGCTGTAAGCCAAATGAATTTTATCCGCAACAGCGATCTTGGTTTTAATAAAGATGCCACCCTGGTGGTGTATATGAATTCGGATAGTATCAGCCGTATGCGTCATGACGTTTTCAGGGATGCCTTAAAGGCAAGAAGTGATGTAAAGGAGATCAGCTTTGCCTTTGACCCACCCAGCAGTGATAACAGCTGGCAAAGCAATTTTGCATTTGATAAGATGGAAGACAGGGATTTTAATGTGCAGAATAAAATGGCCGACCACAACTATGTAAAAACATACGGCTTGCAACTGGTAGCAGGAAAATTTTATGAAGCCAGCGATACCTGCCGGGAATATGTGGTGAACGAAACACTGTTAAAAAAATGTGGCGTTACTAATCCGCAGGATGCTATTGGAAAAATGTTCAGGATGGGAGGCAGAAGGCCGATGCCTATCGCCGGTGTGGTGAAGGATTTTAAACAGGCATCATTGAGAGATGAAGTTCAACCCCTCGTACTGTCACCTAGTAAAAGATTTTATCAAAGTGCCGGTATTAAACTCAGCAGCAGCAATATGGGCAAGTCAAGAGATGAGATCAAGCGCCTTTGGGATAAGTATTTTCCTGAGTATGTGTACAACGCCTCTTTCCTGGATGAGAATATTGAACAGTTTTACCAGGCAGAAACACGCCTGAGTGCTATGTATAAAGTGTATGCCCTGCTGGCCATATTTATCAGTTGTCTTGGGCTATACGGCCTGGTGAGTTTTATGGTGGTGCGTAAAACAAAAGAAGTGGGTATAAGAAAAGTATTGGGTGCCAGTGTGCAAAGTATCCTTTACTTGTTTTCAAAAGAGTTTACCATTCTCATTACGTTGGCATTTGTAATTGCAGCGCCGGCAGCATGGTATTTAATGAACAACTGGCTAAAGGATTTTGCTTATAAAATAGACATCGGTATCGGTGTTTTCCTGGTGGCGATAGTGGCTTCTGTATTGGTTGCATGGATAACGGTTGGGTATAAAGCCATGAGCGCTGCTACTGCCAACCCGGTTAAAAGTCTTCGTTCTGAATAAACCTTTTAAGTATAGCACATGAAATATTTCTTTTTATCAAACAATTATTTTAAAACTGCCTGGAGAAATTTTCTGCAAAACAAGGCATATAGCGTGATCAATATCGCAGGGCTGAGCATCGGCCTCGCCTGTTGCATGCTGATCATTTTATACAATAGCGATGAAGTGAGTTACGACCGGTTTCATCAAAATGTAAACAATATCTACCGCATTGTACATACCGACCGGGATAAGGACGGTAAAGTTACCGGCGCCAACGGAATAACCGGTATGATGCAGGCTCCTGCATTTAAGAGAAGCATTCCCGAGGTAGCGGATTTTGTTAGAATGAATGGCTACAGTATGCCAGTGAGGATCGGCAACCAGATTTATGAACAGGAAGGAATGTATGTGGATGATAATTTCTTTTCTGTATTCAGCTTTCCGTTTGTTGCGGGGGATCAGAAGGCTGCATTAAAAAATATGCATTCCGTTGTGATCACCGAAGATATGGCTCAAAAGTTCTTTGGAACAAAAAATGCAATGGGTAAAACTTTGGAATTGCCCACTGCACAACAGGATGATGCCAATGGCAGCCGGTACGAGCGTTTTACTGTTTCAGGTATTTTGCCTGTTTCTCCTCAAAACTCCTCTATCAAGTTAGAGATGGTTTTTTCTATGAAATTGTCTGAAAGAAATGGCGAAGGTGATAACCAATGGCACAATTTTTTTCTTAACAGTTTTGTGGTGCTGCATCCCAATGCGGATATAAAAAAGGTGGAAGCAAAAATGCAGGAGGTGTACCTGAAGGAAGCTAAAGAGCAAATTGTAGAATTGAGAGAAAAATTCAATGAGCACACCACCTGGCATTATGGTTTACAGCCATTGGCTGCTATGCACCTGAGTAAAGAATTTCCTGCTGATAACGGTTTGAAGGATGGCAGTAACCCTATGTACACAAAAATACTGGGCGGTATCGCCTTGTTTATGCTGCTGATCGCCTGTATCAATTTTGTAAACCTCACTGTAGCAAAGTCTTTAAAAAGGGCCAAAGAAATCGGAGTGAGAAAAGTGATCGGAGGCGAAAGAAAGCAACTCATTGCACAGTTCCTGGGCGAATCTTTTTTGCTAAGTTTCTTTTCCTTTGTACTGGCCATCGGGCTTACGCTGCTGCTGTTACCCATGTTCAATGAGCTTGCCAATAAAGCACTTTCTTTTTCCTATTTGCTAACTGGTAAATTGATCACGGGCTATATTCTTTTATTTATTGTTACTTCTTTGCTGGCAGGTTTTTATCCTGCGCTGGTATTGTCCGGTTTTAATCCTGTGCAAACCTTGTATAACCGGATGCCCTTATCCGGTAAAAACTATTTGTCAAAGGGGCTGGTTGTATTGCAGTTTACGCTGACCACCTTTCTTATCATAGCTACCATTACCGTGTATACGCAGTTTAAATACCTTACCAATTTCGACCTTGGATACAATGACAACAACCTGGTATCGGTAGAAGGAAATGCGATGAAAACCGGTAAACTGAATGTATTCCGGCAGGAACTGATGAAAGATCCCTCGGTCATTGCTGTTGCTGCAAGACAGCGGGGATCCTGGGGCACCATCGCAAGGGTGAATGGTAAGGAAATGCCTTTTGCGATGGATATTATAGACAGTGCCTATTTACCCGTGCTTGAAATTCCATTAGTGCAGGGCAGGAATTTTTCCGGCAGTTTTACTTCTGATTCCACGCATTCGGTTTTGGTAAACGAAGCATTTATGAAAGAAGCAGGCTGGAAGGACCTCAACAACCGGCAGGTAGATTTCTTTTATAACAACATCAAATACGATGTAGTAGGGGTGGTAAAGAACTATCACTATGCTTCGCTGATGGAGGAGATCAAACCACAGTTGTTTATCATGGATCCCAAATATAATTATGGTCATTTGCTTATTAAGGTAAAACCAGGGCCGGTTGCTGCTACCCTAAAACATATTGAGAAAGTGTTTAAGTCGCAGCAACCGCTCGTTCCTTTTAAATATGAGTTTAAAGCTGAAGGGAATGAAAAGCAATACGCTGCCGAACAAAAATGGAAACAGATCATGTTATTCGCCGCTGTGCTCACTATTTTTATTTCCTGTATAGGATTATTCGGGCTGGCAACATTGGCAGCTGAGAAAAGAGTAAAAGAGATTGGTATTAGAAAAGTACTGGGTGCGTCTGTCGGCAGTATCACTACCATGCTGTCAAACAACTTTTTAAAGCTTGTACTGGTGGCCGCTGTTATTGCATTTCCCATTGCATGGTGGGCAATGAATTTGTGGCTGGAGAATTATCCTTACAGGATAAGTTTAAATGTGTGGGTATTTGTATTGGCAGCTGTAATAGTGTCGGTTATTGCCTTGCTTACGGTAAGCTGGCAGGCCATCAAAGCTGCGGTGGCCAACCCTGTAAAATCTTTACGGTCAGAATAAGTTTAATGACATCTGGTATGCTTACAAATTATTTTAAAGTTGCCATCAGGAACCTCAGCAGGAATAAAATGCTGTCGTTTGTAAATATTGCTGGTCTTGCAACCGGGCTTGCCTGCGTGATGCTGATCGTGCTGTTTGTAAAAGATGAATGGAGTTTTGACAGGTTTCATCAACATGGAAAAGATATTTACCGGCTGGTGCAAACAACAACGGATACAGCAGGAAAAGAATGGAGAAGCGGCAATAGCGGGTTACCACATGGACCTGTGTTTGCTGCCGGAATACCAGAAATAGAGTCCTATTGCCGCATCAAGGGATGGGATATGACGGTAAAAAAGGGAAACGAAGGTATAGAATCAAAGGTACTGTTTGCAGATACATCGGTGTTTTCCATTTTCTCATTTGATATTATCAGTGGCAATGCTGCCGGTATGCTCAAAGAAAGAAATTCGGTGGTACTAACGGAAGCGGCTGCAGCAAAATATTTTGGAAATGAAAATCCTGTTGGGAAAAATGTAGAGATTGAAGTAGAAGAGGCATTTGAAACATTTTCAGTAAGCGGTGTTGTAAAAACACCACCGTTAAATTCTTCCCTGCAATTTGATATGCTGATCCCTTTTGAAAAGCAAAATCCAACAGATGCCGCAGAAATGAACAGCCAGATGAGTAACTGGCATTCACTTTACCTTAATACTTTTTTTCTTTTGAAAAAAGGGGCCGATGCAAAAGCTGTTGAAAAGAAATTGTGGCCGGTGTACCTGGCAAGCGATGGAAAAGCCTGGGCAGAATTCCAGCAGGGAAACAAAGGTGCCAAACGGCAATACATACTGCAGCCTTTTTTATCCATACATCTCGACCAGGGTTTCTATGCCAGTAACGGATTGAGCAACTGGAGTGATGCAACAAACTCTTATGTGCTGAGTGGCCTTGCTGTGTTGATAATGGTAATTGCCTGTATCAATTTTATAAATATCGCAGTGGCCAAAAGTTTACAGCGTGGCAAAGAGATCGGCATAAGGAAGGTTTCCGGGGGATCAAAAAAACAGGTGATGCTTCAGTTTTTAGCCGAATCTTTTGTGGTGACCACAATTGCTTTTTTTGCTGCTTTGCTCCTGGCACAACTGGCATTACCTTTTTTTAATACTATTTCCAATAAGCAGTTCAGTTTTGTTTATTTAATACAACCCGGCAACATAGCGGTATTTGCCGGGTTGATTGTTGTAGTTGCTGTTATGGCTGGTTTTTATCCTGCCTTTGTGGCTTCAGGTTTTAGGCCGGTTCAAACTTTATACAGCAGGCTGAAGTTGTCAGGTAAAAATTATTTGGGCAAATCCCTGGTGGTGCTGCAATTTGCTATAGCAGCGGCATTAATTACCGGCACTATTATTTTTAACCTGCAGTTCCGTTATATTACAAAAGCCGACCTGGGCTATGATTCAAGTAATATGATACACCTCCAGTTTCCCTGGGACAGAACGGCGGAACTGAGCCAGTTGAAAAATGAACTGTTGAAAGATCCCGCTATCGTTTCGATAGGGACAAAAAGTGGTGACAGGAATGCAACAAAGTTCGACATCAATGGAAAGGAAACAGACTGGACCTACTATGAACATATTGATGATCATTTTTTGCAGACACTGAATATTCCCCTGGTTAAGGGCAGGTATTTAAGTTACACCAATGTGGCCGATACGGTTTCCAATTGTTTGGTGAATGAAGCATTTGTTACTGCTTACCTCGACAAAACAAAGGATCCCATAGGGCAAACGATCGGTGCAGATGGCGCTGATAGGTTGACCGTGGCAGGGGTTGTAAGAAATTATCATTCGTCTGACTTTAAAGAAAAAATTGCGCCCATCTTTTATTCGCTGGATAAAGATGGCGACCTGCTGAATACCTATATAAAATTCCGGCCCGGCAAAGAAAAAGCGGCCGGTGACCTGTTGAGCAGGACATACAAAAAAATCCTGCCTTATTCAACCATGGAGTATTATTATATGCAGGATTGGCTGATGCAGCGGTATGCAGCAGATACCCAGTGGAAAAAAATTGTGTCGTTTGCGGCGCTCATTGCCATTTTTATTGCTGCATTGGGATTATTTGCCCTTACTGCCTTATCGGTTCAGCAACGCGTTAAAGAGATCGGCATCCGTAAAGTGCTGGGGGCATCTGTTGCGCATATCGGTTACATTATTTCAAAAGATTTTTTAGTACTTGTCACAATTGCTTTGCTGATAGCCTCGCCGGTTGCTTACTGGTTTATGAATAAATGGCTGCAGGATTTTGCCTACAGGATCGATATCAGCTGGTGGGTTTTTGCACTTGCAGGTTTGGTGGCTTTACTGGTAGCACTTGTAACCATCAGTGTGCAGGCTATAAAAGCGGCTATAGCAAATCCCGTAAAAAGCTTACGTACAGAATAAAGTACACGTATGATAAAAAACTATTTCAAGATCGCCTGGCGGAATTTATGGAAGAACAAATCCTTTTCCGCTATTAATATATCAGGTCTTGTATTAGGCTTAACATGCAGTGTGCTGATTTATTTGTGGGTAAAGGATGAATACAGTGTTGATGGGTTTCATAAAAACGGTCATCGTATCTATACCGTGGTAAGCCGTGAGTATATGGATGGTGAGGTAAACGGCACTTACGACACACCCGGGCTTTTGGGAGAAGAATTGAAACGGGTAATGCCGGAAGTGGAATTTGCCTGTAATTATAGCTGGGGCGAGTATCACACCTTAGCGGCAAATGATAAGAAAATGAAACTTCCCGGAAGTTTTGCAGGCAGTGATTTTTTTAAAATTTTTTCATACCCCTTATTGCATGGCACAATGGAGAATGCATTAAAGGATCCTGAAAGCATTGCTGTTTCACAAAAAATGGCCGCCAGCTTTTTTGGAAGTGACAGTGCTGCTATTAATAAGACCCTTCGTTTTGACAATTACAGGGACCTGAAAATAACGGCTGTATTTGCCGATATACCGGATAACAGTTCTGAACGGTTTGATTACCTGGTAAACTGGGATTTTTTTGTTGAAAGAGAACCCTGGGTTAAAGATTGGCATAACAGCGGCCCAACCACATTTGTACAACTGCGGGCAACTGCAGATCCTGTATTCGTTGAAACTAAGCTGCAGCATTTTATTAAGGGTTATGATAAAGAATATTCGGATATAGACCGGCTGGAGTTAGGCTTGCAGCGGTACGATGAAAAATACCTTTATTCAAATTTTAAAGCTGGATATATATCCGGTGGCCGCATTGAATATGTCCGGTTGTTTAGCATTGTCGCCATATTTATACTGCTGATAGCCTGTATCAATTTCATGAACCTGGGTACAGCCCGGTCGCTTAAAAGAGCAAAAGAGATCGGGGTTCGTAAAGTATCAGGAGCTTTGCGGCCGGCATTAATACGGCAATTTTTAAGTGAAGCTATATTATTTGCTTTATTGGCAGTTATTATCTCCATCCTGTTATTAACGCTTTTATTGCCTGCTTTTAATAGCCTCACGGGCAAACAGATAAAACTCCCGTTTAATGATGCTGTTTTTTGGTTGGGTATGGCGGCATTGACAATTGTTACCGGCTGCATAGCGGGCAGTTATCCTGCATTATTGCTTTCATCATTTAAACCCATTGCTGTATTAAAAAGCAATTGTACAGCTACGCCTGCATCCGGATGGTTCAGAAAAGGTTTGGTTGTATTCCAGTTTGCATTGTCAATAATGTTTATTGTGGGTATGATTGTTATTTCTAAACAGGTGGATTATATACAAACCAAAAACCTGGGCTATCATAAAAACAATCTTATCTATATTCCCCTGTCGGGCAACGTTGGAAAAAACTTTAATTTGTTCAAGGACGAAGCATTGAAACTTCCTGGCATCAATGGAATAAGCCAGGTATCGCAAAGGCCGGTACAAATAGAAAATACAACGGGTAGTGTGGAGTGGGAAGGAAAGGCACCTGGCTCCAGGCCAAATTTTACCCAGGTGGCAGCAGGCTATGATTTTGTAAAAACAATGCAGGCTGAAATTATAAAAGGCCGGGATTTTTCAAAAGACTTTGCTGACTCTGCCAATTATCTGATCAATGAAACTGCATGGAGAAAAATTGGATATAAAGATCCAATTGACAAGTCACTTACGTTCTGGGGAGTAAAAGGGAGTATCGTAGGTGTGATAAAAGATTTTCATTTTAATTCACTGCATGTTCCTATTGAACCACTCATCATACGTTTAACTAACGCAAGCTGGGGGGTGGCGTTGATCCGTACAGAGCCTGGTAAAACCCAGCTGGCACTGGAGGGCCTGGAAAAACTGCATCAAAAACTGAACCCGGAGTTTCCATTCAGTCACCAGTTTGCAGACGAAGAGTATGCCTACTTATATAAAAGTGAACAGGTAGTACAAAAACTTTCAACCTATTTTGCTTTCCTTGCCATTTTCATTTCATGCCTCGGATTGTTAGGACTGGTATTGTTTACCGCAGAACAGCGTACCAGGGAGATTGGGATACGAAAGATACTCGGCGCCAGCGTTTCATCCTTGTTTCGTTTATTATCAAAAGATTTCCTGGTTTTAGTATTAATAGCGTTTCTCATTGCCACTCCTTTGGCATGGTGGGCTATGAATAACTGGCTGGAGAATTTTGAATACCGGGTTTCTATCGGGTGGGGGATGTTTGCCATTGCTGGCATTGCTGCATTGGGAATTGCGCTGTTCACCATCAGTTTCCAGGCCGTAAAAGCGGCGATCGCCAATCCTGTTAAAAGTTTAAGAACTGAATAAAGTAAAACCATGATAAAAAATTATTTCAAGATCGCCTGGCGCAATATTACCCGTCACAAAGGGTATGCAGCCATCAATATTTTCGGATTGGCAATCGGTATTGCCTCCTGTCTGCTGATACTGCAGTATGTTTCTTTTGAATTGAGTTATGAAGATTTTCATGCCAACAAAGAACGTATTTACCGGGTACAGCAAGACAGGTTTGACAATGGTAAGCTCAGCACGCAATGGGCGGCGGGCGCCTATGCGGTGGGCAACTCTTTTAAAGATGCCATTCCTGAAATTGAAGAGTATGTAAAGCTGGTGGCAGATAGACAGGCCATAGCTGAAAAAGATAACCAGCCAGTGAAATTGGAAAAAGTATTCTTTGCAAGCGGGGCATTCTTTAAAATGTTCAGTTATCCGTTGTTGCAGGGAAATGGAGACAGTGCACTAACAAAGCCCTTTACTGCAGCCCTTTCGGAAACTTCGGCGAAAAAAATATTTGGCACCACAGATGTTGTTGGCAAGCCGTTAAAGCTGAATCGCAACACGGACTATACCATCTCCGCTGTATATAAAGACATGCCTGAAAATACACAGTTGAAACCCGACGTACTGCTCTCTTATGCCACCTACCAAAAATGGACCACCGATTCATCAGGCAATGGACCGGAAACTGCCTGGGCATGGGATGGATGTCTTACTTACCTGCTGCTTCGTAAAGATGCCGATCCAATAGCAGTAGAAAAAAAATTTATACCGATTGTAAAAAAGGCAACTGACGAACAATTTAAACCGATGAATGCTGCGGTTGTTTATAAATTACAGCCGCTGGATGACATTCATTTGTATTCCCACTATATCATGGAGCCGGGTACTAACGGTGATGGCAACACGGTATATTTGTTGATGGGGATCGCTTTTTTTATAGTGATCATTGCGTGGGTAAATTATATCAACCTGGCAACGGCACGTGCCATCAGCAGGGCGAAAGAGGTAGGCATTCGAAAAGTAGTTGGCTCCCTCAGGAAGCAGCTTATTTTCCAGTTCCTGTCAGAATCTGCTGTATTGAACGGGATGGCTGTACTGATTGCCGTTATGATTGTCTTAGTATCCATTCCTGGCTTTAATGCTTTGTCAGGACAACAACTCTCCTGGACACTTTTTACCAATGCCGGTTTTTGGGCAGCCCTGGCAGCACTATTTGTTGTTGGGGTATTCTTCTCCGGTATGTACCCCGCTTTTGTTCTGTCCGGATTCAAACCAATAGAAGTTTTAAAAGGAAAACTAACAAGCACAAGCAAAGGCGCTTTATTGCGAAAGGGCCTGGTGGTATTCCAGTTTGCTGCATCTTTATTTTTATTGACAGGTACATTTATCGTGTATAAGCAGATACAGTATATGCGGCAGCAATCACTGGGTTTGAATGTTGACCAGACATTGGTGATACCGCAACCAACCGTACTAACAGATTCCACTTATGTTGGTAATATCACAGCCCTGAAACAAAACCTGCTTCAGCTAACAGCTGTAAAAAACGCCACGGTTTCTACTACCATACCTGGCCAGCCAGTTGACTGGAATGCCGGTGGTATTAAGTTGGCGGGTGCAGATGAATCAACGCAAAAGCAATACAGGGTGATCGGTGTTGATTATGATTATATCAAAGCGTATGGATTAAAAATAATAGCGGGCCGCCCTTTCTCTAAGGAGTATGGAACAGATGACCACGCTGTTATCTTTAATAAAAAGGGAATAGAGCAACTGGGTTTTAATAAACCGGAAGATGCTTTGGGAAAGAAAATTGATTTCTGGGGAGAGCAATATACCATTGCTGCTGTTACAGATAATTTTCACCAGCAATCATTGAGAGAGGCCGTTGAGCCAATGATCATCCGGCTTATACCGGATGTGCGTGGATATCTTTCCGTTAAAACCAACGCACAAAATGCTGCTGCTGTTATTGCTGCTGTTCAGGCAGAATGGAGCAAGTTGTTTCCTGGCAATGTGTTTGATTATTTCTTTTTGGATGATCATTTTGATAAGCAGTACAAAGCAGATCAGCGCTTTGGAAAAGTATTTGGTTTGTTTACCGTATTGGCCATATTGGTAGCTTGTCTTGGATTGTTCGGCCTGGCTTCTTTTACCACCTTGCAAAGGACAAAAGAGATCGGCATTCGTAAAGTGCTGGGTGCTTCTGTTGCTGGTATTTTGAAACTGCTCTACAGGGAATTTGCTTTGCTGTTGCTCATCGTATTTTTTGTTGCGGTACCTGTTGCCTGGATCACCACATCCAACTGGCTGCAGGGATATGCATTCAGGCTTAGTATCCAATGGTATTATTTTGTTATTCCTTTTTTAATAATTATCGTGGTGGCTTTAACCACGGTGAGTTTCCAGTCAATAAAAGCGGCGATATCAAACCCGGTGAAAAGTTTAAGGACCGAATAAAAAGTTAGTTATGATAAAAAAATATTTCACAGCCGCTGTCCGGCAGTTGTTTAAAAATAAAGTAAACAGCACCATCAATATTGCAGGCTTGTCTGTAAGTATTGCCTGTTGCATTTTTGTATATGTTTTTATAAAGCATGAATATAGCTTCGATAATTTTCATTCAAAGAAAGACCGTATTTACCGGGTAGTGCTGGATGACAGGAAACCCAATAGTGATGCATACCTGGGCATTGTACCCCTTCCAATGGCAAAAGCCCTGCGAAACGATTTCCCCCAATTGGAAACGGTGACGCAGGTGTATGTAAATAATAAAGCGGTGATCGGCATTCCTTCCGAAAACGGCAGCCGTAAATTATTTGAAGACGAACAGATGACCTATGCGGATGAATATTTCTTTAAAACATTTGATTTTAAAAAACTTGCCGGTGGCACTGAACTTTTAAAGCAACCTGGAGAAGTGGTGTTAACAAAAGCGCTGGTTGATAAATTCTACGGCAAGCCTGTTGGTGGCAATTACAATGTTTTTATCAACAAACCTGTTACCATCAATAAAAATACTTTTACCATTTCAGCTGTGCTGGAAGATTTGCCCAGGAACAGTAATCTTGCCTGTCACCTGTTTATATCATTTAAACATTTTGAAAGAGGCAATACTGCAATGATGGATAACTGGAAAGAGTTGTATTCTGAAGCCTATACTTTTGTAACGCTTCCGGCCGGTTATACGGTTTCACAACTGGATGCTGCATTGGTTGGCTTTAAAAATAAATATCTTGACCCTGATTTTGCAAGCCATCAAACTTTTCATCTTCAGCCATTAACAGAAGTACACAGCGATTCAAAATATGGAGGCACTTATTACAGCACACCAGCTGTTCTTATTATCGCATTCATTGTAATGGGAATTATTGTGCTGCTGACTTCCTGTATCAACTTTATTAATTTGGCCGTGGTGCAGGCATTCCAGCGGGCGAAAGAGGTTGGTATCCGTAAAACCTTAGGCAGCGGCAAAAGAGAGGTCATGCTGCGTTTTATAACGGAAACATTTTTGTTGATTGTGCTCGCTGCTGCCATTGGCCTGGTGCTGGCCCATTATGCATTGCAGGCATTTAGTAATTACCTGCTTTTTATTGTAGAACTGGATCTTCATATTGACTATACGATCCTGTTCTTCCTGATTTCATTGTGCTTGCTCATTACAGTTGTTGCTGGTTATTATCCTGCAAAGATCATGTCTTCATTCAAACCTGTACAAGCATTAAAGGCCGGGATAAGAGCAGGTAATACAGGTTTTTCAAGCGGATTTTCTTTGAGAAAAGCACTGGTAGTATTACAGTTCACCGTATCACAAATACTGATCATTGCTACCATTGTTGCAGCCACACAAATGAAGTATTTCTATAGCAGGGATATGGGGTATCAAAAAGAGGGTATGCTGATAGTAGATGTGCCGGAAAATAATAAACAAAAACTGCAGCAGTTCAGGACCCAACTGATGAGCATACCGGCCATTAGGGAGGTATCCTTTAGCTCGGGGCCTCCAACCTCAGCAGGTAACGGTTTTAGTACGCTCCGTAAAAAGGAAGATGCAAAAAATAATGATATCAATACAGAGCGAAAATTTGTAGATCCTAACTTTATCGCAGCGTATAATATTCAATTGCTTGCCGGCAGAAACCTGCAGGCATCAGACAGCTTTTCATTGAACGGGGGAGAGCAACGGTACAATGTATTGTTAAACAATAAGGCAGTACAGGCACTTGGATATAAAACGCCTGGAGACGCCATTGGAAAAGAAATTGTAGTGGGGGATAAGGAAACTGCATTAATCGCGGGCGTAACGAGCGATTTTTTTAATGTGTCATTGCAACAGCAAATATCACCCTGCCTTTTATTTTATGCCACTAACTGGGTGGCTGTTGCCAACATACGCATGGATAATACTGCGGCCAGTAAAAATCTAGCTGCCATTGAATCTCATTGGCAAACTGTTTTTCCAGATCATATTTATAAATCCATGACACTGGATTATTATTTGTCTCACAAAGGGTTCTACGTGATCGAGGATATCATGTACCAGGGTTTTAAAGTGTTTGTTTTTATTGCACTTATCATTGGGTGTTTGGGTTTGTACGGACTGGTTTCCTTCCTGGCATTGCAAAGGCAAAAAGAAATTGGAATAAGAAAAGTGCTGGGCTCCTCTTCAAAAGATATACTTGCTTTATTCTCTAAAGAATTTGCAAAAATGGTGCTGATATCTTTTTTAATCGCAGCGCCGCTTGGTTACCTCGCTATGAAAGCCTGGCTGGATGGTTTTGCCAACCGCATCAGTCTGAATGGGTGGTACTTTGTTGCAACGCTGGCTATATCCATGTTAATAGCAACACTCACTGTAGGTTATCGTTCTTTAAGAGCAGCAACGGTAAACCCTGTAAAGAGTTTAAAAACGGAGTAAGAATTATTAGTAGCATAAAACCGGTCAGATGATAAGAAACTATTTTAAGATAGCGTGGAGAAACCTGCTGAAAACAAAACTGTTTTCTTTTATAAATATCATGGGACTTGGCCTGGCCATTCCCTTTGCGTTGCTCAGTTTAATACAAGTGGTAAGTGCATATGAGAAAGATCATTTTCATCCGGCAGCAGACAGGTTACAGCGCATCACTACTAATGTGGAAGAAGCGGATGGTAAAACAACCCGGTATGCTTCTGCACCTTTTGAAGCAGCAGAAAAATTAACAACGGATTTCCCTTTTGTTGAAAGGGCAACCTATGTGGTGAGGGAATTTGGCTGGGAGCTGAATAACCGGATCAAGACAATTGAAGTAAAAAGCATTTTTGTTCAGCCTTCTTTCTTCGGCATGTTTGCCTTTCCTTTAGAGCGGGGAAGATTGCCGGAGGCACCTAATACGCTGGTGATTACCGGTGAAATGGCAACCATATTTTTTGGCGATGCAGATCCTATTGGTAAAACTCTGGCGCATCCCGATTATGGTGAACTCACTATCACCGGTATCCTGAAACCTTATAGCCAGAAAACACACTTAAAAAGCGATGTGATGGTCTCTATGGAAACCTACCTGCATTTCGCTAAGCCAAACAGATCGCATGATCTTAATGGGCATACCTATGTTTTATTAAGACCCGGCACACAGCAATCTTCTGTGGACGCTGCCCTAACCGCTATTGCTGCGGGTATCAATAAAAGTAATGCCGGCGTAAAAGAAAAATTTCATTTTAAATCCCAGCCTATTGCAGATATCTCTCCTGATTTTAATGATCTTCGCAACAACCCCTATGTAGACTCTGTTACAGATCTTACCATCAATTTTGCAATGGCGTTGGGTATTATATTGCTGGCAGGATTTAATTACACCAACCTTACATTGGCCCGTTCTTTAAGCCGGGCAAAAGAAGTGGGTATAAGGAAAGTAGCAGGCGCAGTACGATACCAGTTGTTTGGCCAGTTTGTTTGCGAAGCCATACTCATTGCATTTTTATCCTTGATCACCGGGTTTATCGTGCTGCAGTTCATGAAACGTTTTATTGCATTGGAATGGATTGTGTGGGAGGTTGATAATAATGCGTTGTTGTACCTCCTGTTTATTTTATTCACCCTTTTTATCGGGGTGCTTGCCGGTATTATTCCTGCCCGCATTTTGTCATCCTTTCAACCGGCAAGGGTTTTAAAAGGAACGGTAAGCCCTGCATCATTTGGTAAAATCGGGTTGAGAAAAAGTTTAGTGGTGGTACAGTTTGTTGTAACAGCCTGTTTTATTTTTTTAATTGCCAACCTCTATAGCCAGTTTCAATATATGGCCACAGATAATGAAAATTTCAACAGGCAAAACATTTACAATGTGTCTACTAACGGCAACTATAAATTGCTGGCTGCAGATATTGCTGCTATTAAAGATGTAGAAAGCGTTGGACTGGTGTCTGTCCCATTTGGCGGAACCTCTGCCCAATGCAGTATTAAAAAAAACAAACAGGAAAATAACATCAGTGCCAGTTATTATGCAGCCAACGGGGCCTTTATCAACAATATGAAACTTGATTTTGCAGCTGGCAAAAACCTGGCAACGGATGATGGTGATGCTGCAACGCCTTTTGTTGTGGTGAATGAACAGGCATTGTTCAGTCTTGGGCTAGGCTCTGCAATGGAAGCCATTGGCAAACCGGTTATTTTAAATGACCAGGAGGTGGTGATACAGGGTGTTGTAAAGAATTTCTGCTATTATATCTACCAGTTTGATGCTGGTCCGCTGGTTATGCAATACAATCCTTCGCAGTTTAATGTGCTTAGTATACAAACGAATACCTCGGTACGGGAGACTGACTTCAAAGCAGCCGTTGGTCCTGTTTGGAAAAAGTATTATCCGCATGATGAACTGGCTTTTTCGAATTATGCCAAAGAATTGTACCAGCGGTATTATCCCGGTGCTGATATGAAATTTATGGGCATGGTTAGTGCCATCATTTTTGTGATTGCCATCATGGGATTGATCGGCATTGTTACCTACAATACAGAAAAGAGAATAAAAGAGATCGGTATAAGAAAAGTACTGGGAGCATCTGTAGTAAATATTGTGAGGGAACTGTCTGGCAGTTTTATGAAGCTCATTTTTATCGCAGCAGCGATATGTTTGCCCCTGGGTTATCTCATTGGACATTTCTTTATCAGGATGTTTGCTTTTAATAATGGTGTTGACATTGGCTTGATGATGGCACTGTTTGCGATGATATTTGTGATTGCACTGCTGGTGATTGCAGCAAAAACAATGAATGCGGCATCGGTAAATCCTGTAAAAAGTTTACGTTCAGAATAGATCATTTCACATTAAAATATAGTTTATGAAAAAGTTTTGTTTAGTATTTCTTAGTGCGGTCACTGCCGTTGTGGCATCAGCGCAAACAAGCCCGTTGATCACAAAACCACTGGCAGAAGGAACTGTGAGCACTGTGTTATCTGAAACATCCGGTGGCAATATTTTAGTTACAGGAGTTACGGGTTCTTTTAAAGCAGAACTATATGCAGTTGCCAATAATTCAAAAGATAAAAAATTATCTGAACAGGAACTCAGGGACAGGCTTGAAAAAGAGTATGATGTAAAAATGGAAGTGGAAGGAAATAAACTAATTGCTACGGCAAAGCCAAAGACCAGGAACATGAACTGGAAAAAGGGACTAAGTATTTCATTTAAGATATATGTGCCCAAAAATGTTTCCACTGATATCAGCACCAGCGGGGGAAATATCGAATTGTATCATGTAACCGGCACACAGGATTTTACTACCAGCGGTGGCAACCTCATTGTAACAGATGTGGCTGGCAAGATCAACGGTACCACTTCTGGTGGCAATATAATTATTGAAAATGCCCACGAAGAAATTAATTTAACTACCAGCGGTGGTAATATAGAAGCAAAACAGTGCGATGGAAAAATGAAATTGATAACATCCGGTGGCAATGTTGAAATGACGGCGTTAAAAGGAAATATTAAAGCAACAACGAGTGGGGGAAATGTATCGGGCGAAACGATAGAAGGGGATTTAAATGCCAGTACATCTGGTGGCAATATTGAATTGACTTCACTTTCATGCAATGTAGTGGCTGCAACAAGCGGCGGAGATATTTCGGTGGCCATCACAAAACTTATGAATAATGTACGCCTGAGCAATAGCGGCGGCAATATAAAATTGAACATTCCGGATAATAGTGCTGTTGATCTTAACCTGTATGCGGAAAAAATAAAAACAGATCAACTAAAAAATTTTAGCGGCAAGTTTGAAGATGATAAAGTTGAAGGTAAATTAAATGGTGGAGGCGCTACTGTTACCGTAAAAGCAGATGGAGGAACTATTTACCTGGGTTTAAAATAACTGGCTCATAATATTACTGCTATGCTAAAAAATTATTTTACGCTTGCCTGGCGAAACATCCGCAAACACCGGTTCTATTCCTTTGTAAATATTACCGGTTTATTTGCAGGAATTGTTTTTGCCATGCTCATTGGTGTGTATGTGTGGCAGGAACTGCAGGTGAATAAAGAGCTGCGCAATGCCAAACAACAGTATTTTTTGCAAAGTGAGTGGAAGGGACAGGATGCCAGGTATGCCATTACCACATTGGGACCGCTGGCAAGGCAATTAAAAGAAAATTATCCTGGGCTGGTTGCCAACTATTATCGCTGGGATGGAATCACTTCTGGTGTCACTAAAGGAGATAAAAGTTTTAGAGAAGGAATACAACTGGGCGACAGTACGCTGCTGTCCATGTATGGATTTGATCTCTTACATGGTAATCCAGCTACAGCGTTAAAAGATCCATATTCCGTGGTGATGACAGAAGCCACCGCAATGAAGTATTTCGGTAAAACA
>JAKQJG010000196.1 GCA_029561305.1 Bacteroidota bacterium | reverse complement strand
TCAAACACCCCCGTCTGCTTATTCTTCCGCACATTGTGCCAGTGAAAATAGCGGCCATTCATGGCAACATACACACCTGCGGGAAGCGTTTGTGCAAAGGCCAGCGCACTGCCGAGGTTAAACAGGCCATCACTACTGCCGAACTTAATAGGTATCATTGCACCGGTAAGAATAATGGTTTTGTCTTTTACTTCCTTCGCCAGCATTTGAGCAGTGTCAGACATCGTATCCGTGCCGTGGGTGATCACGATCTGCGTTTCATCGCAGTTGTTACATTGGTAAGCGATCAATTGCCTGTCTTCATCCGTCATCTCCAGGCTATCCACCATCATCAGCGTCCTGATCTCCACTTCCACCCTGCTGCGGCCCATATCAAGCAGATCGCTCAGGTGAGAATCTTTAAAATACAACTGCCCGTTTAGTTCGTTGTATTCTTTATCAAAAGTGCCGCCGGTAATAAATATGCGGATAGACATAGCAATGGTTTTAGGCAGTGAAGATAAATGAAATTGCTGTTTTATTTCCCTGGCCTCTTAATACAAATCCTCAATTCCCAATTTCTTTAACCGCTTAATGATTGCCCCTCTTGTGCGGCCCATATTATGGGCAATATCCTTCAGGTTCATCCTGTCATAAAACAACACCGTAAGTTCTTTATCCAATGCATCTGTCCAGGGCTGGTTGGCATCATTGTACTTTTGCCTTGCCAGTTCATCTGAATAGTATCCATTCTTTGAAATATATTTTCCAATGCCTTTTTTAAAAACGGTGACCGGCTCAACGGGCTTTGTGTGTTCTTTCGTTTGCTCTTCTTTGATGATCTTTATTTGAGGAGAAGCAGGAAAATTTACCGGCAACAATGATGCAGGAATATGCAGTAAATTTTTTGTACGGGTAACAGCAACATACAACAAATTTATTTCCTCTCTCAGTTTGGCTACGTTGAATTCTCTCTGGGTTTCACCAGTTTTCTTGCCTTTGTCCTTTTCCTCTTCCTCCTTTGCCTTCTTTATTTTTTCTTCTGTAATAAAATCTTTTACCAATTGCACCTCATCATACTCCATTCCCTTGCAACGGTGTACAGTTGAAAAAATAATTTCTGCTTTCTCTTTTTCTTCGTCTTTGATATGTTTCTCTTTAATCGTTTTGATAATACCCGGAATTTCGTTTCCATACTCATTCACTATTTCCACCATCATGCCGAGCTGTACATCTTCCGTTTTGTCAATATACTCTTCCAGTTCCGCCATGCTGTTCATCTCTTTTATCAATTTATCCCTTATCAGTTTATGGTTACCGTTGTAGAGGTTCAGCACATCATACAATGAAGCGCCATCATCTGCATAGGTATAGGAGTTGATATTGCCTTCAAAATAAATCCGCTCCAGCTTTTTCTTTTCTGTTACATACTCAATCACTTTTAGTAACAGGCCGAGGTTAGTCCTGGCCAATACTGCTTTTGTTTTCTCTTCTTTACTATTTCCTTTGCCTGAAATGGTGATGGGTTTATAATCCTCAATATGATCTTTCCATTGCAATGTGCTCATAGCCAGGTTGGCAATATCCTGCGTAAAACGAAAACTGGAAGAGAGATAAAATGTGGTGAAGCTTGTTTTCTCCAATGAATTAACTGCATAGCGCCAGCCATAGATCTGCTGGTGCGTATCACCCACAATAACCCTGGTGGCGTTCTGCCGTAAAAATATATCCAGCATGGCTTCCGAAGCATCCTGGCCTTCATCAAACAAAATATAATCGTATTGCAATTGCGGATGTGACAGTTGAAATTTCTTTAAATAAAAATCATGCGTAATATCTATCTCTCCTGAATCCATCTTTTTCAGCAATAACCTTGTTTTGCTTTCTATATAAGCATAAAATGTTCTGACAAATGTTTTTGCCTTTCCATCATTCACCACATCCAGGTAATTAAGGTCCTGCACTTTTTGCTTGTTGCTGTTGCAGAAATACGCAATGAATTTATTGATATGATTGGCAATAATATACTGTCCATGTTTTTCTCCGTTGCCTTCCAGTCCCAGCAACTCGGCTATTTCATTTGTCTTATACCCTTGGGGCCGCACTTTGTAACCATGGGCAAAAACGATGTGCCGGTACGCCAATGAATGTGCTGTCTCCACTTTTACATTTGACAAACCTTTTTCAGCAAACTTTTTTACAGCTTCCAGCTTTACAGATTTATTAAAGGCGATGTACAGGATTTTGCTCTTGGCTGGTCTTGCTTTTGCGTATTCAATAATGGTAGTGGTTTTGCCCGAGCCGGCCACGGCATTTATCTTGATATCACCAGCAGAGTGGATAATATCCTGTTGTTCTTTGGTTAATTGCATGGGTTGAAGAAATTTGACAGCATAAATTTAAAGAAATTCTTCCTCTGGCAGCTGTGTTATTTGTACATCCGGATATTTCGAGAGGGGATCAAACTTCCGAAGTTTTTCGAAGAACATTTCATCCACAAATATAAACTGTACGTGCGCTGGTTTTCACCTGAATCATCTTGTAATAAAACAATGATTTGGCGAAACCCGGCGCTGGAGACTGCTGCATATAAAGAGTGTGCTAATGCTATTGATTCCTGGACAAACTCACAATACTCAAATCCCCAGCCAGCCAATTTGGCAACAAACCCCTCTTGGCAAACCATTTGACAACCTTACCTTTGCACACCTTAAAAAGGGGCATTATATACCTAAACGATAACATTTTACATACTATGGAACAAAAACAAACGGAAAACAGTGCGGAAGCAACGGCAGATGAGATAAAAGGCTTTGACGGTATTGACATAAATTCCGATTCGGATGTGCCGGGAACTACTCATTTGAGTAACCCTGAGGCTGAAAATATGGCTGATAAACTCCAGGCTGACCTGGAGGAGCAAAAGGACAAATACATCCGCCTCTTTGCCGAATTTGACAACTTTAAAAAACGCAGTGCCAAAGAACGCTACGAACTGATGCAGACTGCCGGCAGGGATGTGATCACTTCGTTACTGGACGTGCTGGATGACTGTGACAGGGCTGAAAAGCAGTTGCATGCCAGTGAAGATGAGCAGTTGAAAACAGGGGTTCAACTTGTATTCAATAAACTAAGAACTGCCCTGCAGGCGAAAGGATTAAAAGCCATGGATGCCATCAACACTGAATTTGATGTGGAGAAGCATGAAGCTATTACAGAGATACCGGCACCAACAGAAGATCTGAAAGGCAAAGTGGTGGATGAAGTAACAAAAGGTTATTACCTGAATGAAAAGATCATCCGGTTTGCAAAGGTGGTGGTAGGCAAGTAAATGTGCCGATTTGATGATTTGGTGATGAGCCAATGAAACCAACTTACAAATAACATCATCGAATTTTCAAATTTTCAAATTACCAAATCGATAATGAAGAAGGATTTTTACGAAATATTGGGCGTTTCCAAATCTGCATCACAGGATGAGATCAAGAAAGCATACCGGAAAGTGGCCATGCAATTCCATCCTGACCGCAACCCGGGGGATAAGGCTGCTGAAGAAAAATTTAAAGAGGCAGCAGAAGCTTATGAAATATTAAGCGATGCTGATAAGAGGGCTCAGTACGACCGCTTTGGTCACCAGGCATTTGGCCAGGGGCGTGGCGGTGGCGGAGGCTTCAATGGCGGAGGTATGAACATGGATGATATCTTCAGCAATTTTGGCGACATCTTTGGCGATGACAGCCCTTTTGGAAGTTTCTTTGGCGGTGGTGGTGGAGGCGGCAGGCGTTCTTCGGGTGGCCGTGCCCGTGGTGTACGTGGCAGTAATCTTCGGGTTAAGATAAAACTCAACTACGAAGAAATGGCCAAGGGTGCCAGCAAAACCATCAAGGTTAAAAAATATATAACCTGTACCACCTGCACGGGTAGTGGAGCAAAAGATAAGAACAGTGTGCAAACCTGCGGCACCTGCGGCGGCAGTGGCCAGGTAAGAAGGGTTCAGAATACTTTCTTAGGACAAATGCAAACAGTAACCACCTGCCCAACCTGTAATGGTGAAGGAACCACCGTGTTAAATAAATGTACAGCCTGCAAAGGAGATGGGCGGGTGTATGGAGAAGAAACTGTAACGATCGATATTCCGGCAGGTGTGCAGGAAGGCATGCAGCTAAGCCTGAGCGGAAAAGGCAATGCGGGCGAACGGGGTGGTTCTTATGGCGACCTGATAGTAGTGATAGAAGAAGAAGCACATGCACAACTGCACAGGGACGGTTTGAATGTGGCGTTTGATCTGCATATATCCATACCAGATGCAGTTTTTGGCACACAGGTAGAAGTGCCAACCATAGATGGTAAGGCGAAAATCAAAATTCCTGCAGGCACACAAAGCGGTAAAATATTCAGGTTGAAAGGAAAAGGCTTTCCAAGTGTGAACAGTTATGAAAAAGGTGACCAGCTGATACATGTAAACGTTTGGACGCCGCAGCATATCAGCAGCGATGAAAAGTCGATGCTGGAAAAAATGCAGCACAGCCAGAACTTTCAGCCCAAACCGGAAAAGAATGAGAGATCGTTCTTTGATAAAGTGAGGGACGTATTTAGCTAAACTTCTTAAAAAAAATCCGGCAGCTGCCGGATTTTTTTATATTTTTAAATATTCGGAAATAATTTCCTTAATGATCTTTCAATCCATACTAACGGGCACCTATAGCCTTTCAATTTTTATTATTTAATTGTGAAGCAGCTCCATTGCTTCTTTTTCTTCTGCCGTTAACTCATCAATATAATAGTGCTTTACGTTATTGATAGTTACTTCGTCTGTGATATCTACAAAATTTTTGAACCTGGCTGAATCAGAAGATTTGATGATGAGTGCGAACTGGCTTTTATCCCTGCCCATACTGTCAAGTAACTGTTTGCGTTGCTGTATCACTTCCCTGATTGCAGCGAAACCGGACTTTTGAAGATTTACTCTTTCAAATGCGCCTGTATAATAATAAACGGCGTTGTCTTTATCAAGCAGCACCGTTAAAGCGCAGGAGTTACAGACTGTATTACCTGGTGGCGCATCAACCGGCGTTACAATATCCATTACCGTGGCTTTAGCCATCGTGGTGGTAAATACAAAAAATGTAATCAATAAAAAGCCAAGGTCAACCATGGGTGTCAGGTCAACACGAATGACTTTTTTTGCAGGAGCTTTAGTGGCGCATTTGCCTTTTTTGGTTTTGATCTCGATATCTGCCATAACAGTAAATTTTTATTGAGATGGCGTTAGTGTTACTTTCCATAAAAAATTACTACATGCAAGGTGTCAAAACAAAAATCCCTTCCCGCTAACGGGAAGGGATATATCAAGATAAAATAATAATCTATTGTTCTTCTACAATAAAGGTAATGGGCTGGCTGCGGTAGGCGTTCACGTTACGTCCGTTCTGCAGGGCTGGTTTCCATTTAGGGCCATTCTTAATAGTTTTGATCGCTTGTGCTTCCATTCCCGATCCGAAACTTGTTTCAGCTTTCACATCGCTGATGCTGCCGTCCTTACCTACTACAAATCTTACAATTACGCGGTAAGTTCCGGGTGCAGCACCTTCGTCAGCCGGGTTAAAGCCACCAAGTGCCCTTTCCAGATACCTTGTCCAGGCGGCATTACCACCAGGAAATTCGGCTTCGTTTTCCACTTTGGTAAAAATGGTATTTTCATAGTCAATCGCCGGTGCTGCCTGTACGTTTGTATTACTTTCTTCTACAGGTTTTATCTCCGCTTCTTTTACACCTTCCTGTGTAATGGTACTGATCTTTGCCTCTTCTTTAATTTCTTCTATCTTATCTTCTTCCTTTACTTCATCGTCTTTTTTGATAACAGGCGGTGTAAACTTGATCTGCTCTACCGGCGGAGGCGGTGGTGCCTGGGGTGGTGGCGGTGGTGGTGGAGGCGGAGGCGGTGGTGGTTCGTCACTTTTTACTTCTGCCATCTCAGTATCCACTACTTCAAGTGCATCTTCGTTTGCTTTACCTACAGCACTGGTAACAACAGAGATAAGAAAAATCAGTACCGCCAAAGCTGCAGTGATCAACAGCGCTCTAGTAAGCCTGCTGTTATAAGTCTTACGCAACTCGTATGCCCCGTATTGTTTATTCTTGCCATCAAATATGATATCAAGAATATCTGCGCTTAAAATTTTGTTGATTTCCATTTACAATTTCTTTTTAATAAGATTCAAAAGCGGTGTAAATCCATAAATTATTTTATACCGTTTGCATCTTCTGTTTGCTTGATCAAAGAAAGTTCAGCATCATTGATATCCACTTCAGCATAGTGCCCGGGAGGAATAGCATTGATCTGCATTTCATCCAGAATATCAATAATATTTTTAAACTTAGCTTCCTTGGTAGCCTTAATGATGTACATCAGGTCGCTCTTTGACTTATCTCCATCAGGTACTGAGTTCCTTTTATCGAGGATGATCTGCCGGATGTCTTTAAAGTTGCTGCTTTTAAAGATCGCTGTTGCATTGTCGCCAGTTAGTATGCCATTGTAATAATATACCTGGTCTCCTTTACCAATAAGTATGGTCATTACAGCAGACTCCTTAACTTTCATCATTTCTTCTTCTTTCGCATCATCTTTCGGTTCGTTCATGTTCATAGCCGTGGGCTTGCTCATGGTGGTAGTGAACACAAAAAATGTTATCAGCAGAAAGCCAAGATCAACCATTGGTGTAAGGTCAACCCTTGTAGAAAGCTTTTTTGGTTTTTTGACGCCGGGGCCTTTCTTATGACCGCCACCCGACGAGGTATCCATTTCTGCCATCGTAAATCAGTTTTATTTATAAAATAATATTATTCCTTTTTGCCAGCAGGATTCTCCCTGTTAAGCTTATACAATTCTGAACCAACAGGAGCGTTCTCTGAATTGGTTACAATTCTAAATTTGTAAAGGCCGTTCTTTTTTAAAGCGTACTTCACATTTTTAAAATCGGGATACAACGCATCACCGTCTCCCTTCAGTAATATCATCTGCTGCAGGTCATTCAGACTGAGTTCGCTTCCTGCGTATGCAGTGGTAATTCCCCTGATCCAGTCAACCAGCTCGTTGTTTGTACTGTCTTTTGCAGGAATACCAGGCATTTGCGCCGCGGAGAATTCATCTGCCCTGTTTGCAAGAGGTTTTAATTGCCCGAGTGAAACACCAATTACAGGCATCTTACTTATTTTGGTCACTTCGGCGTCACTAAGCCCAAGACTTTTAGCAGTGTTTACAGCAGCTATAATATCCTTCTTTTTGATATCGTCACCCATCATCAGGAAAGTCTTCCCCTCTTTGGTCAATGTGATTAGTATTGACTTTTCAGGGGCTGCTTTAGTTGACACAGAAGACGGTGCAGCTACAGTAACAGCTTCTGGCGGCTTTTGCTTGGTAGCCAGGATAAAAAATGACAGCAACAGAAATGCCACATCGCACATTGCTGTCATGTCTATATTGGTACTTTTCCGTGGTATCTTCGCTCTTCCCATAGTATTACTTTTAATAGATTAGATTCAGTACATGATAAATTCCATACAATGAAATAACTATTTGTATAAAGAAGCGAAACTTTGAGTCAATGTGAACCCGCTTTCGTCTATACCATAAGTAATACCATCTATTTTGGTAGTAAAAATATTGTAGAAAATAATTGCAAAAGCAGAAGTACCGATACCCAACGCTGTATTGTACAAGGCTTCCGAGATACCTACAGACAATTTGCTGGCAGCATCACCACCACCTTCACCTTCACCAAGTGCAGAGAAGGAACGGATCATACCAAGTACAGTACCTAACAGCCCGAGAAGTGTTGCAACCGAAGCGATGGTAGACAAAAATACCAGGTTCTTCTCCAGCATTGGCAACTCAAGGGCAGTAGCTTCTTCCACTTCTTTTTGAATCGCCATCACCTTTTGTTCGGTAGACAATTCAGAATTGTGGATCATTTCTTTGTATTTGTGAAGACCTGCTTTCATTACATTTCCAACACTTCCTTTTTGCCTGTCGCATGCGGCAATGGCAGCATCTACATTTTTATTTGCCAGTTCATATTGCACTTTGCGGATAAAGTCAGCATTATTTCCTGTACCAGTTGCTTTTGAAATAGTCAGAAATCTCTCAATAACAAAAGTGAGCATTGTTAAGAATGAACCGATCAGGATTGGTACAATGATACCACCAAGGTACATTTTGTTCAATGCATTCTTAGGCTCATCGTGGTTAGGCCAAAACCATCCGGTTCCTGGCTTGTTAAAGCCTGATGGGCTACCTAAAATAAATCTCCAGATTAAATACCCTGCAATTACACATAAAATTGGTGCAAGGAGAGAGATTGCGTTACCTGATGGTTTAGCCGAAGCCGGGGTAGATGCTTTTACTGTTGCAGTTGGTTTTGTTTCTGCCATGACGTTCAGTTTTTTTGTTTGTGAAATTTAGCGGTTTTGTTAACAATCCGGATTACTATCCTGGGATAAATTACAACTTACTTCAATCGTTAATTTTATAGTTGTGTGGCACAAGTTAGGGAATAAACCGAAAGAAACAAAAGGGCGGATTTATTTTTTATTTTTTTTGCAGAGGGGAGATATTTTTTGTTTTCATTCAAATTTTCATTGGTGCAAACGGTTGATTTTATTCATATCTCAATGCAACAATAGGATCAAGTTTAGCCGCTTTATAGGCAGGATAAAGTCCGGCCAATAATCCAACTAATGCACAAACGATCACTCCTGTTATCACCCAGGCCCAGGGAACAACAAAGCCTGTATTGAGTGCGAGGCCAACAAGATTGCCCAATAAAATACCTGTTACGATTCCTGCAACGGCGCCCATCAGGCTGATGATAATGGATTCCCATAAAAACTGGGCCCTGATCTCGGAGGACTTTCCTCCCAGCGATTTTATTAATCCAATCTCCTTTGTACGTTCATTCACCGCCACCAGCATAATATTCATCAAGCCTATTGCGGCACCGAGCAAGGTTATAAAAGCAATGGCAATGGTGGCATAACGTAAAAAGGCAAGATTGGTCATGAGCGACTGGGCGATGCTGTCACTCTTGTCAATATAGAAATTGTCGTCTTCTTTTATGTCAAGCTTTCTTACAGGACGGAAAGTGCCAATGGCTTCGCTCACTGCCACGTCCATCATCTTCATGTCATTTACCATCACAGCAATTGTATACGACTTCCCTTCGGTGCCAAATGTTCTGCGGATATTGTTGTACGTAGTAATCACTACTTTGTCGGCATTCATAAAGGCGCTGCTGCCTTTATCCTTCAGCACGCCGATCACCCTGTATTTGTTATCTGCCACTGTGATCACTTTCTCTACTGCCCTCATTGCATTTTCTCCATAAAGTTTCTCTGCCACCGCTCTGCCGAGAATACATACACCTGTGCCACTTTCCACGTCTGCTTCAATAAAATTTCTGCCGGCTTCAATTTCATAACCATTAAGCATAAGGTAATTTTCATCACCACCTACCAGCCTCACATCCGGGTTTGTTTTTTTGGATTCATTGTTTGCGATTATTCCACCCGGACCATTTATCCCCACGCCCACCAATGCCGGGAAATGGTAACGTTCTTTAAAGGCCCTTGCCTCATCATACGTGATCATACGTCCTTCATTCGACGACCTGGACCGAAGCGAATTTCTTTTTACTTTCTTTGTCTCACTTTCATTAGGTCCCCCTCCCATATGCATCCTTCTTTCCTTAAACCGGACACTAAAGGCATTGGCACCCATGGTAGAAAAACTGGTGGTGAGACTTTGATTTACTGCCTCGATTGCTGTCATAATTAAAATAAGCGCCATAATACCCAGCGCTATGATAATAATCGTAATAGCAGTACGGAGCCGGTTGCTCTTAACAGTATTGTATGAAAGAGATATGATATCCTTGTACCTCATGCGAAATAATTCTGCTTAAAGGTAAATGCTTGTAAGAATTATTTACAGAAAATAATTTGAAAGGAAATATGGTTCATTGAAAGGCAGGGAAACCAAGTTGCAGTTTAAGGAATATAATAATGCAGCCAATCCGTCAATATATAAGGAAAAAGGCCCAGCACAATGATCAATACAGCTGTAAATACCAACAGATACCTAAAGGTAGGTGTGATGCCGGACTCATTAACAACTGCTTCATTGCTGTCTCTGAAATAGATGGCCTGGATGATCTTAAAATAATAGTAAGCGCTTATCGCCGCACACAATACCGCAAATAATACCAGCCAGTGCTGGTGTCCATCCTTCATGGCAGCCGTGAGCATATAAAATTTACCAAGAAACCCTGCAGTTAATGGCACACCGGTAAGTGATAATAAAAAGACAGTGGCAGTAAGTGCTAATACCGGCTCCCGTTTTGCCAAACCATTAAAGCCATCAACGGTATAGTCATTCATTTTAACCAATATGGCAAATAGTCCAATGGATGCAAGACTGTAAGCAGCAGCATATAATATCAGTCCTTCTTTTGCGGTTTCATTCAAAGCAAATACAGCAAACAGCATAAAACCTGCCTGTGCAATACTTGAATACGACAACATCCGTTTTACACTTTGCTGGAATACCGCTGTGAGATTACCAATTAATAGTGTGGCTGCTGTTATCACTGCCAGTAAAGCCTGCCACTGAGATTGTACCGCACCAAAAGCATTTTCAAATAAACGCACAAATGCAACAAAGCCAGCTGCTTTTACAATGGTAGCCATAAAAGAGGTGAACACGGTCGGCGCACCGTCGTATACATCCGGCGTCCAGAAATGGAAAGGTGCTGCAGATACTTTAAAGCCCATGGCAATGAGCAGGAATACCAGCCCAACAGCCACCATTACCGGCATCTTGCCTTCGCCCAAATTAATGTTATCAATAAAGAATGAACCGCTGGAATTTCCTCCGTATACAAAAGCTATCCCCATCAGCATAATACCGGTGGAGAAAGAACCCATCAGGAAATACTTAAGCGCCGCTTCATTGCTTTTTAAATTTCGTTTGTCGCTGCCCGTGAGAATATACAGAGGTATGGACATGATCTCGATACCAAGGAACAGTGTAAGTAATGTATTGAATGTGGCAGAGAGACACACTCCACACAAAACAAAAAATATCAGTGCAAAATATTCCGACACATGCTCCCCGGTTTTTTCAATATCCCGTCCATTCAGCAGGAAATAGAGTAAAGTGCAAAACAACACAACAGCAATAAATGTAAGGTTGAAGCTATTGAAGTGAAGCATTTCTTTTACGTCCACGCCAAAGAGCATCCTGTATTCTGTTCCTCCGGCAAACCATTGGGGCTGCACCAGTTCATAGCAGTTGCCAGCCAGTGCTATCAACAGACCTGTAACAGCCCATGGCAAAGCACTGCTTTTGTTTTTTGAAAAAACACCCCTTAACATCATCACCACACCCCAAAGCGCTGTTATAATAATTGCGTTCATACCTATCCCCTAAAGGAGAATTTTAGTTTACTTAAATCTTGTTATTAAAGATGATACTGTTTCTTTCGTAAGATCGAAAAACGGCTGCGGATATACACCTGCTGCAAATATCAATACCACAATGATCGCCAATGCCAGTTTTTCATTGAACGAAATATCTTTCATCCCCGCCGTAAGCGTATTGCTTTCGCCGTAAAATACTTTCTGGATCATGTTTAATGTATAAACAGCCGCCAGGATGATACTTACGCCGGCAACAACAGCGTACCAAATATTAAATTGAAACAAACCGCTGAACATCATAAACTCTCCCACAAATGCATTGGTGAGCGGCAGCGCAATATTTGCCAGTGCAATGATTACCAGCATAATTGTAAGTACCGGCGCTTTATGTGCCACACCACCCAGTTGAGATATTTTTCTTACCCCGAGTTGTTTCTCTGTCATTTCAATCACAATCCACAGGCC
>JAKQJG010000174.1 GCA_029561305.1 Bacteroidota bacterium | reverse complement strand
CAGGGTAGGCAAAACCTACCTCATAAATACCTACCTCGACAAACAGATCAACTTTCATTATTCGGGCGTGCATGGCGTGGAAACAGCTATGCAATTACAGCGGTTTACAAATGATATGAGTAAGCAGCTGAATGCCGGGGTACCGATACCGGTTCCTGCAGACTGGTTTGCGGCATTTGATATGCTGCAGGTATTACTTCAAAAAAGAATGCGGCAGAAAAAAGTAATTGTTTTCCTGGATGAGTTCCCATGGATGCAAACGCCCAAATCAAATTTTTTAGCAGCCTTTGAAAATTTCTGGAACACCTGGGCTGCTGCTAAAAATAATATAGCGGTTATCTTATGTGGTTCTGCTGCCGGCTGGATGATTCAAAATATTGTTAGAAACAAAGGCGGCCTTCACAACCGGATCACCCGTAAAATACCCATGCTGCCCTTTAACCTGTACGAAACAGAACTGTTTTTAAAAAGCCGCAGGATACAGCTCAACCGCTATCAAATTACACAACTCTACATGGCCATGGGGGGCATACCGCAATATTTATCCTTGCTGCAGCCAGGACTAAGTGCCGCACAATTAATAGACCGGGAATGTTTTTCAAAAAATGGTTTTTTATACAATGAATTTGATGACCTGTACCGGTCGTTATTTGATAATGCCGACCGGTATATGAAAGTGATACGGGCATTGGCCGCAAAGCCCATGGGTATGACGAGGAATAATATTATTAAAACATGCAAACTGCAGTCTGGCGGCAGCACTACTTCACTGCTGGAAGAATTATCCACCTCCGGTTTTATAACGGCTTACACACCTTTTGGTAAAAAAATAAAAGACAGTATTTATGTGCTCACAGACGAATACTCACTGTTTTACCTCAAATTTATTGAGCCTGCCAAAGCAAGTGGCAAAGGTGCCTGGCTAAAAATATCCGAAACGCCTTCCTGGAAAACATGGAGTGGGCTTGCTTTTGAAACCCTTTGTTATAAACATACGCCTGCCATCAAAGTGGCATTGGGTATACCCGGCATTTACAGCGAACAATCTTCCTGGAAAAAAGTAAAAGACAGCAAAACAGGCGGCTCACAAATAGATATGGTGAT
>JAKQJG010000166.1 GCA_029561305.1 Bacteroidota bacterium | reverse complement strand
AATAAAGAAATCGCATCAATACAGGTATTCAAATTATTTTTAATCACATTAAAATCACCGTTATAACTATCGGTAATTTTGGCAGGCATATCTCCTTTTGCGAGTTTTTCAACATAGCCAGCAGCCATAGTCAATGGCGTCACAATGGCATCAAGAGATTTATTAAATCCTTCAATCACTTTACGGAAATCACCCTGATATTTATTGGCATCTGCACGTGTGTTCAGTTGCCCATCAATCGCTGCATTTTCCAGAGCAACAGCCTCATCGACCATGTTGTTAATGGCATCAATACAAGTATTTAAATTCTGTTTAATCGCGTTGAACTCACCGTTATAATTGTCTGTAATCTTGGCTGGAATATCCCCTTTAGAAATTCGGTCAACGTAATTTGCGGCAACATTTAATGGCCCAATCACTGCATCTAAGGTTTCATTCACCCCAGCAACCACTTTACGATAGTCGCCCAAATGTCGATTTGCATCTGCACGGGTGGCTAGTCGCCCCTCTTTAGCTGCGGTTGACAACATCGAAGCATCGGCCACTAACTGCTTAATATTACTTTGCATATTACTCATGGCGGCCATTGCACTGGTACTATCATTGGCGGCAAGGTTAATTTTAAAATCTAGATTACCTGCCGCAATACGGTTAGCCGTGTCATACATTGCACCGGGTTCGCCACCAAGTGATTTTGTAATTGAACGTGAAATCGCGTAGCCAACAACAATCATCAAAATTACAGCAAAAGCCAGACCTGCAAAAGTGAGTAAGCGGATGTTCTCAAAACTTGCAGCGGCAGATTGATACTCTTTAGCAGCAATATCTAACTGCAATGTTTTTAAAGCCAATAAGTCCTTTTCAGCCAACATAAATAAATTTTGGGTTTTTGCATTGATCTGCGCTAACTCTTGATAATTCCCAGATTGCAATTTTGCAATGGCAGGCTTTAATATTTTCGTTACAAATTCACCTCGGTTATCTGAAAATTTTTCAGCCAAAAGCTTTTCTTCTGGGGTTAGATTCGTGGCCATATAAACGGCCCAGGTCTTACTGATTTCTTCAATTTTACTTTCAATATACTGCGCTTCTTTTAATGCATTTTGAGTATCTAGTGCCAATATTGGTTTTTTATCTGGCCCAATGACAGTATGTGTTTCATTCAAGGCAGCATTAATATGCGTACGGTTTTTAAGCATATTGATTGCAATACTGTCCAACTGCTCAAGTGGCACCATTCGGTCTTCATAGACAGTTTTCAGGCTATCTCTACTTTTACTCAACTCAAACAAGCCAATACCCGCCTGAACCGTTGCTACGGTGACAGCAATGGCGATGATTGCGAACAACTTTTGAGCAACCGTCATTGATTTAATAAAATTCATTTTTTTACCCTATTTATACTTTATTGAACAGCTAGAATCTATTCAGAACAAAAGCCCTTCTCACCCGCCTAAAACT